>NZ_JAGRQM010000059.1:0-805 GCF_018132775.1 Gordonia sp. SCSIO 19800 | reverse complement strand
GCGTTCAGCGGCGGGCAGCTGGGCCAACGCCGCCTCGAGGGCCGCGATGTGCATGTCCGCACCTTTGGGTGAGGCACCTCCACGCCGCAGGTCCAGGTTCAGTGTTTCCCCGGTGCCGAAGGCGCCGTGGTCGACGAACGAACACATCGGGGAATGCCCGAACACCCGCTTATACGTTTTCTGGGCCTGTTCTTTGGCCGAGCCGGCGGTCACGGTCGTGGCATCGAGATCAACGGTCACCAGCCCGCCATCGATGCTGCCCGCAGTGCCCTCCAACGGGCGGGCAATGCTCCACACCCGTTCCCGCGCCGCGGCGCGAGCCGCGCTGATCGCGGTACTGACCGCCTCGACATCGGTAGCCAGCCTGCTGATCACCCGCGAAATCGTCGGATCAGAGGCCACCTGCCCGTACAACTGTGGCTGAGCCCGGACGGTGGCCACATCGGCCACACAGTCACCACCGGTCGCCAAGGTGAGCGCTATATCCAGCACGATCTTGGCCGGATCATGGACCGTGGCCGCGGTCCGCCACGGCGCCATCGCCGCGGTCAGCTCGGCTCCCAGGCCCGAGACCTGCACGGTTTTCGTCAGCAACACCGCTCCCGAGGTCGTCAGCACCGACTCAGTGCGCGTGGGGTCCACCGTCAACTCGGGATACACGTTATTCTTCACCTGCGAGGTGCCTTTCTTCTTGTGACTATTTGTTTGTGGTGAATCAATAATCACAAGGCAGACAGGCACTTTCGCGTATCACACGCCGAACACCAGCAACATCAGTGAAATATCCAGGCTCAGGGAGCAGTGG
>NZ_JAGRQM010000058.1:0-828 GCF_018132775.1 Gordonia sp. SCSIO 19800 | reverse complement strand
GTCGGCCGAAGGGTGTGACGGTGTCGCAGGCTGCGGTGGTGAATCGGTTGGGGTGGATGCAGTCGTTGTTCGGGTTGGAGCGGCGGGATGTGGTGTTGTGGAAGACGCCGGTGTCGTTTGATGTGTCGGTGTGGGAGTTGTTCTGGCCGTTGATGGTTGGTGCTTCGGTGGTGGTGGCGGAGCCGGGTGGTCATCGGGATCCGTGGTATGTGGCGTCGGTGGTGGAGCGGTTCGGGGTGTCGGTGTGTCATTTTGTGCCGTCGATGTTGTCGGTGTTTGTGGATGCTCTCGGGGAGTCGGTGCCGCAGGAGTCGGTGCTGCGGGGTTCGGGCGGGTTGGGTTCGGGGTTGGGGTCGTTGCGTCAGGTGTTTTGTTCGGGTGAGGCGTTGGGTGTGGGTGCGGTGGAGGGGTTGCGGGGGTTGGTGCCGGGGGTGCGGGTGGTGAATTTGTATGGGCCGACGGAGGCGGCGGTGGATGTGACGTCGTATGTGGTGTCGGGTGGTGAGGTGGTGGTGCCGATTGGTCGGGCGGTGCCGAATGTGTCGGTGTGGGTGTTGGATTCGCGGTTGCGTCCGGTGCCGGTGGGTGTGGTGGGTGAGTTGTATCTGGGTGGTGTGCAGGTGGCGCGGGGGTATGCGTCGCGGGCGGGGTTGACTGCGGAGCGGTTTGTGGCGGATCCGTTTGGTGGGGTGGGTGTGCGGTTGTATCGGACGGGTGATCGGGTGCGGTGGAGTGGTGTGGGTGAGTTGGAGTATGTGGGTCGTGTTGATTTTCAGGTGAAGTTGCGGGGGCAGCGGATCGAGTTGGGGGAGATCGAAACCGTCCTCG
>NZ_JAGRQM010000057.1:0-993 GCF_018132775.1 Gordonia sp. SCSIO 19800 | reverse complement strand
TTGCACTCCGCGGTCGGAGTGGTGGATCAGCCCGGCCACGTCGTGGCCGGCACGCGACCGTGCCCACAATCCCATGTTCAGGGCGTCGAGGGCGAGGTCGGTGTGCATGGTGGTCGAGACCTGCCAGCCGACGACCATCCGCGAGAACACGTCCAGGACGAACGCCGCGTACACCCAGCCCGAGTGGGTGCGGATGTAGGTCAGGTCCGCCACCCACAACGCGTTCGGTGCCGCCGCGGTGAACTGACGGTTGACCCGGTCAGCCGGCCGGGGTGTTTCAGCTCCCTCGCTGCGCGTGGTCTTGCGTGTCTTGAGTCTCGCTATCCCTTGCAGCCCATCGGCTTTCATCAATCGCTCGACGGTGCAGCGGGCAGCACTATGGCCCTGTCTGCGCAATTGGGCATGCACCTTGCGGGCACCGTAGACGCCGAGGTTGTCGGCATGCACCGCGCGGACCTGGGTAAGGAGCTCCCGGTCACGCACCACACGAGGCGCCTCGGTCTTCTGGGGGCTCAGGTGGGCTCGTACCGTGGACGGAGCGATCTGGGCGGACGTATCGCGCAATGCCGCACAGATCGGATCGACTCCGTGTTCATCGCGGTGAGCCGCGACGAACTCCACGATCAGCGCTGTGGGCGGTCGATCTCCGCCGCAAAGAAAGCCGAAGCCTGCTTCAAGATCGTGTTCGCTCGCCGCAGTTCACGGTTCTCCCGCTCCAACGCCGCGATGCGGTCAGCGTCCTCACTCGTGGTGCCCGGGCGGACCCCGCCGTCGATCTCGGCCTGACGAACCCAATTGCGCAACGCCTCGGGATGGACTCCGAGCTGATCGGCGATCCGCTTGATCGCACCTCTCGACGAATCGGGATCTCGTCGCGCTTCACATGCCATCCGGGTGGCCCGGTCCTTGAGTTCCTCACTGTACTTGCGTGGTGCTGCCATGCTCTCCATCCTTCACAGGTTCGAGAGCCTCCGACAGACCCGGGGCGGTTCA
>NZ_JAGRQM010000056.1:0-1094 GCF_018132775.1 Gordonia sp. SCSIO 19800 | reverse complement strand
TGTGGTTGCTGGTTGGGTCTAGTTGAGGTGGGGTTCGATGCGGTCGGGGTAGGCCAGGGCTAGTTGCCCGAGGGCCTGTTTCCAGTTCGTCACGACTTGGCCCTCGACGAGCCTGCCGGGGGCTCTGCGCGTGGCGGCGGGCTTGCCGCGTTCCTTCTCGCGTTGCCGGGCACGTTTGTCCTCGATGTCGCAGATCGCCAGCCACAGCAGTTTGCGCGCCGCGAGATCGTTGGGGAAGTGTCCCCGGTTCTTGATGACCTTGCGGAGCTGGTAGTTCAGCGACTCGATCGAGTTGGTGGTGTAGATGACTTTGCGGAGCTCGGGCGGGAACGCCAAGAACGGAATGAACCGGTCCCACGCTCGGTCGAAAGCTGCTGCGGCACTCGGGTATTTGGTCCCCAGTTCGGAGTCTCGGAAGGCTTCCCATTCGCGGCGGGCGGTCTCGGCGTCGGGGGCGGTGTAGATCGGTTTGATCGCCCGCGCGACGTCTTTGCGGTCCTTGTAGTTCACGAACCGCATCGAGTTGCGGATCAGATGCACCACACATGTTTGCACCGTGGCCAATGGCCAGGTCGCCTCGATCGCTTCGGGGAACCCGGTCAACCCGTCGCAGCACACGATGAGCACGTCCTTGACGCCGCGGTTGGCCAGATTCGCACACACCCCGGCCCGGAACTTCGCGCCTTCCTCGGCTTGTATCCAGATGCCCAGCACATGCTTGACGCCGGCCATGTCAACACCAATAGCTATGTGGGCGTGCCTGTTTCGGACATGACCGCCGTCTTTGACCTTCACCACCAGGGCGTCGAGGTAGATGACGGGATACAAGGCCTTCAGCGGCCGGTTCTGCCATTCATCGACCGCGTCGAGGACCTCGTCGCAGATCTTCGAGATCGTCTCATGCGACAGATCGGTGCCGATCGTCGAGGCCAGATGATGCTGGATGTCGCGCAACGTCATGCCGCCGGCATACAGCGAGATGATCATGTCATCGAGGCCGCCGAGCCGGCGGGAACCCTTCGGTACCAAGCGTGGGGTGAACGTGCCCTCACGGTCACGAGGAACGTTCAACTCGACCGGCCCGGCCGCGGAGT
>NZ_JAGRQM010000055.1:0-1156 GCF_018132775.1 Gordonia sp. SCSIO 19800 | reverse complement strand
CTAGTGGTGTGTCTCGGTTTTAGCTAACTCCTTGTTCGAGTGCGGCGCGGGCGCGGGCGACCTTGGCCAGGATCGACCTGGAGGTTGCGGTCCAGACATATGGTGTCGGGTTGTCGTTGTGGGCGTTGAGGTATTCCTCGATGCTCTCGATGAGGTCGGGCACGCTGGCGAAGATCCCACGGCGGATGTTCTTGTCGGTCAACTCCCGAAACCAGCGTTCGACCTGGTTGAGCCACGACGACGAGGTCGGGGTGAAATGGAAGTGAAAACGTTTGTGCCGCTCCAACCATCGCAGGACTTCGGGATGTTTGTGGGTGCCGTAGTTGTCCAGGATCACGTGCACCTGCAATCCCTTGGGGACTTCACGGTTAACGGTGTTGAGGAACGTGATGAACTCGCTGTGGCGATGTCTGGGTAAGCATTGTCCGATCACCGTGCCGGTGAGCACGTCGAGCGCGGCGAACAAGGTGGTGGTGCCGTTGCGTTTGTAGTCGTGGGTCATCGTGGCGGCACGGCCGGTGACCATCGGCAACGACGGCTGGGTTCGGTCGAGGGCTTGGATCTGTGATTTCTCGTCCATACACAGCACAATGGCCTTGTCCGGCGGTGTCAGGTACAAGCCGACCACATCGATCAGCTTCTCTTCGAACTGCGGATCGTTGGATACCTTGAACGTGTCCACCCGATGCGGCTTAAGCCCAAGATCAGACCAAATGCGTTGCACGGTAGCCGGACTCACCCCAACATGGGCGGCCATCGTGCGGCACGACCAATGGGTATGCCCGGGTGGAGTGCTCGTCTTGGTCAACCGCACGATCTCGGCGACCTTCTCCTCACTGATCGAAGACTTACGGCCCCGACCAGCTCGTACCTGCCCGAACTTCGTCAACCCGTCCTCGGCGAAACGTGTGCGCCACGCCCGCACTGTCACCGCGGTCACCCCAAGTTCCTCGGCGATCACCCGATTCGCTTCGCCGTCGGCGGCCATCAGCAAAACCCTGGCCCGCAACACCTCACGGTGCGGCGCGGTCTGCGCCCGCGCCAACGTTTCCAACGTCTCCCGCTCGGCTTTCGTCAACCGCAAACACGCTGCCGGTGCACTCATCAACCCAGCCTACCGAACAACGAGCTAGACAATTGCGAGACACACCACTAG
>NZ_JAGRQM010000054.1:0-1258 GCF_018132775.1 Gordonia sp. SCSIO 19800 | reverse complement strand
GCTCCGAGGTCGGTGGTGAAGGCTTTGTAGAGTTCGCGGGCGACGTAGCGTTTGAGGCATCGGATGATTTCTTTCTTCGTTTTCTCGTTCTCGCGACGGGCGAGATAGGCGCGGGTGGGGGCGTGGGATTTGATCCGTCCGACGACGATCATGTGCAACGCGCTGTTGGCGCCACGGTCACCGCCACGGTTGAGGCGGTGACGCACGGTCTTACCCGAGGAGGCCGGCAACGGCGCGACGCCGACGAGTTTGGCGAACGTCGCTTCGGTACGCATCCGCTGGGCGTTCTGCCCGATCGTGATCAGCAACCGCGCGGCAGTGATCGGACCGACCTGAGGGAGCGCCAGCACCGTCGGCACCAACGCCTTCAACAACGTCTTCAACTCGCGGGTCAGCGTGGTGACCTCCCGGTGGGTCTGCCGATACCGCCCGGCAATGGACTTCGCCGCGAACACGAACGCTGCACGCGGGTCGGTCAACGACGCCGGGGCCGTCCACGATTCGACCAGTGCGAGTCGCTGCGGGGTGGTGGTGCGGGTTTTGAGTTGGTCAGCGAATTCATCGGGTGCGGTGGTGCACAGATCACGTAGCTGGTCACCGAGTTGGGTGCGGTGATCGACCGCCATTCTCCTTGCCACATACAGCATTCGGATCGATTCGGTGACACCTGAGGTGTCTTTGGCGTGGCCGCTGGCCCGACCGGTGAGCACCGCCATCGCCGCGGCGTAGGCATCGAGTTGATCGGACTTGCCGTGGGCTCGCCGCGCCCGCACATCCGGGGCGTTGATCTCGATCACCTCGACACCGTTCGCGGTCAATTCCCGGGCTAGTCCGGCACCGTAGGAGGCACTGGATTCGACCCCGGCCTGCTCGAGGCGGCCGTGGGTGCGGGCCCACTCCAGCAGCTGCCGGTAGCCGGCGGCGGTGGCCGAGAATTCCTGATCGGCCAACGGCTGGCCGAGGGTGTCGATGATCGCTGCGTGATGGGTTTGTTGGTGGGTGTCGACTCCGAGTACGACCACTTGCATATCCACTGCGGTCTCGGTCATTCTGGCGATGTCTCCTTCACTGCGGTGTTGGATGACCTCGCCGGGGCGGGTGGACACGACAGTGAGGAGTCACGGGCTCACGCCCGAACACGGCCCTTATTAGGTCACACCCGCCCCGGCCTCTCCAGGTCGTTTGCGGCGGCGATCACCGGCGGAATGAGGTCGACAGATCTCGTCCATGACACCACGGTCAGCCACGAAGCAGGTCA
>NZ_JAGRQM010000053.1:0-1346 GCF_018132775.1 Gordonia sp. SCSIO 19800 | reverse complement strand
CCCTTCGTGGCAGTGAGAATGGGTGTGGGTGGTTGACCGGGTTTGGGTCTGACTTACTTCGTGGCTGACGGTGCTGTCATGGGCGAGATGTGTCGGCCCGGAACTCCGGTCGATCACCTGCACCAAGTGACCTGTGAGGACCGGGGCGGGTGTGACCTGATTAGGACCCTGTCTGGCTGGTAGGCCGTGACTCTTCACTGTCCTGTCCACCCGCCCCGGTGAGGTCATCCCACACCGCAGTGAAGGAGACACCGCCAGAATGGCTGAGACAGCAGTGACCACGCAAGTGGTCGTACTCGGAGTCGACACCCATCAACAGACCCACCACGCCGCGATCGTCGCCACCGACGGCCGCCCGCTGGCCGATCGCGAGTTCCCGACCACCACCGCCGGCTACACCCAGTTGTGGCAGTGGGCGTGTGGCTTCGGCCGCGTCGAGGATGCCGCAGTGGAATCGAGCGCCTCCTACGGGGCCGGGTTGACCCGGATGCTCACCGCCGAAGGGGTGCGAGTGATCGAGGTCAACACCCCCGATCTGCCGCGCCGCTACGCCCACGGTAAGACCGATCAACTCGATGCCTACGCCGCAGCGATGGCAGTCATCACCGGCCGCGCGACCGCGGTGGCCAAAGACACCCGCGGCGCGGTCGAATCTGTTCGGATGCTCACCGTGGCAAGGGCTTCGGCCGTCGAGGAAGCCACCCGCATCGGTAACCAGATCCGTGACCTGTGTACCACCGCACCAGCCGAGTACGCCGATCAAGCGCGCCAGGCCCGCACCATCGCCAAGCGGGCAGCATTCATCAAAGACTTGCCGGTACCAGCCGAGAAAGCTGATCTGTCCGGGCCGGCCGCGGCGTTCGTGCGCGCTGCGCGGTCGCTGCTCGACCGACACCGACTCGCCCAACAACAAGCCCGGTCTTTGGCCCGCGAACTCACACGACTGCTGAGCAAGCTGGTACCCACCCTGCTCTCGCGCCCGCAGATCGGGCCGATCACCGCCGCCCGCCTGGTGATCACCGCCGGTGACAACGTCGAGCGGATGGGCACCGAGGCACGGTTCGCCAAACTCGTCGGCGCCGCCCCGTTACCGGCATCCTCAGGCAAAACCAGCCGTCACCGACTCAACCGGGGCGGGGACCGGCAAGCCAACAGCGCTCTGCACATGATCGCGGTCGGACGCATGAAATCCCACGCCCCCACCCGCGCCTACGTCGAGCGACGTTCCGCCGAACACAAAACGAAGAAAGACATCCTCCGCTGCCTCAAGCGCTACATCGCCCGCGAAGTGTTCCGCGACCTCACCACTGACCTCGGAGCACTTGACAAGCTATAGGACCCTCTCG
>NZ_JAGRQM010000052.1:0-1432 GCF_018132775.1 Gordonia sp. SCSIO 19800 | reverse complement strand
GGCGGATTCAACTGGTCGTCGCAACACCATGATCATGGAGGTGTTTGCGGTGGCTACGGCGGACTGGAGTCGGAGGACCAGCGATGTGGCGGTAGGTGTTCGTCGGCAGTGGCGTGCTGATCGTGCACTTCGGCCGGCGATGCGATCGCCGGGGCGGCCGGAGCCGTCGCGGCAGGTGCAACGTGAGTTTTGGCGGGTGGTCGCGACGGGGGTGAGCACGGCACAGGCATCGATCGCTGTCGGTGTGTCGGTGCCGGTGGGTACACGCTGGTTCCGCCACGCTGGCGGCATGAGGCCGCTGAGTCTGGATGAGCCTTCGGGCCGCTATCTATCCTTCGCCGAACGGGAAGAGATCGCGCTGCTACGCGCCCAGGATCGTGGGGTGCGTGAGATCGCACGGTGGATCGGGCGGAGTCCGGCCACGATCTCGCGTGAGCTACGGCGCAACGCCGCAACCAGGAGCGGGAAGCTCGAGTATCGGGCGTTGGTGGCGCAGTGGAAAGCCCAGCAGGCCGCCAAGCGCCCGAAAACAGCGAAGCTCGTGGCCCACGTCGAGTTGCGGGAGTACGTACAGGACCGCCTGGCCGGCGTTGTCCGCCGTCCCGATGGCACGATCGCTGCGGGCCCCACGCCACCGCCATGGAAGGGGCTTAACAAACCGCACCGGGCCAACCGGCGGTGGTCGCTGGCGTGGAGTCCAGAGCAGATCTCCCAGCGTTTGAAGGTCGACTTCCCCGATGATGAATCCATGCGTATCAGTCACGAGGCGATCTACCAGTCCCTGTTCATCGAGGGCCGCGGCGCGCTCAAACGTGAGCTGGTCGCGTGCCTGCGCACCGGACGTGCACTGAGGGAGCCGCGGGCCCGCTCGCGCAACAAGCCGCAGGGTCACGTCACCTCCGATGTCGTGTTCAGTCAGCGCCCTGCCGAGGCCGAGGACCGTGCCGTCCCCGGGCACTGGGAGGGTGATCTGATTATCGGAACTGGGAGATCGGCGATCGGCACGATCGTTGAACGTCGTAGTCGTGCAACACTTCTGGTGCATCTGCCACGCCAGCAGGGCTGGGGTGAGCAGCCGCCTGTGAAGAACGGGCCCGCACTCGGTGGCTACGGTGCCATCGCGATGAATGCAGGACTGACAGCGTCGATCGCCGCGCTGCCGCAGCAGTTGCGCAAAACGTTGACGTGGGATCGCGGCAAGGAACTGTCCGCTCACGCCCAGTTCGCGATGGACACCGGAACGCAGGTGTTCTTCGCCGATCCGCACTCACCGTGGCAGCGACCATCCAACGAGAACACCAATGGTGTTCTGCGCCAATATTTTCCTAAGGGAACTGATCTGTCGCGGTGGTCAGCTGAGGACCTCGAGGCCATCGCCTACACCCTCAACAACCGTCCTAGAAAAGTCCTTGGATGGAAAACTCCCGCCGAA
>NZ_JAGRQM010000051.1:0-1454 GCF_018132775.1 Gordonia sp. SCSIO 19800 | reverse complement strand
CAACCCGAACAACGACTGCATCCACCCCAACCGATTCACCACCGCAGCCTGCGACACCGTCACACCCTTCGGCCGACTGAGCCTCCCCAGTTTGAGTGGACACCGAGATAGTGGGGCCAGGGGTCCTGCTGGAAGGATGTCGACATGTCCAGGAGGCGGTCGTTTACGCCGGAGTACAAGGCTCAGGCTGCTCGTCGGGTGATTGATGGTGGTCGGCCGATCACCGAGGTGGCTCGGGAACTCAATGTGCATGAGAATCTGCTGGGCAAATGGGTTCGGGCTGAGCGGCTTCGAGACGGCGTCGCCGATGATGTTCGCAAGGTGCCGCCCGACCAAGATCTGTCGGCGAGTGAACGCTCAGAACTGACCAGGCTGCGTGCCGAACTCGCCGAGAAGGACCGTGATATCGCATTCCTGAAAAAAGTATCGGCGTACTTTGCGGCGCAGCATCATCGGTGAGTCGTTTCGAACTCATCGCCGCGGAGTGCGCCAACCACGACGTGACGAAACTTGTTGCTCTCCTGGGTGTGTCGCGGTCCGGATTCTACGCGTGGGCAGATCGGCAACATCGTGTCGAGTTGACGCCCCGACAGCAGCGGCGCCGGGATCTGGAAGTGAAGATTCTGGCGCACTGGCAGGCCTCGCGACGCATCTACGGTTCACCGCGCATTACCGCCGATCTGCACGCTGAGGGGGTGGCGGTCTCGGAGAACACCGTCGCCAAGATCATGGCCGAGATGGGCATCGAGGGCATCAGTCCGCGCACGTTCAAGGTCAGGACCACCCAGGTCGATCCGGCCGCGTCGTTCCCGCCGGACCGGGTCGGCCGCGATTTCGATCGCGGCGGCATCAACCTGGTCTGGACCTCCGATATCACCTATCTGACCTGCGGCGAAGGGGACGCCTACCTGTGCGCGATCCGAGACGAGCACTCGCGTCGAGTGCTGGGCTGGTCGCTGGCAGATCACATGCGCACCGAGCTCGTCGAGGACGCGGTGGATGCTGCAGTGCTCACTCGTGGCGGTTCGGTGGCCGGCACCATTCTGCACAGCGACCGAGGCGGTCAGTACACCAGCTACGACATGGCTTCAGCGTGCCGTCGACATGGTTTGCAACGCTCGATGGGCGCGACCGGCATCTGCTGGGACAACGCCGGCGCCGAGTCGTTGTGGTCAACGGTCAAACACGAGAGCTACAAGCGCCACGCGTACGGCAGCTACGCGAATCTTGCTGCCGGACTTGACAATTACATCCGATTCTACAACCATGACAGAAGGCATAGCTCGCTAGGGATGGTCTCACCTATCGACTTCGAAATCAGATCACACACAAGTCAGCAAACAAGCTAACCGTGTCCACTTTTTCAGGGGAACCTCAGACCCGTCGACCCAGACGTGAACAACGTGTACACACCCGCACCACCCGGCACCTCCCCCACACCCGACACCACCTCA
>NZ_JAGRQM010000050.1:0-2071 GCF_018132775.1 Gordonia sp. SCSIO 19800 | reverse complement strand
GTATGTGGGTCGTGTTGATTTTCAGGTGAAGTTGCGGGGGCAGCGGATCGAGTTGGGGGAGATCGAAACCGTCCTCGCGAGCGCCGACGACGTGGTCTCGGCAGTCGCGGTGGTGCACGACGACCGGTTGGTCGCGTACGTCACCGGACCCGACGAGTCGGCGGTGTCGCGGCTACGAGACCATGCCGCCCGCAGGCTCGCGGCGTACATGGTTCCCGACACCGTCATGGTGCTCGACGCGTTGCCGCTGAACACCGCGGGCAAGGTCGACCGAAAAGCCCTGCCCGCGCCGGATCTCTTCTCCACTCGACGGGTGGAACCGGACACCGACACCGAACACGCGATCGTCGCGATGGTCGCCGAGGTGCTCGGTCGTGGTGGGGACGCCACGGCGATCTCGGTGACCGACAGCTTCTTCGAGATCGGCGGGCATTCACTGTCGGCCACTCGGGTGGCGGCGCGGGTCGCCCACGCGTTCGGTGTGCCGTTCGGCGTTCGTGAACTCTTCGATGCACCGAGCGTGCGCGCGATGGCCGCTCTCGTCGACGCGACCCGTCGCACCGACAGCGGTTCACCCACCGAGACAGCAGACCTCGGTTCGATCCCGCGTCCTGCCCGCCTCCCGTTGTCACCGGCGCAGCAACGCATGTGGTTCATCAACCAGTTCGATCCGGGGTCACCGGCCTACAACATCCCGTTCGCCCTACGGGCGCGTGGTCGTCTCGACGTCGTCGCCTTGCGCGCGGCACTCGCCGATGTGATCGACCGGCACGAGGTGCTGAGGACGCGTTACCCACAGGGCCCGGATGGCCGACCGTGGCAGGACATCGCAACGGCTGACGACGTCACCGTCGATCAGTGGTGGCGGACCGCCGGGGTGGAGACGCTGTCCGCAGAACCGTTCGACGTCACCCGCGACCTCCCGATCCGTGCGGGCATCCTCGGATCCGATCCCGACGACCACGGTGCCGACGACCACGGTGCCGACGACCGCGGTGCACACGACCACGTGCTGGTCGTCGTGCTGCACCACATCGCCGCCGACGGCGAGTCACTGGCGCCCCTGGTCGACGATCTCCTGCACGCGTACCGGTCCCGCGTCGAGGGTCGCGCGCCTGTCCGTCCTCCGCTCCCGGTGCACTACGCGGACGTCGCGCTCTGGCAGGAACGCGCCCTGGGCTCGATCGACGACCCGGGCTCCGAACTCGGCAGGCAGTCGCGCTGGTGGCGCGATCACCTCGCCGGCCTGCCCGAGGTCCTCGAGTTGCCCACCGACCGACCTCGTCCGCCGGTGGCGTCCCTCCGCGGGGCGGTGGTGGACCTCGACCTGCCCGAGGATCTCGCACCCCGCATCGAGTCGTTCGCCCGCGCCCACGGCGTGACCGTGTTCATGGTCGTGCACGCGTCGGTCGCGGTGGTCCTGTCCCGGTTGTCGGGGACGTCGGACATCGCGGTCGGTTCACCGGTGGCCGGCCGTGGGCGTGCCGAACTCGACGACCTGATCGGAATGTTCGTCAACACTCTGGTCCTACGCACGGAGGTTGACGCCTCGGCCACCTTCGAGGAACTGATCCGGTTGGTGCGCGACACCGACCTCGATGCGTTCGCCGCTGCCGACGTGCCCTTCGAGTACCTCGTCGATGCCCTCGCCCCGGCGCGCAGCGAGGCGTTCGCGCCGCTGACCCAGGTGCTGTTGACCCTCGAACAGACCTCCGTGGGGGAGTTGTCCGCGCCGGGGCTGACGATCACGCCCGTCGAGGCCGGTGCGCCCGCTGCCCGGTTCGACCTCATGATCGGGATGTCCGCCGATCGGGACGACGCCGGTGCCCTCGCCGGGCTGGCCGGCCGGATCGTGTACGCCACCGACCTCTTCGACGAACCCACGGTGCGACGCATCGGTGCGCGGATCGTCGACGTCCTCGACGCGGGCCTCGCCGATCCCGACGTGATCGTCGGCGACATCGACCTCGTCGATGCCACCGAGCGCGCCGCCATCGAGGGTTGGTCGCGTGGTGTGGAGGTGGGGTTGGGGTGGTCGGGTCGTTCGGTGGGGTCGGTGGTTGCTGAGCGG
>NZ_JAGRQM010000005.1:0-334092 GCF_018132775.1 Gordonia sp. SCSIO 19800 | reverse complement strand
TTTGCGGCGGCGATCACCGGCGGAATGAGGTCGACAGATCTCGTCCATGACACCACGGTCAGCCACGAAGCAGGTCAAACCTCACCCCCGACAATCACCACACCCATTCTCACTGCCACGAAGGGTTCGCGACGCATCTCACCAGGACCCTTCGTGACGGCCTCCGCAAGCTCCGGCCTCCTCAGGGAGCAGTAGTAAGGCTCGCCGCGAGCACACAGGTTTCTTTCGTAGTCCAGGACGGCCGTCAGGCCGCTGGTACTGAGGTGCGAGGAGCGCCTAGCGACGAGCCCCACGAAGGGCAGGCGTCCGTCGTCAGCCAGGCGGGTGCAGTGTCGCGGCCCGGACTACGGCGAGAGCTGATCCGGACTCCTCGAAGAGGCGCCGCTGGCGAGAGGCCCCGTTGCCATCCAGACGCAGCCGGTCCAGCGCCTGCATGACGCCGTCCCGCTCACCGAGTCGGTCCAGCGCCGGCGCGAGCACGGTGAGGAACTGCTCGACCCGCGTCCAGACCGGCACCAACGCGCCGGTCGTCGGGTCGAGCGCACGCCCGTCGACGCCGTCGTGGGCGGCGATCCAGTACGCGGCCGACAGCAGCGCCGGATCGAGGTCCGCGGCCGGGAACCGCCGGTCCTCCGCGCGCAGGTCGTCGAGGGCGGTCATCACCGCCGCACGGACGAGGGTGGCGAAGGTCCGCGTCTCCTCCACCCGCATCTGCACGTCCCCGACCCGCACCTCGACCGTGGGCAGGTGATCCGACGGCCGAGCGTCCCAGTACAGCATGTGCGGGTCCAGGATCGTGCCCGTGGCCACGAGGACTTCGACCGTCTCGGCGAAGTGTTCGGCCGAGCGCAGGTGCGGTGGCGGTCCCGCCGCGGGCCATCGCGACCAGAGCACCGAGCGCCAACTGGCGTGGCCGGAGTCGGCGTCGCGATAGATCGCCGAGTTCGCCGACAGCGCAAGCAGTATCGGTAGCCACGGGCGCAGGCAATTGCACACCGCGACGGCGGTGTCGGTGTCCGGGACACCCACGTGGACGTGACAGCCACTGATGCCCTGTTCGTGGGCCAGCATGCCGTACCGCGCGGCGATCGCCCGGTAGCGGCCGGTGTCGGTCACCGGAAACGACTCGGGCACGCGTGGCGGCACCCCGCAGGCGACCACGTCCACGCCTATGTCATCGGCCGCCGCCGCCAGGATGCCCCGCAGCCGGTGCAGGTGGTCGCCGATCTCCTGACTCGTCGCCGCGGTCGGCGTGGCGATCTCCACCTGCGACGAGGTGAGTTCCAACTCGAGATCGAGGCCGCGCGCGGATGCCGCGGTCGCCACCTCGCGGTTGCTCCCGACCGGCCGTCCGGTCTCCCGGTCGACGAGGACGAACTCCTCCTCGACCCCGAGGGTCGGCGCCGGAATGCCCCGGAAATCCCCGCCCGCGGAACCGTACTCGTCGTTCACACGGAGAAAATGCCCAGCGGCGGCATCGGTCAAACGGGACGTCAGTCCTCGGCGCGGCTCTCCGCCGGATCGGGCGTGTTCTCGATCGCCCGGTCCAGGCCGGGACCGGCCTGCATGCCCGAGACCGTCGCGGTGATCGACCGGGCGAGGTCCTGCGCGGTCAACCCGATATCGGCGAGGATCTCGTTGCGCGAGGCGTGTGCGATGAACTCCTGCGGGATGCCCTTGATCTGGACCGGGACGAGCACCTCCGCCGCCGACAGCGCGGCGGCGACCGCGGACCCGACGCCGCCGCTGGTGCACCCGTCCTCGAGCGTGACGACGAGCCGGTGGCGGCGCGCGACCTCGACCACCGAGGTGGGCACCGGCAGTACCCAGCGCGGATCCACGACCGTCGCATCGATTCCCTGACGGGCCAGGCGTTCGGCGGTGTCGACGGCCAGCCCGCAGAAGGCACCGACCGCGACGATGAGCACATCGCCGCCCGCCGGACCGAGGTCCCGGTCCGTCCGGTGCAGCACGTCGACACCGTCGTCGAGCCGCTCGACCGCCCGGATGTCTTCGGGGACAGCACCTTTGGAGAATCGGAGGGCTGTGGGGCCGTCGGCGACGCCGAGAGCCTCGTCGAACTCCTCGCGCAGTCGGACGGCGTCACGGGGTGCGGCGACCCGCAGGCCGGGCACCATCGCCATCAGCGAGAGATCCCACATGCCGTGGTGGCTGGGGCCGTCGGGTCCGGTGATGCCGGAACGGTCGAGGACGAGCGTCACCGGCTGCTTCAGCAGCGCGACGTCCATCAGCAGCTGATCGAATGCGCGATTGAGGAACGTCGAGTAGATGGCGACGACCGGATGCAGTCCGCCGAGCGCGAGACCGGCCGCCGAGGTCATCGCATGCTGTTCGGCGATGCCGACGTCGAACATGCGGTCCGGGTAGCGCTCGCCGAAGGGGGTGAGTCCCGTCGGCCCGGGCATCGCCGCGGTGATCGCGACGACGTCGGGACGGTTGGCGCCGGCGTCGAGCAGTGCGGCGGAGAACACGGCGGTCCAGTCCTGGGGTGAGACGCTCGTGGGCCGGCCGGTGACCGGGTCGATGATGCCGGTCGCATGCATGAGGTCGGCGACGTGGTTCTCGGCGTGGGCGTAGCCCATGCCCTTGCGGGTCACGGTGTGCACGATCACAGGGCCGCCGAAGTCGCGGGCCTGCCGCAGCGCCGACTCGACCGCGTCGATGTCGTGACCGTCGACGGGCCCGACGTACTTCAGTCCGAGGTCGGTGAACATCGCCTGCGGGGCCAGGAGGTCCTTGAGCCCGCTCTTCATCCCGTGCAGGACGGCGTATGCCGGCTCCCCGACGACCGGCACCTGCTTGACGACGCGGCGACCCTCGTCGAGGAACTTCTCGTACCCGGGCTGCAGGCGCAGCCCCGACAGGTGACTTGCGAGTCCGCCGATCGTCGGCGCATAGGACCGACCGTTGTCGTTGACGACGATGACGACCCGGCGGTTGCAGGCGGCGATGTTGTTGATCGCCTCCCAGCACATGCCGCCGGTCAGGGCGCCGTCGCCGACCACCGCGACCACCGTGCGATCCGGCTGACCGGTCAGTTCGAAGGACTTCGCGAGCCCGTCCGCATACGACAGCGCCGCCGACGCGTGCGAGGACTCCACCCAGTCGTGTTCGGACTCCGCGCGCTCCTGATATCCGGTGAGCCCGCCGCGTTGGCGCAGCTGATCGAAGCCGTCTTTGCGTCCGGTGACGATCTTGTGGACGTAGGACTGGTGGCCGGTGTCGAACAGGATCGGATCCGACGGCGAGTCGAAGACGCGGTGGATTCCGAGGGTCAACTCGACGACTCCGAGGTTCGGTCCGAGATGTCCGCCCGTGGCGGCGACCTTCTCGATCAGGAACGTCCGGATCTCGGCCGAGAGAACCTTCATCTCCTCGTCCGACAGCGGCCGGAGATCGGCCGGCGAGCTGATCCGGTCGAGCACACCCATCGTTTCCTCCATCACCGGCGTGACGCCAGGTCGGCTGTCGAGCCGGAGAGCGTCCGGCACATGTCTGGTCAGTCTACGGAAGCATTCGTCGCGAGCCCGATCGACGGATGGCCGACACGTCGGGATCCCGGACCTCGCGAGCGCGCCCCGCTCACCCGTCGGCGGCCGGAACGAGGCAGGCCACCGCCTCCACGTGGTGCGTCAGCGGGAAAGCGTCGAAACCGCGTATGTCGACGACACGGAATCCCCGCGCGGCGAAGTATCCGAGATCACGTGCGAATCGGGCGGCGTCACAGCCCACGTGGACCACGATGCCGGGCCGGGCGTCGGCGATCGCCCCGATTACCCGTTCTCCGGCTCCGGTACGCGGGGGATCGAGGACGACGACGTCCGGCCGCGCGGTGAGGTCCGCGATCCGGGCCGCGACCTCCCCGCGGTGGGTGTGTACCCGATCGCCGTCGCCGGCGAAGGCCTGTTCGGCGGCGTCGAGTGCGGCCGGATCCGAATCGACGATGTGCACCGTGTCCGGCGCACCGGCCGGGCCGTCGAGCAGTGCACCTGCGAACACCCCTGCCCCGCCGTACAGATCCCACGCCACCCGCGTCGGTCTTCCGAGATGCGCACCGACGAAGTCGACGACGGTCTCCGCATAGGTCCGCGGCGCGTCGCGGTGCGCCTGCCAGAATCCCGCGACGGGAATGTCCCACGACCGCCCGCCGACCCGCTGGACGGCCGTCGCCCCACCTTCGACGACCCGCTGGGCACGGGGCCGTGCGTGCCGGGCGCGGTTCTGCTGCGCCCGGCGCCGGCTGTCGGCGCGGCCCCGCCGCGGCTCCGCCACGGGCGCGAGTTCGGTGACGTGGCGCGCGCCGTCGGCGTCGAGCACGACGGCGAGTTCGGAGTGCGGGGTGAAACCGCGGTCGGCGAGTCCGTCGAGCATTCCCGGGGCAGGCTGGACACAGGCCTCGGTGACGACGCCGCGGCCGCGGAACGCCGACTGCCCCGGGCGCCCCCGGCCGTCCACGGCCAGGCGGGTCCGGATTCGCCACCCCGTGTCGGCGTCCCCGAGACGCCGGACGCCGTCGGTCGCCAGCTCGGTGCCGGCGACGATCTCGCCCGGTAGACGGCCCACGCGATCCAGGACGTCGAGCAGCACAGCCTGTTTCAGGTCCCGCGCGTGATCGGGTGCCACGTGCGCGAGATCACAGCACCCGGCCCCGGCCGCGGCCGCCGGACACCGCGGCTCCACCCGATGCGGCGAGGCGTCGAGCACCTCCGCCGCCTCGGCCCGCCAGTACGAGTCGTGCCGGTCGTCGGTGATGTCGGCGACCACCCGTTCGCCGGGGATCGCCCCGCGGACGAACACGACGCGGCCGTCGGCGCGGCCCACGGACTCACCGCCGTTGGCCGGACGGTCGACGGTCACCTCGACCCGTCGCGGTGTTGCCGGGCCGCTCACGGTCGCCGTTCGGGTTCGCCGAGCGCACGGCGGGTCTCCCCCGGCGCCCAGTACGCGCGGTCTTCCTTGCGCCGGTCCGACGAGGTGAGCTGCCACGGCACCGAGGTCACCATCACGCCGGGCTCGAACAGCAGCCGGCCTTTGAGGCGCAGCGCCGACTGGTTGTGCAGGATCTGCTCCCACCAGTGCCCGACGACATACTCCGGGATGAACACGGTCACGACGTCGCGCGGCGACTCACGCCGCACCCGGCGCACGTATTCGATGACGGGCCGGGTGATCTCGCGATAGGGCGAGGCGATGACCTTCAGCGGGACGGTGATGTCGCTGGCCTCCCACTCCGAGACGAGCTTGCGGGTGTCGCGGTCGTCGACGTTGACCGTGATCGCCTCCAGCACGTCCGGACGGGTGGCCCGCGCATACCGCAGGGCCCGCTTGGACGCCATGTGCAGGCTGGACACGAGCACGATCGAATGTGTGCGGCTGGGCAGGACGGCCTCGTCGTCGTCCTCGGCGCGGTCGAGTTCGCGCTGCACCGACGCGTAGTGGTGATGGATGAGCTTCATGATCACGAACAGCGAGACCATCGCGATCACGGCGATGTAGGCACCCTCGGTGAACTTGGTGATCAGGACGACGACGAGGACCGTCGCGGTCATCACCAGGCCGACCGTGTTGACCACCCGGGACTGCATCATCCGACGCCGCGCGCTCGGGTCGGTCTCGGTACGCAGCAGGCGGGTCCAGTGCCGCACCATGCCGGTCTGGCTCAGGGTGAACGACACGAACACGCCCACGATGTAGAGCTGGATCAGGGACGTCACCTGCGCGCCGAACGCGACGACGAAGATGATCGCGGCGATCGCGAGGAACAGGATGCCGTTGCTGAACGCCAGGCGGTCGCCTCGGGTGTGCAACTGGCGCGGCAGGTAGCGATCCTGCGCGAGTACCGACCCCAGGACCGGGAAACCGTTGAAGGCGGTGTTCGCGGCCAGCAGCAGGATCAGCGCGGTGACGGTGGCGACGAAGAAGAAGGCCGGCGGGAAGGAGTCGAAGACGGCATGGGCCAGCTGGGCGATCATGGCCTTCTGCTGGTAACCCTCCGGCGCCCCGATGAGGTCCTGCTCCGGGTTCATCACGTACTTCGCGCCGATCTTCTCCGCCAGCAGCACGATGCCCATCAGCAGGGTGATGGAGAACGCGCCCAGCAGCAGCAGCGTCGTCGCGGCGTTGCGCGACTTCGGTTTACGGAAGGCCGGCACCCCGTTGCTGATGGCCTCCACCCCGGTGAGCGCCGCACAGCCCGAGGAGAACGACCGCGCGACGAGGAAGATCAGCGCCAGCCCGGTGAGGTTGTCCTGTTCGGGCACGATGCCGAAGTCGGCGGTCTCGGAATGGATGTCCTGACCGAGCACGTAGATCTCGGTGAACCCCCAGATGAGCATGCCCAGGACACCGATGATGAACCCGTAGGTCGGGATCGCGAGCACGGCCCCGGACTCCTTGATGCCACGCAGGTTGACCGCGGCGAGCAGCATGATCGCGCCGACGCAGAACCACACCTTGTGCTCTTCGACGAACGGGATCGCCGAACCGATGTTCTCCGCCGCCGACGTGACCGACACCGCCACCGTGAGTACGTAGTCCACCAGCAGGGCGCTGCCGACGGTCAGGCCCGCGTTGGGACCGAGATTGACGGTCGCGACCTCGTAGTCGCCGCCACCCGAGGGGTATGCGTGCACGTTCTGGCGGTAGCTCGCGACGACCACGGCCATGACGACGGCGACGGCGATCGCCACCCAGGGCGTGAACGCCAGCGCGCTGATGCCGGCGACGGACAGGACCAGGAAGATCTCCTGCGGCGCGTACGCCACCGAGCTCATCGCGTCGGAGGCGAACACCGGCAGGGCTATCCGCTTGGGCAGCAGCGTGTGACCGAGCGTGTCGCTGCGGAAAGGCCTGCCGAGCAGGAGGCGTTTCGTCGCGACGGACACCTTGGAGACGGTGGACACCAGGCAACCCTAGAGCGTTGGCGCCGAGGCGGGTAGGTTCGACTCGCGGCAGACGAGCCGCGTGTGGAGAGGAATGCCGTGCAGGTGGTCATCATGGGTTGCGGGCGGGTCGGATCCGCGCTCGCGATGTCGATGCAGAAGCGCGGACACGACGTCGCGATCATCGATCGGGATCAGAGCGCGTTCGTGCGGCTGAGTCCCGACTTCGCGGGCCGCACGATCACCGGGGTCGGGTTCGACCGCGAGATCCTCGTCAAGGCGGGCATCGAGCACGCCGACGCGTTCGCCGCGGTGTCCTCCGGGGACAACTCGAACATCATCTCGGCGCGGGTGGCCCGCGAGACCTTCGACGTCGAGCGCGTCGTCGCCCGGATCTACGACGCCAAGCGCGCCGAGGTGTACGAGCGGCTCGGGATTCCGACGGTGGCGACCGTCCCCTGGACGACCGAGCGATTCGTCTCGGCGCTCGGCGAGACGACGACGATGGAGTGGCGTGACCCGTCGGGTTCGCTGGCGATCGCCCAGATCGACGTCGACGACTCGTGGATCGGGATCTCGGTCGGCAAGTTCCAGGAGCAGACCGGCGCGCGGGTGGCCTTCCTCAGCCGTGTCGGACGTCCGGTTCTCCCCGAGGCGAGAACCGTTCTGCAACAAGATGATGTGGTCTACGGAGCGGTCATGCTCGACAACCTCAAGAACGCCCGTGGCGTCGCCGCGCGGCCGTTCACCCAGAACGAGTCCGGATGACCCGGGCCGAAGGAGTCCCGAAGTGAAGGTCGCCATCGCCGGAGCCGGCGCGGTCGGGCGCTCGATCGCCCGCGAACTGCTGGTGAACGCCCACGAGGTCACGCTTTTCGAGCGCAACGCCGGCCACATCGACACCGACTCCGTCGTCGGCGCGGGGTGGGTGCTCGCCGACGCGTGTGAACTCGCCAATCTCGAAGAGGCGCAACTACAGACCTACGACGTCATGATCGCCGCGACCGGCGACGACAAGGCCAACCTCGTCGTGAGCCTGCTCGCGAAGACCGAGTTCGCCGTCAATCGGGTCGTCGCCCGCGTCAACGACCCGCGTAACGAGTGGCTGTTCGGCGAGGACTGGGGGGTCGACGTCGCAGTCTCGACCCCGCGCCTGCTCGCCTCCCTGGTCGAGGAGGCGGTGTCCGTCGGCGATCTGGTCCGGTTGATGACGTTCCGTCAGGGGCAGGCAAACCTCGTCGAACTCACCCTGCCGTCGAACACTCCCCTCGCCGGCAAGCCCGTCCGGAAGCTGGAGCTGCCGCGCGACGCCGCGCTCGTCGCGATCCTGCGCGGCGGCCGCGTCATCGTCCCGCAGCGCGACGACCCCATCGAGGGCGGCGACGAACTGGTCTTCATCGCGCCCACCGAGGCCGAGCCCGCCCTCTACGAGGCTATGCAGATCGCGCGGTGACGTCCGCGTCCGGCGGGGTGCCGGCGCGCGCCGCCTCGGCTCGCTGCGCCCGGCGGACCAGGAGGATCGTCGCGAGCACCACGAGCGCGGTCAGCGGCCACCCCATCGCGATGCGCGCGAACGCCAGCCACCCGGTGGCCCCGTCGTCGTACAGTTCCGACTGCGTGAGGTAGCGCGCCGCGAAGAGCACCGCCCACAGTGCGGTGGCGATGTCGTAGGCGCGGAGGATGGAACGCTGCTTGCGCCAGCCGGAACCCTCGCCGTTGATCAGATGCCAGGCCACCCCGATGAGGGGCCACCGAACCAGGATCGAGACGGCGAACACGATCGCATAGACGAGGGTGCTCCAGATCCCGAAGAGGAAGTAGCCCTTGGCGTCCCCCACCCGGTCGGCGATGAAGACGCAGATGGCGACGCCGAGCAGACCCGAGATCGCGGGGGTCAGGGGTTCGCGGCGCACGAGCCGTACGACGAAGAGCAGCGCCGCCACGCCGAGCGCCGCGTAGATGGCGGTCCGGAGGTCGAAGAAGGAGTTGACGGGGACGAACACCACGACGGGCACCGTCGAATAGACCAGGCCGGAGACGCCACCGATCTGTTCGAGGACCGTGGGCGCCGTCCGCTCGGGTGCTGACGGTCCGGGTGCCGACGGTTCGGCGTCCGCCTGTCTCGAGGCCGGATGCTCGGGGAGCGGACCGGTCACTCGTCGACGCCGTGCAACTCGTAATAAGGGTTGTAGATCACCTTGTGGCCGTCCTGCTCGGCGAGCCGGCCCCGGACGGTGACCTTGCGGCCGGGCTCGATGCCGGTGATGCGGTTACGGCCCAGCCACTTCAGCATCACGATGTCGGATCCGTCGAAGAACTCGGCCTTCACCCCCGCCTTGGCCGAGCGCGAACAGGTCTCGACGGCACGCAGTTCGCCGTGCATGGTGACCTCGTCACCGCGGCAGCACTCGGATGCGCGCTGAGCGCCTGTCGCCTTGGATTCCTCGGCGATCTTCTCTGCGTCGGCGTCACCGAGATCTTCGGTCAGCCGACGGGTCAGTCGTTTGAGATAGCCGGCAGTGGGCATCTCGACCCTCCCAATGGATTTCGGCCGGCACCGCAGGGCTGTACAGAGCGGTGTCCGTGGGTCGCCGAACGAGTGATCGGTGACCTGCCCGCCAGCGTAGACCTCGGCCTCGGCCAGTGACAACGTCGGCGACCGCGGGGCCATTCCGTGGTCGTCGGACCCCCGCTGTCCAGGTCTGCGCGGGGGCCTCGGGACACCCTAGTGGTGTGTCTCGGAAACAAGCGAATGGTCCCCGGCGCCCCACCGGATACCGGCCACCTATTTCCGAGACATACCACTAGGGGATGATGCCCTGATGCCTGGCACCGACGGTCCGCACCGCCCTCGCCCGACGGCTCTCGTCGGCATCCCCGGAACGGGCTCCGACGCCGATCACGTCACGCGTTCCTTTCAGCGCGCCGCAGCTGACCTGGAGGTAGAGCTCATCGCGCTGGACCCGACGACGCCGTTGATCGACGGCCACCTCCGCGGGCTGGAGCGGGCCGCCGGAGCGCACCGCTCGATCCTCGTGGGCGGGGTGTCGATCGGGGCCGCGATCGCGCTCGAGTGGGCCCTGCGCGACACCGGCCGACGCTGCGCCGGGGTGCTCGCCGCGCTGCCGGCATGGAGCGGTGACGCCCACTCGGCACCCGCGGCCGCGAGTGCCGGCGCCACCGCCGATGCGCTCGAACGTGACGGACTCGAGGCGACCATCGCGGCGATGGCGAGCAGCAGCCCGGCCTGGCTGGCCGCGGAACTGACCCGGTCGTGGCGGGGTCTGCACCCGGGCCTCGCCCGCATGTTGCGCGAGGCGGCTCGTCATCGGGCGCCGACGCCGGCCGAGATTGCCGGGCTCACGGTGCCGCTGGCCATCGTCGCGGCCGCCGACGATCCGGTCCACCCCATCGCCGTCGCCCGCGAATGGCATGCTGCCGCACCGCAATCGACCCTCGTCGAGATCACGCTCGACGACTGGGGCCACGATCCGGGTGTGCTGGGAGACGAGCTCCGGGCCGGGCTTGTCGAACTCACCGACCCGCCGGGGTGATCGGAGCCCGGTGTGGCCGGAGCTTCAGCGGCGGCGGCGGAAGCGCTGCATCGCCGAACCCGACGACGGCGGCAACGGCTCCTCGTCGATCTCGGGATCGGTGGGAGCCACCGGAGCCGCGGACTCCGCATCCGGGGCGGCGACCGCCTCCGGCTCGTCGCGGTAGGCGTTCTCCCCGTAGACGGTGGCGTGGGCGACCTGATCGAGCGCGCCCCCGGCAACGGGTACCGAATCGTCGATCGCGTCACCCGGGCCCGCGTCCTGTGCGGTGGGGTTCGGGGACTCTTGTCCGGCCGGGGGGCCCGCGAACATCTGCTGCTGGGCGGCCGCGACCTGCTCGGCGAGCACCGGCGGCAACACGACGGGCAGCGGATCCCGCGGGGGGAACGGCTCGGACCCGCGTCGGACGACCGTCTCGGCCAGTACGGCGCGGCTCAACCGTGCGAGGTCGTCCGCATGCTCGGTGGGTCCGCTGCCCACGCACCGGACGAGCCAGCGCGGGCCGTCGACCCCGATGAACCGGTGGGTCGCACCGTCCGTCTCGGCGACCACCTCCCGCCCCCAGTGCCCGTCTTCGACACTCGTGGCCGCGCCGTCGTCGCGGAGGGAACCGGCCAGCTCACGGACCACCTCACGCCACATCCCGGGGGACTTGGGTGCGGCGAAGGCGCTCACCGAGATCCGGCCGATGGGGGTCACCAGGTACACGTTCTGCGGCTGGTGGGCCTCGGACATCTCGACGGTGACCTGGCCACCCTCGACCACCGGGACCAGCACCGATCCGAGGTCCAGATGGGAGTTCTCGAGCTCTTGCGGCCGGGTCGCCAGTGCGTCGATGTCATAGGGACCGCGCGCCTGACCGACCCGCAGCTCCTCTGATCCGTCCTGTGCCATCGCGTCACTCCTCGTTCGTCACCGCCGGCGACAACGATCCGCCGGACACACGGGAAACACTAATCGACTCCCGCCGGGGAGAGCCCCGGCCGACGGTTCACCGAAGAGGTCAGGCGAGAATCGCCGATCCCCCGCTCGATCCGTACCCGCCGTCGCCGCGTGCGGTGTCGTCGAGTTCGTCGACCTCGACGAAGTCGGGCAGCTCGACGCGCTGCACGATCAGCTGGGCTATGCGGTCGCCACGCGAGATGGAGATCGTCTGCTCCGGATCGTGGTTGATCAGACAGACCTTGATCTCCCCGCGATAGCCCGCGTCGATGGTGCCGGGGGTGTTCACGACCGACAGGCCGGCCCGGGCGGCCAGTCCCGACCTCGGGTGGATCAGCCCCACGGTGCCGATCGGCAACGCCACGGCGATCCCGGTCCCGACGAGTTGACGGCGTCCGGCGGGCAGTTCGAGATCGATCGTCGAATAGAGATCGACCCCCGCATCCCCTGGGTGCGCCCTGGTCGGCAGCGGTAGGTCGGGATCGAGGCGTCGGAGCGCGATCGGCGCCGGGTCAGCGGGGTGCGCAGGGGGGAGATCTGAGGCCACGCAGGCAGACTACGCTGGTCACGTGACCGCAGATCATTCGCCCGAGCGCCCCGGAGGACCCTCGGACGCCTCCCCCGCACCCACCGGGCGGAACGCCGGCGTCACCGACTCGACCGCCGATCTGTTCGACGAGCGCCTGTACGTGCCGTGGTGGTGGTGGTTGGCAGCCGTGGTCCTCACCGGCGTGGTGGGCTACGAGATCCAGCTGTCGGCGCGCGGGAGCGCCTGGAGCATCATCGGATACGTGGCCACCGGCGTGCTGTGCGTCGTGATGCTGTGGTCGATGAGCCGTACCCGCATCCGGGTGACCGCGGATCGGGAGCTGCATGCCCACCGTGCGGTCCTGCCGCGCGCCGTCGTCGCGCGGGCGGCGACGGTCCCGGCGACCGCGAAGAGCGCCGCACTCGGGCGGCAGCTCGACCCGGCGGCCTATCTCGTGCACCGCTCCTGGGTGAAGACGATGGTCCTCATCGTGCTCGACGACCCCGACGACCCGACTCCGTACTGGCTGGTCTCGACACGTCGGCCGGCCGAACTCCTCGCGGCACTGGGCGTCGACGACGCCGCGGCCGACCGTCCCGCACCCACCGCCTGACCCGGGCACGACTCTCTACCCGAGACACGACGAAGGGGCCGCGCCGTATTCGGCGTCGGCCCCCTTCATCAGCTGTGACAGCTGGACTCAGTTCATCTCATGCGCAGTCGACGCAGATGAGCGAGCTTCCGTTCTCCTCGGCCAACCGGCTGCGGTGGTAGACGAGAAAGCAGCTGGTACAGGTGAACTCGTCGGCCTGCTTGGGGATGACACGCACCGACAGTTCCTCGCCCGAGAGATCGGCACCCGGGAGTTCGAAGGACTCCGCGGTATCACTCTCGTCGACATCCACTGCCGAGGACTGCGCCTCGCTGCGTCGGGCCTTCAGTTCTTCGAGCGAGTCCTCGTTGAGGTCCTCGGTCTCCGTCCGTCGTGGCGCGTCGTAATCTGTAGCCATTCTGTGCCTAACTTGTCGAGAGTGTGAGGGGCGCTCACGGTGACGGCGCTGACGTCGCCACCCGGTGTTATTGCGCACGACTCCGCCGGGATTGTCTTACCGATGGGGTCACTGCAACGTCGTCTCGGGCGAGATTCGTACCAGAGGATCAGACGTATTGCGTGATTTCGATCACGGTTTCATATCGGGCGCACCCCGGGTCTGGAAGCGCGGGCGCCCGAAGCATAGTCGACACGCTATCGAAGGTCAATACCCGGGACCCAACTCGTCGGTAAGTTTCGGTTCGGCGCCCGATCCATGCCCCGGCACACCCCAGTCGTACCGCTCCCGGCGAGGCTCGCGGGGCACTGCGGGGTCACCCTCTACAGTGATCCGAGGTCACGCAACGCCCAGTGAGGAGTCAGTCCACGGTGGTGTCGAAGATTACGGTCGGCTATCCGACCGACGAGCAGGGCCGACCCTACCGTCGGCGGCGCTACGCACCGGCGATCGTCACGGTCGTCGTCCTGATGGTCGTCGGCGTGGTGGTGTGGGCGGTTGCGCTGGGCGGCGGCGAGTCCGAATCCGTTCCGACAGCGTGCAATCAACCGACTCCGCCGACGTCGATGGAAGCGGGCGCGCCACCTCCGCCGGCCCCGCCGACCCTCACCGTCGTCGGACGGGACGAGATGCTCGGAGTCGCTCCGGCCCCGCTGTCGACCTTCGGCGTCCGCGTCCTCAACGCCTCCGACGAACGAGGCGCGGCCCGCACGGTGTCCGACGACCTGACCGCGCAGGGGTTCAGCCCGGTGCCGGACACGCCGTACGCCGATGACCCGGTCTATCCCAATCGGGATCTCAACTGTGTCGCACAGATCCGATTCGGGCCGGCCGGTCGCGCGGCGGCGGCGGCCACGTGGCTGGCGTTCCCGTGCGCCCAGCTGGTCGACGACGGCCGGCGCGGTACGGCCGTCGACGTCGCACTCGGGGTCCACCACTCGGGTGGCGAGATGTCGCAGGACGCGCAGGCTGCCCTGGAGGCGCTGCGGTCGGCGGATCCGAAGAACCCGGCGAGTGGTGTCGACCCGGTCCTCGTCGAGGCCGTGCACTCCGCCCCCTGCTGACCTCCGCACGCCGTGCGGCGGCCGCCGACCCCATGGCGAGACGCGGGAGGGCCGTCAGGTGAGCGGGCTGCGGGCGTCGAATTCGTCGAGCAGCGCGAGGAATTCGTCGGCCACCCCGGGCGCGACAGCGACGGTGATGTGACCCTCGTCGGCCCGTGAATCCGGTGGCGGAGTCTGGACGACGGCGCCGGCCTCGGCGGCGATCAGCCCGCCGGCGGCCCAGTCCCACGGGCTCAGACCGTGTTCGTAGTGAGCGTCGACCGCGCCGGACGCGACCATGCAGAGGTCGAGGGCCGCGGCGCCGATGCGTCGGACGTCGCGGACACGAGGGAGCAGTTCGGCGACGATGCGTCCCTGCTTCCGGCGGCGCGCCGCGTCGTACCCGAAACCCGTTGCGACGAGCGCCAGTTCGGCCCTGTCGACCGGATTGCAGCGGAGCGGCCGGCGTACCCCGGCGGAGTCCGCCGCCCACGCTCCCCCGCCGAGGGTCGCGCCGTACGTGACGTCGCGGGCGACGTCGACGACGACCCCGGCGACCGACTGTCCGTCGACCTGGGCCGCGATGGACACCGCATAGGCCGGCACGCCGTACATGAAGTTGACGGTCCCATCGATCGGATCGACCACCCATCGGACACCGGTAGGCACCGCCCGGCTCCCGCCGTCCTCCTCGCCCAGCACCTCGTCGTCGGGGCGCGCCTCACGGAGCAGGGAGCGGATCAGGCGTTCGGTCTCGGTGTCGGCGAGGGTGACCGGATCGGTTTCCGTCGACTTCGTCGACACCGGCTGCACCGTCGACTTCGTCGACACGGACTGCACGGTGGAATCCACCGCGGCGGGCTGCGGCGGCTCACCGTGTCCCGGTGTCGCACCGAACAATTCGGGCCGGCGGCGACGTACGTGCGCGGCGGCCTCCCGGGCCACGGCGCCGGCGACCGCGGCGAGCTCGTCCACCGGAATTGTCTGATCCACGCCCTCCATGTGAGCACATGGCCGGTGCGCACCACCGATCGCGGTGACCGATCTCTCCCCCTGCGTGGTCGAATCGTGTCGACATGCGTTGCGATGACGGGCGTTGCGCCGGTCGCGTGAATAGGCTGGTCTCGGATTGCCCCCACCCTCAGACACCGACCCGGACAGGGAGCCCGCCATGACCGACACGTCCGTCCCCGGATCGTCCGACTCCGATGTCGCCGGCCCCGATGATCCGACACCTCCGACGAACCTCGGTTTCGGGGTCGACGTCGGCGGTTCCGGGATCAAGGGCGGCATCGTCGATCTCGACACCGGTGAACTCGTCGGCGAACGGTTCAAGGTGCTCACCCCGCAGCCCGCGACACCCGAGGCCGTGGCCCGGGGCGTCGCCGAGGTGGTCGCGCATTTCGACTGGACCGGCCCGGTGGGTGTCACCCTCCCCGGGGTCGTGACCGACGGGATCATGCGTACGGCGGCGAACATCGACAAGGCCTGGATCGGCACCGACGTCTACGACCTCTTCAGCGGACACCTCGGCGGTAGGCAGGTGTCGGTCCTCAACGACGCCGACGCCGCGGGTATGGCCGAGGACGCGTACGGCGCGGGCAAGGGCGTCGCGGGGGTCGTGATGCTGCTGACGTTCGGAACCGGTATCGGGTCGGCGATCCTGATCAACGGCACCCTCGTGCCCAACACCGAGCTCGGTCACCTACAGGTCGGCAAGAAGGAGGCCGAGCACCAGGCGTCTTCGCGTGTCCGCGAGGAGAAGGGCTGGTCGTACGAGAAGTGGACCGAGAAGGTCTCCGAGGTCCTCGAGACCTACGAGGCGCTGTTCTGGCCGAATCTCTTCATCGCCGGCGGCGGTATCAGCCGCAAGTCCGACAAGTGGATTCCGCTGCTGACCAACAAGACGCCCGTGGTACCGGCGACGCTGTTGAACACCGCCGGCATCGTCGGTGCGGCCATGGCAGTGGCCCAGGGGCTGAAGACGTGACGCCGCGCAGGGCGTGACCAGGGCTTTGACACACCGGGGACGGCGATGTCGTTACAATGGTCGTCACCGGTCATTCCAACCGAGAAACCAAGACCTCGTCCACGGCGGCTCATGCTGCCGTGTCGCGTCTGGTGACAGACGACAGAAGACACCACAGAAGACAGTTCGAAAGGTTGTACGTGGCAGCCATCACGACCCACCAGGGTGATGCAGAGGCCGAGTCGACGGAGTCGACCCCAGCCGCGACCGACGCCCCGGCGAAGCGAACCGCCAAGAAGGCTGCGAAGAAGACCGCTGCCCGCAAGGCCCCCGCCAAGAAGGCCCCGGCGAAGAAGGCCACCAAGAAGGCGGCACCGAAGAAGGCCGCCAAGAAGGCCGCGTCCGCGGAGGGTTCCGGCGACGATCCGAACGCCGAGCCCGACGACCCGGACTCGATCGACGACATCGACGGTCCCGACGCCGAACTCGAGGACGTCGAGATCGACGACGACCTGGAGGTCGACGACGACGACTCCGAGGACGAGTCGGAGGACGACGAGTCCGAGGAGGCGACCGCGCCCGCCGCCGGCGGCGCGGCCCCGGCCGCCGCGAAGGCCGCGTCCAAGGACGAGGCCGCCGCCGCGAAGTCCGGCGACTTCGTCTGGGACGAAGAGGAGTCCGAGGCGCTGCGTCAGGCCCGCAAGGACGCCGAGCTCACCGCCTCCGCCGACAGTGTCCGCGCGTACCTGAAGCAGATCGGCAAGGTCGCCCTCCTCAACGCCGAGGAAGAGGTCGAACTCGCCAAGCGCATCGAGGCCGGACTGTTCGCCACCGAACGTCTTCGGCGCATCATGGATGCCGGCGAGAAGCTCAGCACCGCCCAGAAGCGTGACCTGAACTGGATCTCCCGCGACGGCAACCGCGCCAAGAACCACCTGCTCGAGGCGAACCTGCGCCTCGTCGTGTCGCTGGCCAAGCGCTACACGGGCCGCGGTATGGCGTTCCTGGATCTCATCCAGGAGGGCAACCTCGGTCTGATCCGCGCGGTCGAGAAGTTCGACTACACCAAGGGCTACAAGTTCTCGACGTATGCCACCTGGTGGATCCGTCAGGCGATCACCCGCGCCATGGCCGACCAGGCCCGCACCATCCGTATCCCGGTGCACATGGTCGAGGTCATCAACAAGCTCGGTCGCATCCAGCGTGAACTCCTCCAGGACCTCGGCCGCGAGCCGACGCCGGAAGAACTCGCCAAGGAGATGGACATCACCCCGGAGAAGGTGCTGGAGATCCAGCAGTACGCCCGGGAACCCATCTCGCTGGACCAGACCATCGGCGATGAGGGCGACAGCCAGCTCGGCGACTTCATCGAGGACTCCGAAGCCGTCGTCGCGGTCGACGCGGTCAGCTTCACGCTGTTGCAGGATCAACTGCAGTCGGTGCTCGAGACCTTGTCCGAACGTGAGGCCGGCGTGGTCCGCCTCCGCTTCGGACTGACCGACGGCCAGCCCCGCACCCTCGACGAGATCGGGCAGGTGTACGGCGTGACCCGCGAGCGCATCCGTCAGATCGAGTCGAAGACGATGTCGAAGCTGCGTCACCCGTCGCGCTCGCAGGTCCTGCGCGACTATCTCGACTAGTCGGTGACGACAACACCCTGATCGCCCCCGGAACCTCACGGTTCCGGGGGCGATGTCGTTCTGCCACCCACATAGACATCGATCTGTCAATAGTTCTGCGCGCTCCGATTTGGACACGACCGGATTCTCGGGCTTTCGGGGACGCACTACATAGGATGGCGCGGTGACTTACGCAGTGACCGGGAGCAGACGCGGCGCCATGCTGGTGCGTCGTGCCACCGTCGACCTGCTGCGCACAGCATCGATGCTGTGTCTGTGACGCGACAGACCCCACCCGAGGGCGAGAACGCCACCTGCGATCCCCTCCTTCGCGTTCCACTTCGTCGCGGGCACCGAGTGCCTGCCCCAGCCTCGTCACGTCCCTGACGACGTGACTTCCCGGAAAGACCCACTATGAGAACGATTGTCCTGATCGGCCTCGTCGGCTTCGCTGCTCAGCTCGTCGACGGCAGTCTCGGCATGGCTTATGGCGTCACCACCACGACCCTCCTCCTCGCCATCGGTACCAACCCGGCTGCCGCCTCGGCCACCGTGCACCTGGCCGAGATCGGCACCACGCTGGTCTCCGGCGTCTCGCACTGGAAGTTCGGGAACGTCGACTGGCGCGTCGTGCGCCGTATCGCGATTCCGGGAGCCATCGGCGCCTTCCTCGGCGCCACGATCCTGTCGAATCTCTCCACCGAGACCGCTGCGCCGGTCATGGCCGTGATCCTGCTGCTGCTGGGGCTCTACATCCTGGTGCGGTTCACTTTCCAGGGCATCCCCCGCCACAACCTCGGCAAGCCGCTGCGCAAGCGATTCCTCAGCCCGCTCGGATTCGTCGCCGGATTCGTCGACGCCACCGGTGGCGGCGGTTGGGGTCCGGTCGGCACCCCGGCCATCCTGGCCAGCGGCCGTCTCGAGCCCCGCAAGGTGATCGGTTCGATCGACACGAGCGAGTTCATCATCGCCGTCGCAGCGAGCCTCGGCTTCCTGTTCAGTCTCGGTTCGCAGGGAATCAACTTCGCATGGGTCGCGGCCATCCTCGTCGGCGGCGTGATCGCCGCTCCGATCGCGGCCTGGCTCGTGCGTCACATCCCGCCGCGTCTGCTGGGCGCCTCGGTCGGCGGCCTGATCGTCCTCACGAACACCCGCAGCCTGCTGAAGAGCGACTTCATCGACGCCCCCGGCTCGGTGCGCAACGTCTTCTACATCGTGATCGCCATCGCCTGGGCCGCGGCGTTCGCCTACTCGCTCCGCGAGTACCTGCGCGACCGGGAGAACGAGTCCTCCGACGCGGTCACCCATTTCCGCGAGGAGCAGGAAGAGGCGCTCGTGGGCGCCGAGGGCGCGGAACGCCCCGGCTCCGAGGGAACGTCGACGTCGGACATCCCGGCCGCCGACTCCGCACCCGAACCCGATGCGGGTGCGAGCGGAACACACACCCCCACGCGGACGAGCTGACCGAACGACTCGTCCCGCGCACAACGCGTAGAGTGGTGCGACCCGGCCCCATGGCCGGGTCGCATTGCGTTCGGGCGATCGTTGTCGAGTTGTTGCCTGGTGTAAACGGTGAGTGACGACACACCGAGAGCACCGTCGGAACAATACGAACGCCCCGAGCGTCTGACAGAGTGAGGTTGACGCATCGCCCGGATGTGTCGGCTCGAAGGGAAGGCGACCGGACACCCGGCGCCGGACCGGGACGGAGGAACGAACATGACTGACATCGCCACCACAGCCCCGATCTACCTGCCGCTCACTGCCGCCGATCGCTGCGATCGCTGCGGCGCCGCAGCCAAGGTACGGGCCGTCCTGCCCAAGGGCGGCGAACTTCTCTTCTGCCGCCACCACTTCAACGAGCACGAGGCCCGCCTTGTCGAGTTGAGCGCCACCGTCGTCGAATCCGCCGGCGAGCTGGTCTGACACCTCCGACGATCGAACGCGGGCTTTCCCTACGCGCACAGAGCCCGGCCGGAGCAATCCGGCCGGGCTCTGTCGTGTCCGGGGCCTGTTCCGGGCCGACCGACCAGCGCCGCTGCGCAGCCTCTGTCAGCGCCATTCGCGCAGTGTCTATCAGCGCCACTCGCGCAGTGCGGCGATCCGTTCCTTCAGCTGATCGGCGCTCGCCATGGCGGTCGGGGGCCCGCCCAGCCGAGTCCGCAACTCGTTGTGCACCATGCCGTGTGGTTTGCCCGTGCGGTGATGATGCATCGCGACGAGCGTATTCAGTTCCTTGCGCAGGGCGTGCAAATTCTCGCCGGTGGTTCCCGCCGGCCGGCCGGGAGTGGGCGGCTCGGCAGCCGACGACTCCGAGGACGACGCGACCGTCCGCGCCGTGACCTGTTCCTCCTGGCGTTTGCGCAGGAGGGCACGCACCTGGTCGGCATCGAGCAGCCCGGGCAACCCCAGATAGTCCGACTCCTCGTCGCTACCGGCGAACGTGGCCGTGCCGAACGAGGTGCCGTCGAAGATGACCTGATCGAGTTCGGCGTCGGCATGCAGCGACTGGAACTTCGGCTCGTCCTCCCCCGGCTCGTCCTCCTGCTTGTTGGCGTCGATCAACAATTGGTCGTCGAGGCCGTCGCTCTCGCGGTGCGGCTTGCCGAGCACGTGATCGCGCTCGACCTCCATCTGGCTGGCGAGGTCGAGCAGCACCGGGACCGACGGCAGGAAGACGCTCGCGGTCTCACCCGGACGACGCGATCGCACGAACCGTCCGATGGCCTGGGCGAAGAACAGCGGCGTCGACGAGCTGGTGGCGTACACACCCACGGCCAGGCGGGGGACGTCGACACCCTCGGACACCATGCGGACCGCCACCATCCACTCGTCGGTGGACGCGGCGAACTGGCCGATCCTCGACGACGACTTCGGGTCGTCGGAGAGCACCAGCGTCGGCGGCTTGCCGGTGATGGCGGTGAGGAGTTCGGCGTAGTCGCGGGCCGCGGTCTGATCGGTGGCGATGACCAGCCCGCCCGCATCCGGTGTGCCGGTCGCACGGAGCTGTCCCAGCCGCGTGTGTGCGGCGGTGAGGACCGCCGGAATCCAGTCGCCGTGGGCGTCCAGCGCGGTACGCCAGGCGCGGGTGGTGTGCTCCGCGGAGAGCGGTTCACCCAGCCGGGCGGTGTACTCCTCACCCGCGCTGTCGCGCCAGCTGGCCTCACCGGAGTAGGCGAGGAACACGACCGGACGGACGACGCCGTCCTTCAGTGCGTCGGCGTAGCCGTAGGTGTGGTCGGCCTTGGAGCGCTGATGCCCGCCGGCCTCCGGTTCGTAGGTGACGAACGGGATCGGCGAGTCGTCGGAGCGGAAGGGTGTACCGGTCAGCAGGAGCCGGCGCTCGGCGTCGTCGAAGGCCTCCCGGATCGCCTCGCCCCACGACTTGGCATCGCCACCGTGGTGGATCTCGTCGAGGATGACCAGGGTGCGATAGTTCTCGGTGCGCACCCGGTGCCGGGCCGGATGGGCAGCCACCTGTGCATAGGTGACAACGACGCCGTGGAAGTCCGAGCTGGTCTGTCCGGCGGCGTTGGTGAACCGCGAGTCGAGCGCGATCCCGACCCGCGCGGCGGCCTCGGCCCACTGGTGCTTCAGGTGTTCGGTCGGGGCGACCACGGTGATCTTGTCGACGGTGCGGTCATCGAGGAGTTCGCGGGCGATACGCAGGCCGAACGTCGTCTTTCCGGCGCCCGGCGTCGCCACGGCGAGGAAGTCCTTCGGCTTCTGCGTCAGGTACTTGGTCAGCGCACGACGCTGCCAGGCGCGGAGCTGGAGTTTCGGGCCGGCGGTGGATCCGGGGGGTTCGGCTGACGTCACCTTCTGGGCTGCTCCTCCACGCGTGCGGGTTTCCGGCCGGACATGAAACGACCCCTCGCGTGCGGGACCCGCGCCCGAGGGGACCCGCCAACTGTACCGCCGAAGCGCGACACCTCCCGCATCCCGACACCGGGCCGCGGCGTCCGCCGCGACGGGCGCCCGTGGGCGATCCGAACGACTCGCCTGGTGACCCGGGTACCCAATCGGCCTCCCGATCGGGGATATTGAACACATCACAACGCGCAAGAGGAATCCGGTCCCACTGGCCGACGACCCGTCGTCGGTGGTTCCCGCCGTCCCGCCGGGTCCCGTGTCGACTGCGGTCACCGCGCCGATCGGCGACCCACTCGCCGATGTCGGGGCCGCGACCGAACCCCTGCGCGCGCCGCTGCGGTCCGCCCCGGCGTCCGGGGACGTCGAAGTCCTCCGCGGCGCGAAGGGGTCGACCGAACCGGACGCTGGGTCGGAGAAGACCGGGAACGACGATCCGGAACGAACCGAGGCGGCGTCCGAACCGGGTCTGCCGGTCCTGCCGAACATCCATCGCGTGGTCTGGCGCACCATCGTCAAGTCCTGGGACGACGGGATCATCGGCTGGGCCGCCCAGGCCGCGTTCTGGCAGGCGCTGTCGTTGCCGCCGCTGCTGCTCGGGCTGCTCGGCTCGGTCGGCTACGTCGCCGGCTGGTTCGGCCCAGACACCGTCGACGTCGTCTATGCCCGCATCATCGACTTCGCCGGACGAACCTTCACCCCGACGGTCGTCGACGACCTGATCACCCCGACCGTCGACAGCGTGCTCGGCCGCGGGCGGATCGGACTGATGTCGGTCGGTTTCGTCCTCTCGCTGTGGGCGGGATCGTCGGCGGTCTCGTGCTTCATCGCCTCGATCGCGCACGCACACGACCAGCACGAGGTCCGACACCCGGTGTGGCAGCGGTTCTTCGCGCTGTTCCTCTACGTCGGCTTCCTGAGCGTCGCCGTGTTCCTGCTACCCCTCGTCGCGCTCGGACCGAACTACCTGCGGGCGATCGTGCCGGAGTCGTGGGGATCGTTCGTCACCACCCTCATCGACTACGGCTACTTCCCGTTCGTCGCGGTCCTCCTGCTGTTCGTCCTGACGACGCTCTACCACCTCGCGCTGCCCAATCCCCTGCCGTGGCATCGGCTGATCGGCGGGGCGATCGTGGCCGGCGTGTTCTTCTGGGTCGCGAGCTACGTGCTGCGCATCTACCTGACCAAGATCACCGAGGCCGGGGTCTCCTACGGGGCGCTGGCCACACCGATCGCGTTCCTGCTCTTCACGTTCTCACTGGGCTTCGGCATCGTGATCGGCGCCGAGTTCAACGCGGCCGTGCAACAATTCTGGCCCGCGAAGGCGTCGACCACCACGCAGGTCCGGCACTGGGTGAACTCCCAGACCTCCGACTTCACCGGACAACTCCGGACCCTGCCCGACCGGCTGTCCTCCGGCCCGATCCGCCGGCAGGCGCGGCACCGCGACCGCGGCTGACCGGCGACGCCCTCCGATCAGCCGCGTCGCGTCACTTGCGCATCTTGTTGTAGATCTTCTTGCACTTCGGGCAGACCGGCGACCCGGGCTTGGCCGACCGCGTGACCGGGAAGGTCTCGCCGCAGAGGGCGACGACATGATTACCCATGACCGCACTCTCGGCGATCTTGTTCTTCTTCACGTAGTGGAAGAACTTGGGGCGATCGTCGTCACCCCGGTCGGTCGCGTCGGCATCGGGACGCTCGTCGGTCTTGGTGTCGGACCATTCGTCGAGGTCCGGGCGTTCGATGGTTTCGGTTCCCATTCGTCCATTGTGCGTCACAGCCGGGCCGACGGAACACCCGAGTGCGATAGACCGACAAAAGGAGGACAGTGGAGAGGGTGTTCGAACAAAGGGAATCCATGGGTGAGTCCGGTCGCGGACAGCACGGCCGCAACAGCACGTCGCCGCACGTCGACGAGCACGGACATCCCGCGTCGAAACGTCAGGGCGCCGAGGCCTACCTGATCACCGACGCACCGGACTCGCTCGAGGCCCAGCACCGAGCGCGTGTGCGTAAGTACCTGTTCCTCATGGCTTTCCGCGTGCCGGCGCTCGCCATCGCCGGTATCGCCTACGGCATCACCGGGTCCGGACTACTGGCGCTGGCCATCGTCGCGATCTCCATCCCGCTGCCATGGGCGGCGGTCCTGATCGCCAACGACCGTCCTCCGCGCAAGCGCGGCGAGGTCCCCCAGTACAAGTACGGCGCCGACCATCACGTCGTCGGACCCCCGGCACTGACCGACACCGGCACCGACCACCAGCTGTCGCGCACCATCGACGGGCAGGTCGTCGATCCCGACGACCCCCGCGCCTGACACCTCCGGACCACGGGTCGGCACCGCGGCCCCGTGCGTTCCCCGCGTTCCCTCGGGTTCCCCCGCGCGCGACATCTCAGCAACTTCTCAGCCGGTTGTCGAGTCGCGAAAAAGAATGCGCAGGTCACCAAGCCTCGGCGATGTTTGCTCCGAACCACTCTCGGGAACTATCGCCCACACAAGGGCGTTGGACCCAGTGAACGCACTCAAGTCAGGAGGCCGCATGTCACGCTCGACAGTTGCACGTTCGACCCCGACCAAAGGTTTCGCCGAAGTCACCCCTCCGGGTACCCGGCCGGCGATGACCGAACAGGATCTCGACGCCCAGTCTCCAGCAGCGGATCTGGTCCGTGTCTATCTGAACGGAATCGGTCGCACCGCACTTCTCAACGCGGAGCAGGAGGTCGAACTCGCCAAGCAGATCGAGGCCGGGCTCTACGCCAAACACGTTCTGGCCAACAAGAAGCGGCTGTCCGCGGCCAAGAAGCGTGACCTCGCGGTCATCGTCCGTGAAGGCGAGGCCGCCCGGGCCCACCTGCTCGAGGCGAACCTCCGCCTGGTCGTGTCGCTGGCCAAGCGCTACACCGGCCGCGGCATGCCTCTCCTCGACCTGATCCAGGAGGGCAACCTCGGTCTGATCCGGGCGATGGAAAAGTTCGACTACGCCAAGGGCTTCAAGTTCTCGACCTACGCCACCTGGTGGATTCGTCAGGCGATCACCCGCGGAATGGCGGACCAGAGCCGCACGATCCGGCTCCCCGTCCATCTCGTGGAGCAGGTCAACAAACTGGCCCGCATCAAGCGCGAGCTGCACCAGCAGCTCGGCCGCGAAGCGACCGACGACGAGCTGGCCAACGAATCGGGCATCCCCGCGGAGAAGATCGCCGACCTGCTCGACCACAGCCGCGATCCGGTGAGCCTCGACATGCCGGTGGGCAGCGACGAGGAAGCTCCCCTGGGCGATTTCATCGAGGACGCCGAGGCCACCTCCGCCGAGAACGCCGTCATCGCCGGCCTGTTGCACTCCGACATCCGCGCCGTCCTGGCGACGCTGGACGAGCGCGAGCAGCAGGTCATCCGGATGCGCTACGGCCTCGACGACGGCCAGCCGCGCACCCTGGATCAGATCGGCCGCATGTTCGGGTTGTCGCGCGAGCGCGTGCGTCAGATCGAGCGCGAGGTCATGGGCAAGCTCCGCCACGGCGACCGTGCCGAGCGCCTGCGCGCCTACGCCAGCTGAGCGTCCCCGCACGCTCAGCCGCCTCCTTCACTGAGTCCACTCGGTCACCCGAGTCGCCTGGGTCCGGTGTCCCGCCTGTCGGGCACCGGGCCCACGCGTATCCGGGCATTGAGAACGGCCGCGCCGTCGACCGAGGCCAGGATCGGATCGCAGACCACCTCGCGGACCTCCGGGATGTCGTCGGTGAGCGTCGAGATGCGCAGCAGCAGATCGGCGAGCGCCTCCTTGTCAGCGGGCTCCTCCCCGCGGTAGCCCGACAGCAGCGGTGCCGAACGCGGCTCCTCGATCAGTTCCCGTGCATCGAGTTCGGACAGCGGGACGGCGCGGTAACCGTGGTCGCCCAGCAGATCGAAGGTCCGCCCGGACAGACCGAACGACATCACCGAACCGAACGACGGATCGTCGCGCACCCGGATGACCGTGCCGACGCCCTTCGGCGCCATCTTCTGCACGTGCAGCACGCGGTCGCCGGTGAGTTCGGTCAGTTCGGCGAACGCCGTCACCACCGTCGTCGCGTCGGGTAGGTCCAGGCGCGCGCCCTCGCGATCGAGACGACCGCGCCACTTGTCCGACGTCGCCTTCACCGCCACCGGGAGCCCGAGTTCACGGGCCGCCGCGGATGCCTCGTGCATCGTGGTCACCTCGCGGAACGGGACCACGTCGATCCCGTACCAGCGCAACAGCTTCGCCGACTCCACATGCCCCAGCAACCGTTCGGCGGGACGACCGGACGCACCGTCGCCGACCATAGCCTCGCGCACGAACATCCGCGCGGCCTCGGGATCGGTGCCGTCGGGACGGTGGACCACCGATTCCGGCCGCAGGCGCCACCGGGCGTACTGCCACGCCCTCGCCAGTGACGCGGCCGCGCGCTCGGGCGAGCCGTACGACGGAATCGACCCCTTGGTCGGCATGCCGTTCGGGCCGGGCCGAGTCAACCCCGGCGGGATGCCGTCGACGGCTAGGAAGGTCGTGACGATCGGCTTGTCGGCGTCGGCGTCGGGGGTGTTGGCCGCCGCCATGAGCGCCCGGGCGTGCCAGTCGGCGCCGACCGCGACCGGCGGCACGAACACGACGATGATCCCGTCCACGCCCGGGTCGGCCATGGCCGCCGAGACCGTCGACTCGAACTCCTCCTCCGAGGCGCCGGCACCGAGATCGACGGTGTCGACGACCTCGAGGCCGCCGTTGCGCGCGGTGTCCGCCGCCAGGCTGCCCAGCACCGACGAATTGCCGATGATGCGGACGCGCGGGCCGCGCGGCAGCGGCTGATAGGCGAACACGGCCGCGCAGTCGAACAACTCGGGGATCGTGTCCACCTGGATGACGCCGGCCTGTTCGAGCATCATGCGGGCGATCTGGTCGTCGAGGGTGGCCGCCGAGCGCGCCGCCCGGACCGGCGTCATCGCACCCCGGCCGGATTTGACCGCGATGATCGGCTTCGAGCGTGAGACCCGCCGCGAGATCCGGGAGAACTTGCGCGGGTTACCGAAGCTCTCCAGGTAGAGCAGGATGACGTCGGTGGTGGCGTCGGTGTCCCAGTACTGCAGGAGGTCGTTGCCGGACACGTCCGCGCGGTTGCCGGCCGAGGCGAACGTCGACAGGCCGATCTGGCGACGGGCCGCGGTGTCGAGGATCGCGATGCCCAGGGCGCCCGACTGACAGAAGAACCCGACCCGGCCGGCGGCCGGGATGCGCGGCGCCAGGGTCGCGTTGAGCGCGACCGCCGGGTCGTTGTTCGCAACGCCCAGCGCGTTCGGCCCGACCAGTCGCATCCCGTGCTCGCGGACCTGGGCGACCAGGCGGCGCTCGTTCTCGAGGCCCTCCTCCTCGCCGGACTCGCCGAAGCCCGACGACACCACGACGAGCGTGCGCACACCCTTGACCAGGCAGTCGTCGAGCACGTCGTCGACGCGCGCGGCCGGCACCGCGACCACCGCGAGGTCGACGGGGTCGGGGATGTCGCGGACGGTCTCGTACGCCCGGATCCCCCGCACCGACGGCGGTCGTTCCCGGGTGCGACGACGCGCCGGCGTCGGTTCGCGGCCGACACCGGGCCGTCCCGGCTCGGGCTCCTCCTCGACCCGGGCGGGGCCGTTGACCGGGAACACCGGCCCGGTGAATCCCCCGGCGATGATGTTGGCCAACAGGGCGTTTCCGACCTTGTTCGGGTCGGTCGAGGCCCCGATCACCGCGACCGAGGCGGGTCGCAGCAGATTGGCGACGCTGCGGGCCTCCGACGCGCGTTCACGGGCGTTGCGCACCGACAGCAGCGCCTCGGTGGGGTCGATGAGGAACTCGACGTGCACGGTCGAGCCGTCGAAGCTCCGTGCGAGCTGATACCCCGCGTCGCGGAACACCGCGACCATGTTCGGGTTCTCGCTGAGGACCTCGGCCTCGAAACGGGTGAACCCGTTCTCCGCCGCCGCACCGGCCAGGTGCTCGAGCAGGATGGGTCCGAGGCCGCGGCCCTGGTGTTCATCGGCGACGACGAACGCCACCTCGGCCGATTCGGGTTTGCCGTCGAAGCCGAGACCCTCGTAGATGCCGACCGCGATGATCTCGCCCCCGAGTTCGGCGACGATCGCGACACGCTGCTGGTGGTCGACGGTCGTCATCCGGGCCACCTCGCGCGGCGGCAGGGTCGGGGTCGGACCGAAGTACCGCATGTACCGGGTGCGCTCGGAGAGCTTGGAGTGGAAGGCCACGATGCGGTCGGCGTCGTCGGGCACGATCGGTCGCAGGTGCACGACGCCGCCATCGGAGGCCAGCACATCGGCGATCCAGTGCCGCGGATAGTCCCACGGGCTACGCGGTTCCGGCTGATCGGCCATCGCGGGAGCGCCTGCGGGCGCGGTGGCGTCGGCGGTCGAGGTGTCGTCAGTCACGGGGGTCCTCCGGGTCGAGACCGTGGAGCGGGTAGACCGCGCGTCGGGTGGCGAGGATCGCGCGGTCGGTCTGGCGTTGGGCGTTGGCCGCGACACCCTCGGGTGGTTCCTGGCCGGCGTCGCCGGCCCACGGCTGGTAGTCGACGATGCCCCCGTCGCCCATGACCCGAACGGGCGGGGCGGCATAGTCGGAGTGCACCTGCTCGGAGATCTGTTCGGCTGTGGCACACCAGGATTCGTCGATGACCGACGACACGTCGACCTCGCGACCGAGCGCGACGCCCAGCAGATGCGTCCAGCTGCGCGGCACCACGTTGACGACGCCGTAGCCACCGCCGCCGACCGCGATCCAGCGGCCCTCGCAGTACTTGTCGGCCAGGTCGCGCATGGCGATCATCGCCGCCCGCTGTCCGTCGACGGTCAGCGAGAGGTCGGTCAGCGGATCGGCGCGGTGGCTGTCGGCACCGCACTGGCTGACGATGATCTGCGGCCGGAACTCGGCGATCAGCGACGGCACCACGGCGTGGAAGGCGCGCAGCCACAACCGGTCCTCGGTGTTGGGCATGAGGGCCAGGTTGACCGCGCTGCCCGCCGCGTCGCCGTCCCCGACCTCGGTCGGCCATCCCGTGCCGGGCCACAGGGTCGCCGGGTGCTGGTGCAGCGAGACCGTCATCACCCGCGGGTCGGCGGCGAACTCGACCTGGACGCCGTCGCCGTGGTGGGCGTCGACGTCGATGTAGGCGATGCGGTCGAAACCGTGGTCGAGCAGATACCTGATCGCGATGGCGCAGTCGTTGTAGATGCAGAATCCGGCGGCGCGCGAACGCATCGCATGATGCATGCCGCCGCCGATGTTGACCGCTCTCGTCGCCGCCCCGGAGACGACCGTCTGCGCCGCGGCCAGCGTGCCGCCGACGAGCAGGCGCGCGGCCTCGTGCATCCCGGTGAAAACCGGGTTGTCGGCGTCGCCGAGGCCGAACAACCGCTCGAGCAACGGCCCCGACAGCGACGCCGTCCCCGAACCGACCGCACGGACCGCGTCGATGTAGTCGCGGCTGTGGACGACGGTCAGGGCGTCGTCGTCGATGGCCTGCGGCGGGATCGTCTCGACGTCGTCGAGGACTCCGAGGCTCTGCGCGAGGGTCATCGTGAGGGCGAGTCGGACCGGGTTCATCGGGTGCGTGTGGGCCCATCGGTAGGACAGGAAGTCCTCGCTCCAGATGACGGCCGTCGTCATCGGGCGCTCGTAGTGTTGATCACGACCTCAGGCTAGTGGTACACATCGCGCAGCGGCCACGGATGTCGCGTCGGACACGAGTGCGCGCCACGTACCGCCGCCCCGGGACTCCCCGGTCGCGGTGAGATCGCGGTCACCACTCCCGAAAAGGGTAATCTTGGCGGGGACGAAAGGGATTGCGCACAGTGAACGACCTGGTTGACACCACCGAGATGTACTTGCGAACGATCTACGATCTCGAAGAAGAGGGCATCGTGCCGCTGCGGGCGCGGATCGCCGAGCGTCTGGACCAGTCCGGTCCCACCGTGTCGCAGACCGTTGCCCGCATGGAGCGCGACGGTCTCCTCCGGGTCGCCGGGGACCGGCACCTCGAACTGACCGACCGCGGACGCACGCTCGCCGTCGCGGTGATGCGCAAGCATCGCCTCGCCGAACGCCTCCTGGTCGACGTCATCGGAATGCCCTGGGATCAGGTCCACGAGGAGGCCTGCCGCTGGGAGCACGTGATGAGCGAGAACGTCGAACGCCGCCTGCTCGCGGTCCTCGAATACCCGACGACCTCGCCCTACGGAAACCCCATCCCGGGACTGGAGTTGCTGGGCGTGGAGGTGCCGAGCTCCGACGACGGCGCCACCCGCCTCGCCGACCTCCCGCCGGGTGAGACGGTGCCGGTCATCGTGCGTCGCCTGTCCGAACACGCCCAGTCCGACACCGAACTGCTCGGCGCGCTGCGCGAGGCGGGCGTGGTTCCCAACGCCCGTGTGACGGTGTCGAACACGGCCGGCACGATCACGATCGACACACCCGGTCACGACGGCCTCGAACTCTCGTCCGACATGGCGCACTCGCTGTTCGTCGAGAAGGTCGTCGAAAAGGTCTGACACAGCAAGGTCTGACACAGCAAGGTCTGCAGTGGTCACCCGGCGGTACGCAGTGTCGCCGCCGGGATGACGACGCCGAGGCGTTTCGCGGCGTCGTAGGACTTCTCGATGGTGCCCCACAGCCTGGCCGGGCGGACACCTGCCCGCAGGGCGGTGTCGAGCAGCGTGGCCAGGTGGTCGGTGTCCGTGCCCGCAAGCGCGACGTCGAGGGCGACACCGGTGTAGGCGCCGTCCCCGCCGATGTAGTGCAGGTGTGCGAGAAGTGTTGCGGCGGTGGACCTTCCGCGTCCGGTCAGACGGCGGGTGAGTTCTCGCCAGAGGTGTTCGGCGGCTCCCCGGAGTTCGGTGACGGCCAGGGCGAGCGCGGCGTCGCGGACGTCGGGGCGCAGGATCGCCCGTTCCAGTCGGTCCAGTTCGCCACAATCCAGGGGTTGTTCCGCTTCGATCATCGCGCTGATGACCAGGTCGAGTGCCCGTGTCGAGGCCTCGACGTCCTCTTCCTCGGGTTCGAACAAATCGAGATCGCTCTGATCCAGATCGATGCCGCGGCACGCCCGACAGTCCGGCAGCGGACGTCCCGGACCGCATTCGCCGTCGAGCGGTTCGAGCATCGTCCGCATCTCCGAGCGCCGGGCAAGAATCCGTCGCCCCGAGCGCACCGCCTCCGCGACCGCGGTCGGACTCGTGTGCGGATCGTCGAGTTGTCCGGCCGACCCCGCGGACACGTCGACCGACCAGGCCCGGTCCTCCGGACACCAGATGGTCGACCAGTGCACGCCGGCATCGAAGCCCGGCATCACGAAGCCGGCGGCGACACCACCGACATCGGCGAAGTACCGGTCGCTCATCGCGAGGATCCGCCGATAGCGACGGTCGTCCGCCGGGTAGCGGTCATCGGCGATCACGACCACGATCTCCTCGATGCCGTAGGTGGACGTGATCTCCCCGAGTCCGGCGAGGACGACGACCAGTTCGCGCGTGGGGCTGCCGTCGGGTTCGAGGGCGAGGTCGTGCCGCATGGTCGCGTTCACCGTGCGGTCGCCGGCGATGGCGATCGCGATGATCGACCGCTCGGGGACGAACCCCAGTCGAGCGGGGATCGAGGTGAGCAGCGTCGTCGGGTCGTGGGGGCCGTGCGGTGGTGGTTCGAGGATCTGCATGGCGACAGCGTCACCCGCAGCGAAGCCGCTCGAACGGCGGTCGACACACGCTGTGGACAACCGGGGAAGGTCATCCACAGGGCGGTACTGGTCAGCCGAACGCGGCCGCGAGCGCCTTTCCGAACAGCGTGTCGAGCGCGGCGGACGCTTCGGGAGGTACGGGACCTGCTGCGGGCCAACGGTATTCGGTGTACACCCGGACGCCGTCCCGCTCGCCGAGCAGCGTGAGAGCGCTCGTGGTGGACGGGACACCGCCGCCGGTCACGATCGTGCGGCGGATCGTCGCGGTGTCGACCCCGTCCGGCGCCGGCGGTGGGGGCAGCACCTCGGTGGTGATCGTCGAAGACGCCCCGAACGTGGTCGTGGTGGTCTCAGGGCAGCGCTCGGCCGACTCGACCACGTCGCCGAGCGGCGTCTCGACACCGGCCACGACCGAGGTGAGGGTGGCCCGCTCCCCCGGGCCGGGACCCAGGAACGCGACCGCTCCGTCCGCGGAGACGGACGCGGGTGCACACTCCGGCGGCGACACCTCGGTGCCCGTCTGTCCGGGCATCGGCGCCCCGGTCACGTCGGCCAGCGCGTTCGCGACCGCCGACGTCGGGATGGGACTCGCGGCGCCGTCCGGGAAGTCCGCGGCCTCGACCGATCGCGCGGACAGGTCCGGACTCGACGGCTCCGGCTGACCGCCGACCGAGCAGGCGGACAGCACGAGCGCCGCGGCGACGAGACCGGCCACCGCGCCGGGAACGAGGCGGCCGGACAGGGACAGGCGCAGTCGGGGCGCATGCGGCTCGATCACAACGGTCTACTGTGCCACCGGCGCCTTCGCCAGGTGTCGAGGACACACCCCTGGGGAACAACAAACAGGAACACCAACTGGGGGAATCTCCGGTGTGTCGAGGTGGTTGCACCGAGGCGAGTGGCCACCGCCGGGTGCGGTGCGAGACAATGGACGTTCAGCTGTCTCTTCCGGGACAGCTGCCAGCAGAAGGAGGGACGACGTGGACGAGCAGCCCGCGCGCAACGACGCGCTGTATGAACTCGCCTTTCCCGCTCCGCAGGTGACCCGGCCCGACGGCACGGGTCCGGTACTGATCCACGCGCTCGAGGGCTTCGCCGACGCCGGGCACGCGGTCGCGCTGGCCGCGACGCACCTCCGCGACAGCCTCGAGTCCGAGTTGGTCGCGACCTTCTCCTCCGACGAGCTGATGGATTACCGGTCACGCCGGCCGACCATCTCGTTCAGCGGCGAGACCTTCACCGACGTCGAGATGCCGACGCTGGCGCTGCACGCGATCCGCGACAACTCGGGCAAGGGTTTCCTCCTGCTCGCCGGTTCCGAACCCGACCTCCGGTGGGAGCAGTTCGTCGACGCGGTCCGACGCCTGAGCGACGGACTCGGCGTCACCGATGTCATCGGCCTCAACGCGATCCCGATGGCCGTGCCGCACACCCGACCGCCGTCGATCACGGCGCACGGCAGTGATCCCGACGCCCTCGGTGACCTGCCCCGGTGGGGATCGGCGATGAAGCTGCCCGCCAGCGCGTCGATGCTCCTCGAGTTGCGGATGGGCGAACACGACTACCGGGCGTCGGGCCTGTCGGTACATGTCCCGCACTATCTCGCGCAGACCAACTACCCGGCGGCGTCCGCACGCCTGCTGGCGGCGGTCGCCGAGCTCGCCGGTCTCGACCTCCCCCTCGCCGCTCTCGACAGCGCCGCCGAGAAGGTACGCGCACAGGTGGACAACGAGGTCGAGGGCAACTCGGAGATCGAGTCCGTGGTGGCTGCGCTGGAGACCCAGTACGACACGTTCACCCAGGCCGCGCAGGAACGCTCGTCGCTGCTCGCCGCCGAGGAATCGCTGCCCAGCGGTGACGAACTCGGCGCCGAACTCGAACGGTTCCTGGCCGAGCAGACCGGCGACGGTGAGGCCGACCCCGGGGACGAGGGTCCGCGATCACCGATCTGATCCCGGACACCGCACCGATACCCGCGCCGCACGTCCTGGTCCCCACCGACGACGAGGACACCGCACTCGAGCGGTACACCGAGTGGTGGACGGGACGCGGCCTCGACCTCTACCCGCATCAGGAGGAGTCGCTTCTCGAGCTCCTCGCCGGCAGCCACGTGATCCTGGCGACGCCGACCGGCTCGGGCAAATCACTCGTCGCGGCGGGCGCGCTGTACTTCGCGCGCTGCCGCGGCGAGCGTGCGTTCTACACCGCACCCATCAAGGCGCTCGTCAGCGAGAAGTTCTTCGAGCTGTGCGCCATGTTCGGCGCCGACCAGGTCGGACTGCTGACCGGCGACGCCGCGGTCAACGCCGACGCGCCCATCGTGTGTGCGACCGCCGAGATCGTCGCCAACCTCGCCCTCGCCGCCGGCGGTGCGAGCGACATCGGCACCCTCGTCGCCGACGAGTTCCACTACTACGGCGAACCCGACCGCGGCTGGGCCTGGCAGGTCCCGCTCATCGAATTGCCGTCGACGCAGTTCCTGCTGATGTCGGCGACGCTCGGCGACGTGTCGTTCTTCGTCGACGACCTGACCCGGCGCACCGGACGCGAGACGGTCGAGATCACCGGCGCCGAGCGTCCGGTCCCCCTGGACCACGCCTACGCGATGACCCCGATCCACGAGACGATCGAGGAGCTCGTCGACCGGGGACGGGCGCCCATCTACGTGGTGCACTTCACCCAGGCCGCCGCGGTGGACCGCGCGCAGGCGCTGCTCAGCGTCCGGATCTGCGACAAAGCGGAGAAGGCGGCGATCGCCGAGGCGATCGGTGACTTCCGGTTCTCCACCGGCTTCGGCAACACACTGTCCAAACTGCTGCGCGCCGGTATCGGCGTCCACCACGCCGGGATGCTCCCCCGTTACCGCCGTCTGGTCGAACGTCTTGCGCAGCAAGGGCTGCTGAAGGTGATCGCCGGCACCGACACCCTCGGCGTCGGCATCAACGTGCCGATCCGCACGGTCCTGTTCGCGGCCCTGAGCAAATACGACGGACGGCGGGTCCGGCGGCTGCGGGCACGCGAGTTCCATCAGATCGCCGGCCGGGCCGGGCGGGCCGGTTTCGACACGATCGGCTATGTCGTCGCGCAGGCTCCCGACCACGACGTGGAGAACGCCCGTGCGGTGGCCAAGGCCGGCGACGATCCCAAGAAGCTCCGAAAGCTGGTGCGCAAGAAGCCACCCGAGGGTTTCGTCTCGTGGGGGGAGAAGACCTTCCTCCAGCTCGTCGATGCGCCCGACGAGCCCCTGCGCAGCCACTTCCAGATGACGACGGCCATGCTCCTCGAGGTACTCGGCCGACCGGGCGACTGTTTCGCCGCGGTCCGCCACCTTCTCGAGGACAATCACGAACCGCGCGACCGCCAGCTGCGCACCATCAAGCACACGATCGAGCTCTACCGGGGGCTCCGGGACGCGGGCATCGTCGTGCAACTCGCCGAACCCGACGACACCGGCCGGCACATCGCCCTGAGCGTGGACATGCCGGAGAACTTCGCGTTGACCAACCCGCTGTCCGCCTTCGCGCTGGCGACGTTCGAGATCCTCGACCCCGAGTCGTCCACTCACGCACTCGATGTGGTCTCCATCCTCGAATCGACCCTGGAGAACCCGCGACCCCTGCTGCTGGCCCAGCGCAAGGTCGCGCGCGACGCCGCGATCGCGGAGATGAAGGCCGACGGCATCGAGTACGAGGAGCGGATGTCGCGCCTGGAGGAGATCACCTGGCCGCAGCCGCTGGCCGAGGAGATCTACGCCGCGTTCGACATCTATCGTCGCGGGCACCCGTGGGTGTCGTCGTTCCCGCCGGCGCCGAAGTCGGTGCTCCGCGAGATGCTGGAGAAGGCCATGACCTTCACCGAGCTGATCTCCGCGTACGGGCTGGCGCGCAGCGAGGGCGTGCTGCTGCGCTATCTGTCGGACTGCTATCGCGTTCTCCGGCAGGGCGTTCCGACGAGCGTCGTGACCCCCGAGATCGAGCGGATCGTCGAGGAGCTGGGCACCATGGTCCGTGAGGTCGACTCGAGTCTCGTCGACGAGTGGGAGGCTCTCGCCGCACAGGCGGCCGCGGCCGAGATGGCCGGCGGCACGGTCTAGAGCGCGGACACGGCACCGGTCGCGCCGACGAGATCGCCGATGAGAGAGCCCAGTTCGCGGTAGGCCTCGTCGTGGCGCGCGGACGCCCGGAAGACCAGGCCGATCCGCCGCCCCGGCCGCGGGGCCGCGAAGGTCGCGGTGGCCAGATCACCCGACGCCGTCTCGGAGGCCACCGCCGTCTGCGGGATGAGCGTCACGCCGAGTCCGCCGACGACGCAGTGCACCGCGGTGGTCAGCGAGGCGGCCCGGGTCTGACCCAGATCGGGCCGCACGCCCGCGAGCCGGCACACCTCGAGCGCCTGATCGCGCAGACAGTGCCCCTCGTCGAGGAGGAGGAGCGGCAGGTCGGCGAGCGCGGTGGGATCGACGCGGCGGCGTCCGGCCAGCGCGTGACCGGACGGGAGTGCGAGAACGAAATCCTCACGATAGATGGGAACTTCGACGATGCGGGGCATGTCGACGGGGAGAGCGAGCAGCGCGACGTCGAGCGTGCCGGTGCGCAGTTGTTCGATGAGGCGGGCGGTCTGTTCCTCCACCACCCGGGGTACGAGGTCCGGGAGCCGTTGCCCGAGTCCGCGCAGCAGCGTCGGCAGGACGTAGGGCGCCACCGTGGGGATGACCCCCAGCCGCAGCGGCCCGCTGAGCGGTCGGCCCGTTCCGGCGGCCGCCGAGGTGAACTCGTCCATGGCCTCGGTCACCGCGATCGCTCGCGGGAGGAGTTCGTCACCCTCGGCGGTCAACAGGACACGCCGCGTGGTGCGTTCGACGAGGGTCACACCGAGACCGGACTCCAACGCCGACAACGCCTGCGACAGCGATGGCTGACTGACACCGAGATCGGCTGCCGCAGTGCCGAAGTGGCGTCGATGCGCGAGTGCGACGAAGGCACGCAACCCGGCCATGGTCGGCCGATAAGTTCTATCGGACATGCTTATCAGTGTAGTGCTAGTAATCACGTTTCGTTTTCGACCGTAATCCGGCACGATGGTACCTGTACGTCGCGAAACTCATTCGCGCGCAGATTCCGTACATTCACCAGCTGAAGGAGCGATACATGGCCCTGCTCACCATCGGTGACCAGTTCCCTGCCTACAACCTCACCGCCGTCATCGGTGGCGACCTCAGCAAGGTCAATGCCCAGCAGCCCGACGACTACTTCACCACCGTGTCGTCCGACGATCACCCCGGTCAGTGGCGCGTCGTGTTCTTCTGGCCGAAGGACTTCACCTTCGTGTGCCCGACCGAGATCGCCGCGTTCGGCAAGCTGAACGACGAGTTCGCCGACCGCGACACCCAGGTGCTCGGCGCCTCGGTGGACAACGAGTTCGTCCACTTCCAGTGGCGCGCACAGCACGAGGACCTCAAGACCCTCCCGTTCCCGATGCTGAGCGACCTCAAGCGCGAACTCGCCACCGCCGCAGGCGTTCTCAATGCCGACGGCGTCGCCGACCGCGCCACCTTCATCATCGACCCGAACAACGAGATCCAGTTCGTGTCGGTCACCGCGGGCTCCGTGGGCCGCAACGTCGACGAGGTCCTGCGCGTCCTCGACGCACTGCAGTCCGACGAACTGTGCGCCTGCAACTGGAAGAAGGGTGACCCGACGATCGACGCCGGCGAGCTCATGACGGCCGGCGTCTGAGAGGAGAACAGATGAGCATCGACAACCTGAAGGAAGCACTTCCCGAGTACGCCAAAGACCTCAAGCTCAACCTCGGTTCGATCAGCCGCACCACCGCGCTGACCGAGGAGCAGCTCTGGGGAACCCTGCTGTCGACCGCTGCCGCCACGCGAAACGCCAAGGTGCTCAGCGAGATCGCCGACGAGGCCGCCGACACGCTGTCCGCCGAGGCCTACAACGCCGCGCTCGGCGCCGCGTCGATCATGGGGATGAACAACGTGTTCTACCGGGGTCGCGGCTTCCTCGACGGTAAGTACGACGACCTGCGTCCGGGCCTGCGGATGAACATCATCGGCAACCCCGGCGTCGACAAGGCCGTTTTCGAGCTGTGGTCGTTCGCGGTGTCCTCGATCAATGGCTGCGGTCATTGCGTCGCCGCGCACGAGAACACCCTGCGCGAGGCCGGCGTCGACCGTGAGGCGATCCTCGAGGCGCTCAAGGTCGCGTCGATCGTCAGCGGTGTCGCCCAGGCGATCGCGACCACCGAGGTGCTCGCCAACGCCTGATCTGCACCACGACGGACGAGGCCCGGCTGCGGTTCGCAGCCGGGCCCCTTCGTGACGCGCCCTCCGCAAGCTCCAGGCGCTCCTCAGGGAGCAGCACGAACGGGCGCCCCAGGGTCAGCTCAGCGCCGCGCGCATCCGGTCGGCGAGTTCGCCGACCTCGGCGGTCGTCATCACGAACGCGGGCGAGATCTGCAGCGCCCCTTGACCTGCGGCGCGGGTGCTCACCCCGTGTTCGCGCAGCTTGACCACCGTCGCCGGGGCCGTCGCGGGGTCGGCCAGCTGTACCGCGGTGACCGCGCCGAGTCCGGTCCGGACCTCGGCGACCGTGTCGAGGTCGGCGAGCGGCGACAGCGCGGCGGCGAGGTCGCCTTCGAGCCGTGTCGCCTCGGCGAGGAGGTTCTCGCGGCGGATGATCTCGAGGTTCGCGAGGGCCGCCGCCGCCGCGCCCGCGTGGCCGCCGTAGGTGTACCCGTGCCGCCACCAGACGCCACCGGCGAAGAACGGCTCGGCGATCCGCGGTGCGATGAACACCGCGCCCATCGGGACATACCCCGAGGTGAGCCCCTTGGCAGTGGTGATCATGTCCGGTTCGAGGCCGAATCGTGCGGAGGCGAACCAGGATTCGCCGCCGATGCGGCCGAAGCCGGTGACGACCTCGTCGACGACGAAGAGGATGTCGTGGTCGCGGCAGATGTCCCGCACCTCGGCGAGGTAGCCCTCCGGCGGGAGATAGATGCCGCCGGCCCCGATGATGGGCTCGCAGAAGAACGCGGCGATGTTGTCGGCGCCCACGCGCTCGATGAGACCGAGCAGGCTCTTCGCGTCGTCCCATTCGACGTTCTGGACGTCGTGCATGAGTTCGCCGTAGCCGTCGTGGTTGAGCGGGATGCCCGCCAGCGAGGTACCCGCGGCATGCATCCCGTGATAGGCCTTGGTGCGGCTGACGACGACCCGCTTGGATTCGCGGCCCTGCTCCACCCAGTAGCGGCGGGCGAGTTTGACCGCGGTGTCGATGGAGTCGCTGCCGCCGGAGGTGAAGAAGATCTTCGATCCGGGTACCGGCGCGATGGCGCCGAGCTCCTCGGCGAGCTGCAGGGTGACGTCGCTCGCGAAGTCACCGAAGTTGGAGTAGTGCGCGAGGGTGCCGAGCTGGCGCGCGACGGCATCGGCGATCTCGGTCCGGCCGTGCCCGACGTTGGTGAACCACAGTCCGGCGGTCGCATCCAGGTAGGAGTTGCCGTCGCGGTCGAAGATCCGCGCACCCTCTCCCCTGGTCACGACGAACGGCCCGCTCGCGGTCACCGCACCCATGTCGGCGAAACCGTGCCACAACGATCCAGTACCAGTGCTCGAACCATCAGCCATGGCCCCATGATGCCGGTCCACCCGGCCCACGCGGCCACTGGGGTGAACCGGCCTCGACGCTTCCCCATATCCTGGAGTGATCATGTCGGCCCCGTCCTCGTCACCTGACCCGTCCCCGTCTCCACCGGACACCGCTGCATCGGACATCCCCCGCTCGGATCTGCTCCGCGCACTCGACGACGTGGGCCTCGTCGACGCCGACCGGTTGCGTCGTCGCATCGATCGGCTCGCCGCGCGCCCGGATGCCGCGAAGTGGCGACAGTTGGTCGCCGATGTCGACAAGGCACGCGCCCGTCTCGACCGGCGGCGCGCGACCGTGCCGATTATGCGCTTCCCCGACGAACTACCGGTCTCCGCCGCACGCGACGAGATCGCCGAGGCGATCCGCAACCACCAGGTCGTGGTCGTCGCGGGCGAGACCGGCTCGGGCAAGACCACCCAGCTCCCCAAGATCTGCCTCGAACTCGGGCGTGGCATCCGCGGGTCGATCGGGCACACCCAGCCCCGGCGCATCGCCGCGAGCTCGGTCGCCAAGCGCATCGCCGACGAGACCGACACCGAACTCGGCGACGCGGTGGGCTACTCCGTCCGGTTCACCGACCGGTCGGGCGCCGACACCCTCGTCCGGGTCATGACCGACGGCATTCTGCTCCGCGAGATCGCCACCGACCCCATGCTGCGCCGCTACGACACCCTCATCATCGACGAGGCCCACGAGCGCAGCCTCAACATCGATTTCATCCTCGGCTATCTGCGCCGCCTGCTGCCCCGACGCCCCGATCTGAAGGTGATCATCACCTCGGCGACGATCGAACCGGCGCGCTTCGCACGGCATTTCAGCACGCCGAAGACCTCGGTCCCGGTCATCGAGGTATCCGGACGCACCTATCCGGTCGAGATCCGGTATCGACCGCTGAGCCTGCAGGAACGCCCCGACGACGGGGACGACGCCGGCGGCGGCGAACATGCCGATCTCGACCAGATCCAGGGCATCGACGCCGCCGTCGACGAACTGTGGGCCGGTGGCCGCGGCGACATCCTCGTGTTCCTGCCCACCGAACGGGACATCCGAGAGACCGCCGAGGCGCTCCGTCGACGAACCGGCGGCAGCAAGGGTCCCGGTGCCGAGATCGTGCCGCTCTATGCGCGACTGTCGATCGCCGAGCAGCAGAAGGTGTTCTCCCCCTCCGACGGACGCCGGATCGTGCTGGCGACCAACGTCGCCGAAACGTCGGTGACCGTGCCCGGCATCCGCTACGTCATCGACACCGGCACCGCCCGTATCAGTCGGTACTCGACCAGGACCAAGGTCAATCGTCTTCCCATCGAACCGGTCTCACAGGCCAGTGCCCGGCAGCGGGCCGGTCGATGCGGTCGTGTCGCCCCGGGCGTCTGCATCCGTCTCTACAGCGAGAACGACTTCGACTCCCGGCCGGCCTTCACCGACCCGGAGATCCTGCGCACCAACCTCGCGGCGGTCATCCTCCAGATGACCTCGCTGAAACTGGGTGAGATCGCCGAGTTCCCGTTCGTCCAGCCGCCCGACGACCGCGCGATCCGCGACGGTATGGGTGTTCTCACCGAACTCGGCGCCATCACCGTCCCGCGCGAGGGCGGGCCCCCGCGACTGACCCCGATCGGCCGGTCGATGTCGCGGATCCCGGTCGATCCCCGGGTCGCCCGGATGCTCATCGCCGGACATGAACTGGGTTGTCTCGACCACCTTCTCGTGATCGCCGCCGCGATGTCGCTCCCCGATCCACGGGAACGGCCGGCCGAGCACCGTGAGGCCGCCGACGCCCAGCACCGGCGCTTCGTCGTCCCGCAGTCGGACTTCCTGTCCTACGTGGAGCTGTGGCGGTACCTCGGCGAACAGCGCAAGGAGTTGTCCGGCAGCCGCTTTCGACGTATGTGCGAACGGGAGTACCTCCACTTCCTGCGCATCCGGGAGTGGCAGGACCTCCACCGGCAGCTGACCGAAATCGTCAAGGACCTCGACTGGTCGGTCGCGCCCACCGAACTCGACGCCGACGCCGTCCACCGATCCATCCTGTCCGGGTTGCTCAGCAACATCGCCGCCCGCAACACCGAGGGCCGCGAGTTCACCGGTGCGCGCAACACCACACTGACGATCTTCCCCGCCTCTCCGCTCGCCAAGAAGCCGCCCGCCTTCATCATGGCGGCCGAGGTCCTCGAGACGTCGCGCCTGTTCGCCCACACCGTCGCCGGGATCGATCCGCTGTGGGCCGAGAAACTCGCCGGTGATCTGGTGAAGCGCACCCACAGCGAACCGCACTGGTCGGCGAAACGCGGAGCGGCGATGGCCTACGAACGCGTGACCCTGTATGGGGTCCCGCTCGTCGCCCGCCGGCGCGTCGACTACGGCCCCATCGACCCGGTGGTCTCGCGAGAGCTGTTCATCCGGCACGCTCTCGTCGAGGGCGATTGGCGGACGCAGCACGCCTTCTTCGACCGCAATCGCAAGCTTCTCGAGGCCGCCTCGGACGTCGAGAACCGCACGCGCACCCGGGGTCTCGTGATCACCGAGGACCAGCTCTTCGAGTTCTACGACCAGCGGCTACCGGCCGACGTCACCTCCGCTCGGCACTTCGACACCTGGTGGAAGAAGGCCCGCCGGGCCGAACCGGATCTGCTGGATCTGCGCCCCGAGGACGTCACGGGAGGCACCGACGTCGCCCCGACGGACTATCCCGGCGCCTGGCAGCAGGGCGACACCCGACTCGAACTGCGCTACCGGTTCGAACCGGGCGCACCCGACGACGGCGTCACCGTCGTGATCCCGCAGGCACTGCTCCCCCATGTCCGACCGGCCGGTTTCGACTGGTCGGTACCGGGCATGCGCGCCGAACTGGCCACCGCACTGGTCAAGTCGCTACCGAAACAGCTGCGCAAGAGCATGTCACCCGCGCAGCGGTTCGCCGAACTCGCGCTCGGCCGGCTCACCCCGCGCAAAGAGCCGCTGGCCACCGGGCTGGCGCGCGAGCTCTCCGCGATCACCGGGATGCGGGTGACCGCAGCCGATTTCGACACCGACCGGGTACCGCCGCACCTGCGCATGCATTTCGCGGTGGCCGACGACTCCGGGCGGATCGTCTCCCGCGCCGACTCGTTGCCCGAACTTCAGCAGACCGGAACGCCCGCGGCGCCGAAGACGGTGTCGCGCACCCTGTATCGGACCTGGACCGCAGACGGGATCGGCTCGCTCGCCGAGCAGACCACGGTCGATGTCGCGGGGCAGCGGCTGACCCGGTACCCGACGATCGACGTGGTCTCCGATGCGAAGGGCCACGCGCGGGGCGTCGTCGTCGTCGATGCGGCGAGCCCCGAGACACGAGACCGCCTCCTGCGACGAGGGATCGTCGCCCTCCTCGACCTCGCGATACCTCCGCTGCACAAGCGGATCGCCGGCTCGCTGAGTCCGGTCGAACGACTCGCCCTGAGCCAGAGCCCGTACTCGACCACCGAGGCACTGCTCGCCGACTGCACCCGACGGGCCATTCGGGACACGGTCGCCGACATCGACGACGCAGAGCTCGCCGCGGTTCGCTCACCACAATCCTTCTCGGCGCTGCTCGAACGGATCCGGCCACGGGTCGCCGCGGCCGCACCGGACTACTTCTCGCTGGCCGTCGCAGCCCTCGAACGGATGTCCCCGCTGCGGGCGGCGATCGACCGGCACGCCGGTTCGCTGGCTGCCGACGACGTCGCCGAACAGGTCGCCCACCTCGTGTTCGACGGATTCGTGGCGGCTACCGCGCGACGCCACCTGGAGAATCTGCCGCGCTATCTCGACGGCGCGCAAGCACGTCTGGAGGCACTACCCGCGTCCGCAGCACGCGACCAGGCCGGGGTGGCCGCCGTCGATCGCGTCGTCGAACGGTGGGCCCAACGCCTCGAACAGGTACCCGAGCACCGGCGGGCGGTGGTCGACGACGAAGCGCAGTGGCTCGTCGAGGAGTTGCGCGTGGGGCTGTTCGCCCAGCGTCTCGGCACCGCGTTCCCGGTGTCGGAGAAACGGGTCCTACGAGCTCTGGACCGACTCGGCTGACACGGGTTCGGCGAGCGCGCTCCCGGATCCCGATGCCGCCTTCAGGTCGTCGATCTCGCGCTGGAAGTCCTCCACCGAGTCGAACGACCGGTACACCGAGGCGAAGCGCAGATACGCCACCTCGTCGAGATCGCGGAGCGGGCCCAGGATGGCGAGTCCGACCTCGTTGCTGGGGATCTCGGCCGATCCACTGGCGCGCACCGTGTCCTCGACCTGCTGGGCGAGCTGCGCGAGCGCGTCCTCGGCGACGTGGCGGCCCTGACAGGCTCGCCGCACGCCACGCATGACCTTCTCCCGGCTGAACGGCTCGGTCACGCCGTTGCGTTTGACCACCGCGAGCACGGCGCTCTCCACGGTCGAGAACCGGCGACCGCACTCCACACAGGAGCGACGGCGGCGGATGGCCTGCCCTTCATCTGCGACACGCGAGTCGATGACCTTGGTGTCGTCGTTCTTGCAGAAGGGGCAGCGCATCGTGTCCTCACGCAGGTCGCGGGACGCTGGAACGCACCCGAAGCGTGCGCCCCGCCGCTTGTCGGCCGGCCCCTGTGACATCGAGGATACCGCCCGGCCTCAGCGGTACCGGGGGGTGAGCAGGGGCTGGCCCACCTGCAGCGCGCTCGACCCCAGATCGTTCATCGCGACGATCTCGTCGATCACGACCTCGCGCGGCATCTCGGGTGCCACCCGGCCGGCGATCGAGCTGAGCGAGTCCCCCGAGCGCACATGGACGACCTCGGAACTCACGGCGGACGGTGTCAGCGAGTCCGAGTAATTCTGGCCGACGACACCGAACACCCACACGACGAACGCCAGCCCGACACCGGCGAGGAGCGCGACCGCGGTGCGGCGGCGGCGACGGAACACCGCCGCGTCGGGCCCGACCGGGCCACGTCCCCGGACCCCGACCGGAGAGCCACAGTGGGTACCGCCCACCCGCGGGGTCACCGGCGATGCCCCCCGCGGCCGGGTGCCGGCCGGCCGGTTGTCGACCGGTCGGCCGCCGTCGGACAGCGGGGCGCGGGTCCGGACGCGATCGGCGCGGTCGGTGCGCGGCCGGACGGCGTCGGGACGGTCGGTGCGGACGGGAGCGACGAGAGTGGCGGTGCGCATGGTGCCCTCCGGTGTTCGGGTGTCTGGGATCGTGCGGGTGTGGTGGTCGGTGTTCGAACATCGATCAGATGTTCGATGCACTGATGTTCGAATTTGTAGCACGACGTCCCGACAAAGTCTCGCGACACATCGAACAAATGTTTGAGGTGCCGGTCGCACTCCGCTAGGCTCGGACCCGGCGCAAGCCATCTACCAGCACGTTCCGAAGACGAGAGGAACCGAACATGAGTGACACCGGCGATAGGCGCGGCCGAGCGCGGGGCGCCGACGACGAGGCCCCGTTCGACGCCGCCGCCGCCGAGGCCTCACTCACCCCGCGACAGGCCGGGGTCCTGGAGGTGATCCGCCGCTCGGTGCGCGAGCGCGGTTATCCGCCGAGCATCCGGGAGATCGGCGACGAGGTCGGCCTGGCCTCGACGTCATCGGTGGCCCATCAGTTGCGGACGCTGGAACGCAAGGGGCTGCTCAAGCGCGACGCGAACCGTCCCCGTGCGGTCAACATCGCCCCGAGTGACACCCCGTCGCCGGACACCCCGACGGCCGGCCAGCTTCCCGAGCCGACCTTCGTGCCGGTTCTCGGCCGTATCGCGGCCGGCGGTCCGATCCTGGCCGAGGAGGCCGTCGAGGACGTCTTCCCACTGCCCCGTGAGCTCGTCGGCGAGGGATCGCTCTTCCTGTTGCGCGTCGTCGGCGAGTCGATGATCGACGCCGCGATCTGCGACGGCGACTGGGTCGTGGTCCGGCAGCAGAACGTCGCCGACAACGGCGACATCGTCGCGGCCATGATCGACGGCGAGGCCACCGTGAAGACCTTCAAGCGTCAGGGCCCGAACGTCTGGCTCATGCCGCACAACGAACTGTTCGATCCGATCCCGGGCAACGATGCCGTCATCCTCGGCAAGGTCGTCACCGTGATGCGGCGAGTCTGACCTCTCCACCGACCGAACCGTCGAGCACCGCCGCGGCCGCCTCGCGCGCCGCGGCGGGATCCGAGGTGGACAGGGCAGCCTCGGCGGCGGCCCGGCAGTCCGGTGCGGACACCTCGCCGAGCCGGGCCCCCACGGCCGCCGCAGCAGCCGGCGCGCTGGACAGCGAGGTGACCCCGAGACCGACGAGCACGCAGGCGAGGTTCGGATCGGCGGCGGCCTCGCCGCACACCCCGACCGGCTTTCCCTGACGTGCACCCGCTGCCGCGACACCCGCGATGAGGCTCAACACGGCCGGTTGCCACGGGTCGGTCAGTCCGGCGAGATCGGCCGACATCCGGTCGGCCGCCATCGTGTACTGGGTCAGATCGTTGGTGCCGATGGACACGAAGTCCACCTCGGCGAGGACGGCTTCGGCCAGGATCGCCGCCGCGGGCACCTCGATCATCACCCCGGCGACCAGACCACGGCCGCGGACCTCGGCGGCGAAGGTGCGCGCCTCCGCCGGCGAGGCGATCATCGGCGCCATGACCCACGGCGCGACGGCCGACCCCGACGCGGCCTGCGCGATCGCGTCGAGCTGATGCGCGCGGATCTCGGGGTGCGCCAGCGCGATCCGATCGCCCCGCACGCCGAGCGCTGGGTTCGATTCGTCGGGATGGGTCACGAACCGGAGCGGTTTGTCGGACCCGGCGTCGAGGGTGCGGATGACCACCTTCTGCCCGTCGAACGCATCGAGCACCTCCCGGTAGATCGCGGCCTGCTCGTCCACCGACGGTTCGTCGGCACGCTCGAGGAACGCGAGTTCGGTGCGGAAGAGCCCGACGCCCTCGACGGGGTACCCGGCCGCGGCGCGTGCCGACGATCCGTCGGCGACGTTGGCGAGCACCGCCACGGCCACCCCGTCGGCGGTCTGCCCCGGACCGGTCCAGCCGGCGACGAGTGCGGCATGCCGCCGATCCTCGTCGACGCGAGCCCGGGCCGCCTCCGCATCGGGCTCCACCTCGATCCGCCCGGTGCTGCCGTCGACGAGAACGGTTGTGCCGGGCTCGATCTCGTCCAGGTCGGCCACCGCCACCACGCACGGGATCCCCAGCTGGCGCGCGATGATCGCGGTGTGGCTGGTCGGTCCGCCGAGGCGGGTGACGAGGGCGATGGTGCTCGTGGGGTCGAGGCCCGCGGTGTCGGCGGGCGCGAGGTCGTCGGCGAGCAGGACCGACGGCACCTCCGGAGTGGGCACACCAGGTTCGGGTAGGCCGAGCAGTTCGGCGAGGACCCGGTCGCGCACGTCGTTGAGATCGGTGACCCGCTCGGCCATCAGTCCGCCGAGCTTGGTGAACACCGCCGCGAACTGTTCGGTGGCCGCGACGGCAGCGGCCTCGGCGGGGGCGCCCTTGCCGATGAGCGCGGTCGCGGCACCGATCCAGCCGCGGTCCTCGGCCAGGCCCGCCGTCGCGGCGAGCACCTCGGCCGTCACCCCGGTGTTCTGCGACGCGCGCGTGCGCAGCCGCGCGGCGACGGCGCCGGCCGCGGTGGCGAAGCGCGTGACCTCGTCGGCGCGCCGTTCCTCGGCGATCTCCACACCGACGCCGAGCTTCTCCGGCGAGTGGTCGGGTCGCTCGCCCGGCCACAGCGCGGGACCGTGGGCCAACCCGCCGACCACCGGGGTTCCCGTCAGGATCTGCGCCATCGTCTTGCCTCTCACTCGACTACCGATGTGACCACCGTTACAAAAAGTGCTTGACTTGTCAACACAAACAGGCGTAAACACAATTACTACAACATCCAATCCCACACGCCTCAACAAGCGGGTTGGTCGAAACCGGAGATCGGAGCGGTGTGTACGCCGAGGAGAGACAACAGGCGATCGTCGACGAGGTGCGACTCGCGGGGCGGGCATCCGTGGCCGCGCTCGCCGAGAAATTCGACGTCACCAGCGAGACCGTCCGACGCGATCTCGCGGTACTGGAACGCGCCGGACATCTCCAGCGGGTCCACGGCGGCGCCGTGCGCGCCGAGATCATGCGCACCCTCGGCGAGCTCGGGATCGACGAACGGGAGTCGAGCCAGATCGAGCAGAAGACCGCGATCGGCCGGGCGGCCATCCGGTTCCTGCCGCCCGACGGCGGCTCGGTGCTCTTCGACGCCGGCACCACCACCTACCGCGCGGCCGAGGCGACCGCTCCCGATCGGAGGCTCACCCTGTTCACCAACAGCCTGCCCATCGCCGGCCTGCTCGCGGGAACCCATCCCGACGGTCTCCATGCCCTCGGCGGACGCGTACGCGGTCTCACCCAGGCGACCGTGGGCGTCGACACCGTGGACGCGCTTCGCCGACTGCGCGTGACCACCGCCTTCATCGGGACGAACGGCCTGAGCGAGGCCCACGGGTTGTCGACACCCGACCCGGACGAGGCCGCGGTCAAGGCGGCGATGGTCGCAGCCGCGCAACGGGTCGTAGTCCTTGCCGACAGCTCGAAGATGGACCGCGAGGACCTCACCTCCTTCGCCGGACTCGACGACGTCGACGTCCTCATCACCGACTCCGGGATCGACCCGGCCTATTCGGCGGCCCTGTCCGCGCGTGGCGTCGAGGTCGTGATCGCATGATCGTCACCGTCACCGCCAACCCGAGTCTCGACCGCACCCTCGAACTCGGCGCACCGCTCGCCCGCGGCGAGGTGCAGCGCGCCGGCGTGGTCCGCACCGAGCCGGGCGGCAAGGGCGTCAACGTGGCCCGGGTCGTCGCGGCCGCGGGCCTGGCCACCCGCGCACTGCTCCCGGCGCGGCCGGGCGACCCGTTGCGGGCCGCACTCGACGACCTCGCACTCCCCTACGACGCCGTGCCGGTCGAGGGCGAGGTCCGGTCCAACATCACCATCGCCGAATCCGACGGGACGACCACCAAGATCAACGCACCGGGCGTCACCTTGACGGGCCCGGATCGCGAGGCGCTAGTCGGGCTGATCCGTGAGCACGCCGGCTCCGCGCAGTGGGTCACCCTCTGCGGTTCGCTGCCTCCTGGCGTCCCCGACGACTGGTACCGCTCGATCGCCGACGACCTCGTCCTCGCCGGCTGCCGGGTCGCGGTGGACACCTCGGGCGCTCCCCTCCGTGCCAGCGTCACCGGTCGCGTCGACCTGATCAAGCCCAACGAGGACGAGCTCGCCGAACTGACCGGCGCCGACCCCGGACAGCTCCGAGAAGCACTCGCGCGCAACGATCTCGGACCGGTCATCGACGCCGCTGCGACCATCGCCGAACAGATCGGGGGCAACGTCCTCGCCACCCTCGGCGCCGTCGGGGCCGTGTTGGTCACCGCATCCGGCGTGTGGTCGGCGACCCCGCCGCCGATCGTCCCGCGCAGCACCGTCGGCGCCGGCGACTCGTCACTGGCCGGCTACCTCATCGCGCAGAGCACCGGGGCCGCGCCCGCCGACTGCCTCCGGTCGGCCGTGGCGTACGGCGCGGCGGCCGCATCGCTCGCCGGCACCCAGGCCCCCACGCCCGACCACCTCGACCTCCCCGGCGTGCGGGTGACCGAACTGTCGGGAGCCGCGCGCATGACCTGACGGCACCGTCCCGGCGGGTCCCCACATCCATCCAACACCGCACCCATCCAGCACCGACTCCATCCACCATCGACCCACCCAGCACCGACCCCACCCTTTCCACCGAAGGACATGCCATGACCGAGCAGATCATCACCGCGCAGACGGTGAGTCTCGACGTCGACGCCGGCGGCGATCCCGCCGCCGTCATCACCACGCTCGCCGACGCCCTCGCCGCGGCCGGCCGGACCACCGATCCCGCCGACCTCGCGCGGGCCGCACTGGACCGAGAAGCCAAGTCCGCCACCGGACTTCCCGGCGGCATCGCCATCCCGCACGCCCGTACCGCGTCGGTGACCGCGGCCAGTCTCGCCATGGCGCGGCTGTCCCGCAAGGTCGACTTCGGCGCACCGGACGGGCCGGCCGACCTGGTCTTCCTCATCGCCGCGCCCGAGGGGGGTGCCAGTGCGCACATGAAGCTCCTCAGCTCGCTGGCCCGCTCACTCGTCCGGCCCGACTTCGTGGCCTCGCTCCGCGCGGCCGAGAACGAGGAGCGGGTCATCGAATTGGTCAACGAGGCCATCGACCCCGCACCCCCGGCCCCCGCCACCGCGCCGACCGCCACCCCGTCGACCCCTGCCCCGTCGACCACTGCCCCGGCCGCCGCGGCAGCACCAGCGACGTCGACCACGGAACCCGAAGGTGCGCCGGCCCGCCCGGACTCGGACCGGACCCCGGACCCGGGACCGGCCACGCCGCGCATCGTCGCGATCACCGCATGCCCGACCGGCATCGCCCACACCTACATGGCGGCCGACGCCCTGAAGTACGCCGCCGAGCGGGCCGGCGTCGAGTTCGCGGTGGAGACCCAGGGGTCCTCGGCGACCACGGCCTTCGATCCGGATGTGATCGCGTCGGCCGACGCCGTCATCTTCGCCACCGACGTCGGGGTCAAGGACCGCAACCGGTTCCGCGGCAAACCCGTCATCGCATCCGGGGTGAAGCGCGCCATCAACGAGCCCGACGCCATGATCGCCGAGGCGGTCGCGGCGGGGCGCGACCCGAACGCGGCGCGCGTCACCGGCGACGGCGCGGACGCGGACGCGGCCGACTCGTCGAAGTCGGGCATCGGTCTCGCCGGCCGTACACGCCAGGCACTCATGACCGGTGTGAGCTACATGATCCCGTTCGTCGCGGCGGGCGGACTGCTCATCGCGCTCGGCTTCCTGCTCGCCGGCTACGAGGTCGCCAACACGAACCTCGACGACGGCGGCACCCTCAGCGACGGCGCGTTCATCGCCCTGAACAACAGCCTCTGGGATCTGCCGGCGGGCGGGTTGTTGCAGTACCTGGGCGCGGTGAGCTTCGCGATCGGCTCGGGCGTGATGGGCCTGGCGGTACCGGTCCTCGCGGGCTACATCTCCTTCGCGATCGCCGACCGCCCCGGTATCGCACCCGGTTTCGTCGCCGGCATCGTCTCGCTCGCCGTGGGCGCCAGCTTCATCGGCGCACTGATCGGCGGTCTCATCGCCGGCGTGGTGTGCCTGTGGATCGCGCGGACCCCGGTGCCCCAGTGGGCTCGTGGTCTCATGCCGGTCGTGGTCATCCCGCTGTTCGGCAGCATGATCGTCGGCGGACTGCTCTACATGGTCCTCGGCAAACCGCTCGCCTGGCTGACCGAGCAGATGAACAGCGGCCTCGAGAGCATGTCCGGCGGATCGGCCATCGCCCTCGGCATCGTGCTCGGCCTGATGATGTGCTTCGACCTCGGCGGACCGGTCAACAAGAGCGCGTACCTGTTCGCCACCGCCGGGATCGCCGACGCGGCGACTGCCGGACCCGCGCAGTTCCAGATCATGGCGGCGGTCATGTGTGCCGGCATGGTGCCCCCGCTCGCCCTGGCTCTCGCCACTGTCGTCCGACCGGGCCTGTTCACCGAACCGGAGCGCGAGAACGGCAAGGCCGCATGGCTCCTCGGCGCGTCGTTCATCTCCGAAGGTGCCATCCCGTTCGCCGCGGTCGACCCCTTCCGGGTCATCCCGTCGATGATGGCCGGTGGTGCCCTGAGCGGTGCGCTGATCATGGCCTTCGGTGTCGAACTGCGCGCCCCGCACGGCGGCATCTTCGTCTTCTTCGCCATGAACAACTGGGTCCTGTTCCTCGTCGCGCTGGTCGCCGGTACGGTGCTGTCCGCCGTCCTGGTGGTCGCGGCCAAGCAGGTGCACCGCAGTCGCGACGCCGTCGCCTTCGACGAACTCGAGGCGGTCGCCGTCTGACACCCGATCACACGACCACCTGACATCCGGGGCGCTCCCCGGCACCGAATCGCCCGATAACCACCGCAGAACACACGACAACACTCGAAGGAGTTCCCATGCCCAGCACCACCGCCACCGTCGGCTCCGCAGTCGGACTGCACGCCCGCCCCGCCACGATCATCGCCGAGGCGGTCGCCGAGACCGGCAGCCCGGTGACGCTGGGCCTCGAGGGCGGTGACCCGGTGGACGCGGGATCGGCGCTGATGATCATGACGCTCGGGGCCGAGAAGGGCACCCGCGTGGTCGTGACGGCCGACGACCAGGCCGCGCTCGACACCATCGTCGGTCTCGTCGAGAAGGATCTCGACGCCGACTAGGTCGGTCCAGCCGACTGGGTCCGTACCGCCGGCGAAGCGCTCAGATCCGGAGGTCCGCGATCTCGCCCGCGAAAGCGGCCGGGACGCGGACCTTCATCGTGGTACCGGTCTCGGTGTGCTCCGACGAGATGACCTCGCCCTCGCTGTGGACGCGAGACACGACATCACCCCGGTCGAACGGCACCTCGATGGTCATCTCGACGTCCTCGCGACCGACGAACTCGCGCACCCGCCCGAAGAGTTCGGGCAGTCCCTCACCGGTTCGGGCGGAGATGAACACCGCATCCGGACCGAGCGCGCCACGCAACTCGGTGAGGCGGTTGCCGTCGATGGCGTCGATCTTGTTGATGACCAACAACTCCGGCGGCGCGGTGACGCCCTCTTCGGTGACGATCTCGTTGATGACCTGACGGACGGCCGAGATCTGTTCCATCGGGAAGGCGTCCGCACCGTCCACGACGTGCAGCAGCAGATCGGCGTCGACGACCTCCTCGAGCGTCGAGCGGAACGCCTCGACGAGCTGGGTCGGCAGATGCCGGACGAACCCGACCGTATCGGTGAAGACGACCGCGCGGCCGTCGTCGAGCGTCGCCCGCCTGGTGGTGGGATCCAGGGTCGCGAACAACGCGTCCTGCACGAGGACACCGGCGCCGGTCATCGCGTTGACCAGGCTGGACTTGCCCGCGTTGGTGTAGCCGGCGACGGTGATCGTCGGGATCGAACCGCTCTTGCGCGCAGCACGTTTGGTGTTCCGCGCCTTCTTCATGCCACGGATCTCGCGCCGCAGCTTGGCCATCCGCTCCCGAATGCGGCGACGGTCGGTCTCGATCTTGGTCTCACCGGGACCGCGCAGGCCCACACCGCCGTTGCTGCCCGCCCGGCCACCGGCCTGCCGGGACATCGATTCACCCCAGCCGCGCAGACGCGGGAGCATGTACTCCATCTGCGCGAGGGAGACCTGCGCCTTGCCCTCGCGAGAGGTCGCGTGCTGGGCGAAGATGTCGAGGATCAGCGCGGTGCGGTCGATGACCTTCACCTTCACCACCTTCTCCAGCGCATTGAGCTGGGCGGGGGTGAGCTCACCGTCGCAGACGACGGTGTCGGCGCCGGTCGCGAGGACGATCTCGCGCAATTCCTCGGCTTTGCCACTGCCAATGTAGGTGGCGGGATCGGGTTTGGAGCGACGCTGGATCACCGCGTCCAGGATCTGTGAACCGGCCGTCTCGGCGAGGGCAGCCAGCTCGGTCATGTTGGCCTTCGCGGCAGCCGCGCTGCCCTCGGTCCACACGCCGACCAGGACCACGCGTTCGAGTCGTAGCTGCCGGTACTCGACCTCGGTGACGTCGGTGAGTTCGGTGGAGAGTCCCGCGATGCGCTGTAGCGAGGCGCGCTCGGACAGTTGGAGTTCGCCGGTGGTGGGATCCGCGGTGTCGCGGATCCCGAGATCGGCCGCGGACATGATCTGTGCTTCTGATTCGGTCATACGGGAACCATGGTCTCACGACCGTCCAGGACCGAGCACGCGAATATCGAGCTCAGCGCTCCCAGCCGGGCCGCAGCACCCCGTCGGCGACCAGCATCGACGGCCCGCGCAGGGTCGAGCCATCGGGACGGATCGTCACGGTGACCTCACCGCCGGGGATGCCGATGCGCAGCTCGCCGGTGTCCGCGCCGCGGGCGTCGAGAGCGGCGCGCGTTGCCGCGACCAGGCCGGTTCCGCAGCTGCGCGTCTCCCCGACGCCCCGTTCGAACACCCGCATCCGCGCGGTCAGGCTGCCGTCGGGCCCTTCCGCGGGTGGGGTCAGCAGCTCGACGTTCGCGCCGTGCGGGAAGTCGGCGGCCTCGATGATCACGCCGGCGGAGAAGTCGACCGCGTCGAGGTCGGCCGCGGTCATGTCCGCGACGACGCACGCCAGGTGGGGGTTGCCCACGTCGACCATCGCGCCGGGGTAGATGTCGTCACCGATGCGGACCACCGACGACCCGTCGAGCCGCGCCGGACCCATCTCCACCGTGACCTCGGCGTGCACGGCGTCGAAGGAGTGGATGGTGACGCCGCGGGCACCCGCACGGGAACCGACGGAGAACGTGTCGGTGTCGACGAGTCCCGACGCCCGGACGTAGTGGGCGAAGACGCGTACCCCGTTGCCGCACATCTCCGCGACCGAACCGTCGCCGTTGCGGTAGTCCATGAACCAGTCGTCGGCCGACACCCCGTCCGGCAGGGCGTCGAGGACACCGGTCGCGACGAGGGCGCCCGAGCGGGCGACGCGCAGCAATCCGTCGGCGCCGATCCCCCGTTGCCGGTCGCACAGCGCCGCGACCGTCGCGGCGTCGAGCGCGATCTCGGCGTCGGGGTCGGCGAGGACCACGAAGTCGTTCTGGGTGCCATGACCCTTGACGAAGTGCAGGCCGTCGCTCGCACTGCTCTGCGGGGCGGAAGTCACGGATCACAGCCTACGGGGAAGGCGCGTCGACGATGCGCAGCGCTCGGTCGAGCAGATCGGGTGCGGCGGCGTCGAGCCACTGCGCCCGGTAATCGCGACGGAACCACGAGCGCTGCCGACGGACATAACGCCGGGTGCCGATGAAGGTCAGCTCCTCGGCCTGCGCGAGGTCGTACTCGCCGTCGAGCGCCGCGAGGACCTGTTTGTAACCGATCGCCTGCGACGCGGTGCGTCCCTCTCGCAGGCCGCGGGAACAGAGGTCCTCCACCTCCTCGACGAGGCCCTGCCCGAACATCGCTCTCGTCCGACGGCGGATCCGATCGTCGAGTTCCTCGGTGTCCCGGTCGAGGGCGAGGATGATCGTGCCCCAGCGCGGTTCGCCGATGGTGGGCTGCGACGCGGCGAAGGGCGCACCGGTCAGCTCGACCACCTCCAGCGCCCGCACGATACGGCGACCGTCGGTGGCCAGGATGGTCGACGCCGCGGCCGGGTCGACCTCCGCGAGCAGCCGGTGCATCTCGTCCACTCCGCGCTCGTCGAGCAGATCCTCGTAACGCCGGCGTACCTGCGGGTCGGTGGCCGGGAACTGCCAGTCGTCGAGGAGTCCCTGGACGTACATCATCGATCCCCCGACGATCACCGGGACCCGACCCGCGGCGCGCAACCGGTCGACGTCGGCCCGCGCGGCCTGCTGATAGCGCGCGACCGTCGCCACCTCGGTCACGTCGAGCACGTCGAGCTGATGGTGCGGGATGCCGCGGCGTTTGTCGGGCGGGAGCTTGGCCGTCCCGACGTCCATGCCGCGGTACTGCTGCATGGCGTCGATGTTGACGATCTCGCCGCCGAGCCGTTCGGCGAGGTCGAGGGCCAGATCGGACTTGCCGCCGGCAGTGGGTCCGACAACAGCGATCGGGGTGGGCGGCGCGGTCATCGGACGTGCTCACCGTCGTCGACGGTCCAGGTCGCGACCACGTAACCCACGCCGAAGGGCGCGTCGGCGAAGTCGGGTACCGCCCGGACCGACCGGTCGCCGACGAGACCGGCCGCCACCTGCCACGCGACCCGGCCGCCGACGCCCTCGGCATCGCACTTCGCAGGGTCGAGTGCCATCAGCGTGTCCGTGTCCGCCGATCCGAGCGCAGCCACGATCGCGTCGTTCAGCGCCACCGCCGATTCCCGACGCCCCCCGCCGGGGGCCTTGTCGGTCAGCGCCGTCGACCCGTCGCCCACCACCAGGACCCCGACGGCGTCCGAGCCCTCGTCGAGACGGGCGGCCAGCCGGGTACCCACCGCGACGCACTCCGCGGGCGGCGTGGCGGAACCGACGCTGCACACGCTCAGCGGACCCAGCGACATCCGCTCGGCGATCCACCCGGCGATCAGCGCCGACAGACTCATCCGGGGCAGCGGGTCGGTGACCGCGACATCGGTGGCGGCGACATCGGTGGTCACGACATCGGTGATCGCGGAGTCGATCGTGACCGGGACGTCCACGCCGAAGCGCGCGAAGGTGCCGCGCAGGGGCTCGCCCACGAGGCCCGCGGTCGACCCGTCGGCGGTTCCGACCGCCACCCAGCGGTCGACGCCGAGCGCGCCCGCGACCGCGTCAAGAGCTGCCCGCCGCACCGGCTCGGTGTCGAAGGCGGCCGGTCCGGCCAACTCAGGGACGAGCAGCGGGGCACTCGGAACGAAGACGACGGCCGCAAGCACACCACGACGCTAGTCGACAACACGAGGCCCGCTCGCTCCGCTCCCGGCGCCGGTGACATTCGGCCCGCTCGCTCCGCTCCCGGCGCCGGTGACATTCGGCCCGCTCGCTCCGCTCCCGGCGCCGGTTACCCCGCGCCGCGACCCACCAACTCGGCATGGACGCCACATCGACGGGCCTGAACTGCTTGAATGGAACGGTACTTGTCGGCGATCGCGGGCGTAGGATGCCCGGCGAGAACCGACTCCAGCGACCGGCAGCCGTGACGCGCGGCACCACTGAGCGGCAGGACACGTGCACATGAGCAACCCGACCGAATCGGCTTCCGAACCCCAGCAGGCACCTGCCGGGCAGGACACACCGAAGCCGGGACCCAAGCCGGGACCCCGACCCAAGCCCGGACCCCGCCCCGGCATCGCGTCCGAACCGGTCGTCACGCATCTCGTCACCGGCGATCCGCACCGCTTCGGTCGTATCGACGAGTCGGGTGTCGTGTGGCTCAAGACCGACGAGGGCGAACGCGAGATCGGTTCGTGGCAGGCCGGCACGGTCGAGGAGGGGCTTGCGCACTTCGGACGCCGGTTCGACGACCTCGCCACCGAGGTCGAGATCCTCGAGGAACGGCTCACCGCCCGCTCGGGAGACCCGCGTAAGGCCCAGCAAGCCGCCAAGCACCTGCTCGACGAGTTGCCCAACGCGCATGTGATCGGTGACGTCGCCGCGCTGCAGCGCCGCCTCGAGGCCATCGTCGGCAGCGCCGACGAGGTCGCCGAGACCATCCGCGCCGAGCGCGAGAAGACCCGGTCGGAGGCCATCGCGCGCAAGGAGGTCCTCGCCGCCGAGGCCGAGCAGATCGGCGCCGACGCGACCAACTGGAAGAGCGCGGGCGACCGGCTGCGCGAGATCCTGGACGAGTGGAAGTCCATCAAGGGCGTCGACCGCAAGACCGACGACGCGCTGTGGAAGCGGTACGCCAAAGCGCGCGACGCCTTCAATCGCCGGCGAGGTGCGCACTTCGCCGAACTCGACCGCGAGCGCGCCGGTGCGAAGGAACGCAAGGAAGCACTCATCGCCCGCGCCGAGGAGCTGTCCGGCTCCACCGACTGGGGTCCGACGTCGGCCAAGTTCCGGGAACTGCTCGGTGAGTGGAAGGCGGCCGGCCGCGCCCCGCGGGACACCGACGAGGCCCTCTGGCAGCGGTTCAAGGCCGCACAGGACGTCTTCTTCGGCGCCCGCAACGCGGCGTCGTCGGAACGCGACGCGGAATTCTCCGCGAACGCGACCGCCAAGGTCGCCCTGCTCGATGCCGCCGAGAAGGCCATCGACCCGGCCGCCGATCTCGACGCGGCCCGCCGCGAGTTCCGGTCGTTCCGCGATCAGTGGGACGAACTGGGCAAGGTCCCGCGCGATCAGATGCACAGCCTGGAGGCCCGCGCGCGGGCCCTGGAGAAGCGCATCCGCGACGCCGAGGACGCTCAGTGGCAACGGACCGATCCCGAGGCACTGGCGCGGGCGGCGCAATTCGCCGATCGCGCAGCGCAACTCGAGGACCAGGCACGCAAGGCGGCCGAACGCGGAAAGGACCGCGACGCCGCGAAGTTGCGCGATCAGGCTGCGCAGTGGCGCGAGTGGGCCGCCGCCGCGGAGAGTGCCGTCACCGACCGCTGAGTCCGGTCGGGGCCGGCCGGATCAGTCCTCGTGCGGGTTCTTGCGGTACAGCGCTGCGGCGTAGGCCTCCTGCTCGGCGGCCTGCCGGCGCCGCTCGTCCTCGAGCGCGAGCTGGTAAGAGCTCCGCGCCCACACGACGCGGGACCAGTGGAACGTGAGCACGAAGACCGCGATCCAGCCCAGCACGAGGCCGATGCCGACGCCCGACGGCGGCTCGACGCCACCGACGCCCGGCGTGTTCCGCGACCACCACGCCAGCATCCCGGCGACGCACGCGATGGCGCACCCGCACAGCGCGATCCACGCCAGGAACCACCGGCGGGTGAGCAGCGCGAGCATGGAGACGACGATGCCGAAGATCGTCACCAGGTAGACGAAGATCCTCGACACGATCGTGACGCGCTCGGCGGCCGCCTCGGGCGTGAAGGTGAGGACCTCGAGCCCGGTGACGGATCCCGTGTGCGGCAACACCATCGACACCATGGCGAGGACGACTGCCACGGCGACGACGACCGCGCGCGCACCCGGGTCGATCTCGCCGGCCACCCGCCGTTCCGCCTTGCGCAGGTCGTTCTCGTACTGCTCGAACGCGGCCTTCTCGGACCCAGAGCTGCCGGACGCCTCGTTGTCGGACGCCGAATTCTCGGACATGGTCATCGCCTCACTTCGTGATGGTGGTCAGCTGCCGCAGCCACTGCCGCAGCCGGCGTCGGCCGGGACGGCGGCGGGGGCACCGAACCCCGGCAGCCCGAGCCCGACGCCGACGGGCGCGGTGGTGGGGGTACGGCTCTGTTCGTGTGCGTCGCCGGCGCGGGTGCGGCGGTGCGCGAGAACGCCGGAATCGGCGATCAGATGGTGTGGTGCCGCTGCGGTGAGCTGCGTGTGCACGACGTCACCCGGGCGGATCCCCGACGCCGTTCCGGGCGCGAAGTGCACCAGGCGGCCGTCCCGGGCGCGGCCGGTCATGCGCTGGGTCTTCGCCGACTTGCGCCCCTCGTCGGCGACCACGAGCAACTCCACCTCGGTCCCGACCAGCGCCTCGTTCTCGGCCAGGCAGATCCGCTCCTGCAGCGCGATGAGACGCCGGTAGCGATCGGCCACGACCTCGGGCGGCACCTGATCGGCCATCGTCGCGGCGGGCGTGCCGGGGCGGGGCGAGTACTGGAAGGTGAACGCGCTCGAGAAGCGGGCGCGCTCGACGACGTCCAGGGTGGCCTGGAAGTCCTCCTCGGTCTCGCCGGGGAAGCCGACGATGATGTCGGTGGTGATCGCCGCATGCGGCATGGCCTCGCGGACCTTGTCGAGGATGCCCAGGAACTTGGTCTGCCGGTAGCTGCGGCGCATCGCGCGCAGGATGCGATCGGACCCCGACTGCAGCGGCATGTGCAGTTGCGGACACACATTCGGCGTCTGGGCCATCGCCTCGATCACGTCGTCGGTGAACTCGGCGGGGTGCGGTGAGGTGAACCGGACGCGTTCGAGCCCCTCGATGTCACCGCAGGCGCGCAGCAGTTCGGCGAAGGCGCCCCGGTTGCGGGGCTGATCGGGATCGGCGAAGGACATCCCGTAGGCGTTCACGTTCTGGCCCAGCAGCGTCACCTCGACGACACCCTGGTCGACGAGGGCCTGTACCTCGGCGAGCACCTCGCCCGGCCGGCGGTCGACCTCCTTGCCGCGCAGCGACGGCACGATGCAGAACGTGCAGGTGTTGTTGCACCCCACCGACACCGACACCCAGCCCGAGTAGGCGGAGTCGCGCTTGGCCGGCAGGGTCGACGGGAACCGCTCGAGCGCGTCGAGGATCTCCACCTGGGCGGCGTCGTTGTGGCGGGCTCGATCGAGCAACGCGGGCAGCGACCCGATGTTGTGTGTGCCGAAGACGACGTCGACCCACGGGGCCCGGGACAGCACCGTGTCCTTGTCCTTCTGCGCGAGGCAGCCGCCGACGGCGATCTGCATGCCGGGCCGGTCGGATTTGACCGGGGCGAGGTGCGACAGGTTGCCGTACAGCTTGTTGTCGGCGTTCTCCCGGATCGCGCAGGTGTTGAAGACGACGAGATCGGCGGGGTCGTCCTCACCCGCGCGCACGTACCCGGCGTCCTCGAGCAGACCGGCGATGCGCTCGGAATCGTGGACGTTCATCTGGCAGCCGTAGGTACGGACCTGATAACTGCGCGCGGCGGGTGCTGCCTGCTCAGGCCGATCCGACAACTCGATACTCACCCCTACGAGGGTACGGGGCGCACGCAAATCGACTCCCACAGGACACCCTGTTCCACGTCGGCCGATAGGGTGCCCCAATGACCGTTTCGCCGAGTAAGTCCGCGGACCCAGGGTCCCAGCCGATGATCGCGATGCGCGGGGTGCAGAAACACTTCGGGTCGTTGCACGTCCTCAAGGACATCGATCTCGAGGTCCCCGCCGGTCAGGTCGTGGTGGTCCTCGGACCGTCGGGCTCGGGCAAGTCCACCCTCTGCCGCACGATCAATCGCCTCGAGCCGATCGACGGCGGCGAGATCCTGGTCGAGGGTCAGGTGCTGCCCGCCGAGGGCAAGGACCTCGCCCGGCTCCGCGCCGACGTCGGAATGGTCTTCCAGTCCTTCAACCTGTTCTCGCACAAGACGATCCTCGAGAATGTCACGCTCGCGCCGATCAAGGTGCGCAAGAAGAGCAAGGACGAGGCCGGCAAGCGCGCCCTCGAACTGCTCGAGCGCGTCGGCATCGCCAGCCAGAAGGACAAGTACCCCGCCCAACTCTCCGGCGGCCAGCAGCAGCGCGTGGCCATCGCCCGGTCGCTGGCGATGAACCCGAAGATCATGTTGTTCGACGAACCGACCTCGGCCCTCGACCCGGAGATGGTCAACGAGGTGCTCGACGTGATGGTGTCCCTCGCGAAAGAGGGCATGACGATGGTGGTCGTCACCCACGAGATGGGCTTCGCGCGCAAGGCCGCCGACCGCATCATCTTCATGTCCGACGGGGCGATCATCGAGGACTCCGATCCGGAGACGTTCTTCAGCAACCCGTCGACCGATCGCGCCCGGGACTTCCTCGGCAAGATCCTGGGGCACTGACATGACACAGCGAACCACCCGCCCGATGCGGACCGCGGGCCTGGTCCTCGCGGTCGGCGCCCTGCTCGCCACCGTGTTGTCCGCCTGCGGCAGCACCGAACCGCGCAACCTGCTCGACTCCATCCGCGAGGGATCGGTCGTGCTGGGCGTCAAGTTCGACCAGCCCGGTCTCGGCCTCTACGAGCCGGACGGCAACGTCGAGGGATTCGACGCCTCGGTGTCGCGCTATGTCGTCAACCACATCGCCGACGACCTCGGTGTCCCCCATCCCGAGGTCACCTGGCGCGAGACCCCCTCGGCGCGCCGCGAGGCGATGATCGACAACGGTGAGGTCGACCTGATCGCGGCCACGTACTCGATCAACGCGGCGCGCTCGAAGAAGGTGTCCTTCGGCGGTCCCTATCTCGTCACGTACCAGGGTCTGATGGTGCGTGCCGACGACAACACGATCGACGAACTCGCCGACCTCGACAAGGGCAAGAAGCTCTGCTCGGTGACCGGCTCGACACCGGCGCAGAACGTCAAGGCACAGCTGCCCGCGGTCCAGTTGCAGGAGTACGACTCCTACTCGGCCTGCGTCGAGGCGCTGCGTCGCGACAAGGTCGACGCGGTGACCACCGACGAGGCGATCCTCGCCGGCTACTCCAACTTCTGGGAGGGCGAGTTCAAGCTCGTCGAGATGACCTACCTCAAGGACGCCTGCGTGAAGGATGCCCTGAAGACCGCGGGCAGTCCGTTCTCCACCGAGCGCTACGGCGTGGGGCTGGCTCTGGACGACACCGCGTCGCAGAACGCCGTCAACACGGCACTCGACGCGATGCTTGCCCCTTCCGTCGACGGCGAGTCGGCCTGGAACGCCGCGCTGCGCGAGGCACTCGGCAATCCCTACGTGGACGAGATCATCGCCCGCGCCGACCGTCCGGACTCGAAGTTCCCCTACCTGCCCGATCCCGGCGACCTCGACTTCCTCGACTCGCCCTCCACACCGTGCCCGCCCGGGCTGCAGTGAGCGACGGAGCTACCGATGAATGACGTCTCTCTGTGGGAGAGCATGGGTCCAGAGCTGTGGCCGGCCTTCTGGGTGACCATCCAGCTGACCTTCTACTCGGCGATCGGCTCGCTGGTGTGGGGCACGATCCTCGCGGCCATGCGGGTCTCCCCCGTGCCGGTGATGCGCGGCTTCGCCGAGGTCTACGTGAACATCGTCCGCAACACGCCGCTGACACTCGTGGTGCTGTTCTGTGCGATCGGCCTGTACCAGAACCTGGGCCTGACCTTCGCGCCGACGATCGAGTCGAACAACTTCTGGCTCGCCGTCCTCGCCTTCGTGCTGTACACCTCGACGTTCGTCTGTGAGACGCTGCGCTCCGGCTTCAACACGGTCCCGCTCGGGCAGGCCGAAGCCGCTCGCTCCCTCGGCCTCTCGTTCACGCAGGTCTTCGGGGTCATCGTGCTGCCGCAGGCGATCCGGTCGGTGATCGGTCCGCTGGGCAGCGTCCTGATCGCGCTCACCAAGAACACGACGGTCGCCTCGGTGATCGGCGTCGCCGAGGCGGCGGCTCTGATGAAGACCGAGATCGAGACCTACTCCGACCAGCTGTTCGTCATCTTCGGCGTCATCGCGGCGGGATTCATGATCATCACACTCAGCGAGGGTGCCGTCTTCGGCTACCTCGCCAAGCGACTGGCGGTGAAACGATGAGCGCTGACTCGACCGTCCTCTACGACGCCCCGGGACCACGCGCCCGCACCCGGAACCGCCTGCTGGCGATCGCGTTCATCGCGGTTCTGGCCGCGATCGCGATCTACGTGATCGCCGTACTCGCCGCCAACGAACAGTTCACCGCCGAGAAGTGGTCGCCGTTCGTCACGTGGAGCACGTGGACCGGCTACATCCTGCCGGGCCTGTGGCGGACCCTCGCGGCCGCGGCGGTCTCGATCGTGCTGTCGCTGTTACTCGGTGCGGTCCTCGGTATCGGCCGCCTCTCCGATCACCTGTGGGTACGCACCATCGCGGGCCTGTTCGTCGAGGTGTTCCGCGCCATCCCGGTGCTGATCCTGATGGTGTTCACCTGGTTCCTGTTCGCGATCTACGGGATCTTCCCGTCGTCCTTCCTGGCGTTCGCGGCGGTGGTCACCGGACTCACCCTGTACAACGGGTCGGTCATGGCCGAGATCCTGCGATCCGGTATCAACTCACTGCCCAAGGGACAAACCGAGGCGTCGATGGCCCTGGGTCTGCGCAAGAGCCAGATGATGCGCATCATCCTTCTGCCACAGGCGATCACGGCGATGATGCCCGCACTGATCTCGCAGATGGTCGTGGCGCTGAAGGACAGTGCGCTGGGCTACATCATCGGTTACTCCGAGGTGGTCCGCAGCGGCCTGCTCTCGGCGTCGCGCTACGGCAACTACATCCCGGCACTGATCGTCGTGGCCATCATCATGATCCTGATCAACTTCGGGCTCTCGACCTTCGCCACCAGCCTCGAACGCCGGCTCCGGCAGGGGCGCCGGTCGTCCGCACCGCCCGCGGATCCGGAAGAGACCGAACTCGCTGCGTCGGAGAACCTGCCGACCGGCAGGTGACACCCGCACGATCGTCGTGTGGGGGCGCTCAGCCGCTACGCAGCTCGCTGAGCGCCTCCCCCACGACGTCGAACGCCAGGGATTGGGAATAGCCGCGCCGCACCAGCATTCCGACGAGACGTCGCATCGCCTTGTCGCGTTCGGCGCGATCCTCGGCTATCCGGTCGACGACCGAGGGCGTGAGTTTGCGCACGACCAGACCCGACGCGATCTCACGTTCGTCGTCGGGGTCGATGTCGGCGAGGGCCTCGGCGATGATCGACTCGTCGATCCCCTTGGTGCGGAGCTCGTGTCGTAACGCGACGCGCCCCTTACCGGAGTTGAGGTGGCGGGATCGTACCCAATCGGAGGCGAACTCCTCGTCGTCGAGGAGGTTGTGTTGCTCCAGGCGCGCCATCACGTCGTCGACCGCCTCGGGTTCGAAACCCTTGCGCGTCAATCGCTCTCGCATCTCCTGGCGTGAACGCGCACGGACCCCGAGCAGTCGGAGCGCCGAGTCCCATGCGCTGGGTCCCTTACGGTCGGGGTCGTTGTCCCGCCGTGTGCGCGTCTGCCCGGGGTCCGTTGCCTCGCTCACGGTCTACCTGAACTCGCCTTCGATGTCAGAATTCGACTGGGGCGGGGGCGATGTCGTCGGCGTCGACGGTTGCGCCGATGCCCAGCTTCTCTTTGATCTTCTTCTCGATCTCGTCGCGGATGTCGACGTTCTCGAGCAGGAACTTGCGCGCGTTCTCCTTGCCCTGGCCGAGTTGATCGCCCTCGTAGGTGAACCACGAACCGGACTTGCGGATGAAGCCCTCCGCGACACCCATGTCGATCAGCGAGCCCTCCTTGCTGATGCCCTGGCCGTAGAGGATGTCGAACTCGGCCTGCTTGAACGGCGGTGCGACCTTGTTCTTGACGACCTTGACGCGTGTGCGGTTACCGACCGCGTCGGTCCCGTCCTTGAGGGTCTCGATCCGGCGGACGTCGAGGCGCACCGACGAGTAGAACTTCAGCGCCTTTCCGCCCGTGGTGGTCTCGGGCGAACCGAACATGACGCCGATCTTCTCGCGTAGCTGGTTGATGAAGATCGCGGTGGTCTTCGACTGGTTCAGCGCGGAGGTCATCTTCCGCAGGGCCTGGCTCATCAGGCGGGCCTGCAGACCGACGTGGCTGTCGCCCATCTCGCCCTCGATCTCGGCCTTGGGGACCAGCGCGGCCACCGAGTCGATGACCAGGATGTCGAGCGCGCCCGATCGGATCAGCATGTCCGCGATCTCGAGCGCCTGCTCACCGGTGTCGGGCTGGGACACCAGCAGCGCGTCGGTGTCGACGCCGAGTTTGGCGGCGTAGTCGGGATCGAGTGCGTGCTCGGCGTCGATGAACGCGGCGATGCCGCCCTGCGCCTGGGCGTTGGCGACGGCGTGCAGGGCGACGGTCGTCTTACCCGAGGACTCCGGACCGTAGATCTCCACGACGCGGCCGCGGGGCAGTCCGCCGATACCGAGGGCGACGTCGAGCGCGATGGACCCGGTGGGGATGATCTCGATCGGCTGACGGGTCTCCTCGCCGAGCCGCATCACCGAACCCTTGCCGAAGTTCTTGTCGATCTGCGCGAGGGCGAGGTCGAGAGCCTTCTCGCGGTCTTGGGGCGCAGGTGCCATGGGAGTTCTCCTCGGTTGTGAGCCGGATTTCCGGCGGGCGGTCTGTGCGGTCCGGGCGTTCATGTGATGAAAGTAGCCGGTGGGTCCGACAACTCTTCAGACGCAGACTCGGCCCGTGTGGTTCCGTCTGATTTCACCTCTGGGCACCAGGATGGACGAACACCTGTTCGATGGCAAGTGTGACACGCGGTGGCGTGTCACCAGCGATGGCGCGGTACGTCGAAGTCGCGACAGATCGCGATCCAGACGTCGCGCGGGTCGACCCCGTCGTCGATCGCCTGGGCACCCGTGCGTCCGCCGACCTCGATCAGGATGTGATCGGACAGGATCGAATCCGCCGACGGCACACCGAATTCGGTGGTCATCAACTCGGTGAACTCGGTCAGACGCACGGGTCCAGCCTAGGTGACGCCGCCAGAACGCGATGCGCGACCGCCACCGGGTCGACGACGTCGGTCACCGACTCCCCGATCGCACCCGCCGCGCGTGCATGTGCCGGATCGTCCAGGACGGCCCGCACGGCGTCGGCAACCGCGTCCGCGGTGACCGGACGCACCGCCTGCCCCGCGCCGGCTCGTCGGATCCGGGCGGCGAGCTCCCACTGGTCACCCCCACCGGGTACCGCGACGACCGGCACCGTCGCGAGCATCGCCTTCGCGAGGATCCCGTGCCCGGAGCCACAGATCAGCAGGTCGGCGTGCGCGAGCACCTCGTCCTGCCGGCCCGGCCCCGCCGTGATCAGTTCCCCGCGGAAGCGGGCGAGATCAGCCCCGTCGGGGTCTCGGAGCCCCGAGACCACCACCCGCACGGTCCGGCCCAGTGTGTCGGGCGACAGCGCTTCGAGAGCCTCGCCGAGCATGTCGGCGGCGCCGGTCTGCGCGGTCGACGGGGCGACGACGACGAGGGGGTGATCGCCGGGAGGCACGGTGAAGTGATCGTCGGTGGGCTCCCACACCAGGGGTCCGACGAGATGCGCGTCGGTCGGCCAGTCGGGGCGCGGGACCTCGAGGCCGGGAAGGGTGGCGATGAGTCGCGCCGCCGGTTCCGCGTCGACGTCACCCAGCCCGATCGTCCGCCGGGCAGCGTCCCGCTGCCGCACGCCCTGGCGGATCGACGACGCGGTGGCGGCGCGCATCAGCGTGTCGCGCAGCCGACCCCCGACGCCGCGACCCGGTTCGAGCCCGGACCCGATCGGCGGTAGTCCCCGGGACGGCCGGTACAGCGGATGCGGCGACAGCTCGATCCAGGGCAGTCCACACAGTTGAGCGGCCCAGCCCCCGCCCACGGTGATGACGTCGGAGATGACGAGTTGCGACCCGGCCGCACGCAGCGGCCCGACGAGCTGCTGGGCCATGCGCGCGGCGCGGGCACTCAGTTTGGCTCCGGCGTCGGAGTCGTCGTCGGAGTCCTCGGCGCGCAGCCCCGGGAGATCAGCGATGTCGATCCCCCGGCGGCGCGCGGCCTCCGACCATGCGAGGGAGGTGAACACGACCGGTGTGTCACCGGCGGAGCGGAACCGCTCGGCCAGCGCGAAAGCCGGGAAGGCATGCCCGGCGTCGGAGCCCGCGACGATCGCGACGCGCACGGGTTCGTCGTGCACGCGTGCGCGATCTGTCAGTTCTGCTGGGGCGGCTCGGTGGTCGGCGGCGCGGACTGGGTCGCCGGCTTCTGCAGACCCGGTGCGGTCGTCCCGGCGGCGGGCAGCGCGTCACCGCGCATGCTCGCGCGGATCTGTTCGAGACGAGAATGTCCGGCCATCTGCACGCCGGCCTGCTCGACCTCCTGCATGCGGCCCTGCACGGAGTTCTTGGCCAGCTCCGCCGAACCGAGCGCGTTCGCGTAGCGTCGTTCGATCTTGTCGCGGACCTGGTCGAGGCTCGGCGTGTTCCCGGGCACCGACAGCTCGCTCATCTGGTTGAGCGACGCCGAGACCTGCTCCTGCATCTTCGCCTGCTCGAGTTGACTGAGCAGCTTCGAACGCTCGGACAGCTTCTGCTGCAGGATCATCGCGTTGCGCTCGACGGCCTTCTTGGCCTGATCGGCCGCCTGGAGCGACTGGTCGTGCAAGGACTTGAGGTCCTCCACGCTCTGCTCGGCGGTCACCAGCTGGGCCGCGAACGCCTCGGCGGCGTTGGTGTACTCGGTCGCCTTCTGGGTGTCGCCGGCCGCGGCGGCCTGATCGGCCAGCGTCAGCGCCTGGCGGGTATTCGCCTGCAGCCGCTCGACGTCCTCGAGTTGCCGGTTCAGCTTCATCTCGAGCTGCCGCTGGTTGCCGATCACCGAGGCCGCCTGCTGCGAGAGCGCCTGGTGCTGACGCTGGGCGTCCTCGATCGCCTGCTGGATCTGGACCTTCGGGTCAGCGTGCTCGTCGATCTTCGCGTTGCCGAGTGCTGTGAGGTAGCGCCACAACTTCACGAACGGGTTCGCCATGCTCGTCGTACTCCATTCAGGGGTCTGAGAACTCTGGTGACCAATCTAGCGTCTGCGAGTCCGGTGTTGAGTCGGTGTCGTTCAGACGGTGCGGGTCAGGCAGCCGCGAGAGCCGTGGCCTCCCGGCGACCGGCGGGAGCCGGGATCACGACCTTGGTCGCGGTCAGTCCGGCCTCGGTGGCTTCGACGCCGTCACCCATCGGCTCGGCGCCGACCACGACGGGTTCGGCACCGGCCGGACGCATTGCGCTGCCGACTTCGAGGAGCAGGTCGGCGATCTCGACGTCGAGCGCGTCGCAGATCGCGGCGAGCAGTTCGCTCGACGCCTCCTTCTGACCGCGTTCGACTTCCGAGAGGTAGCCCAGACTCACCCGCGCACCGGTGGACACCTCGCGCAGGGTCCGGCCCTGCTGCGTCCGGACCCGACGCAGGCTGTCGCCGAGCGCCTCGCGTAAGAGCATCGCCATCGAGTCTCCTCCCTACTGAACGTCTCGGCCCAACTGAACTGCTCGGCGCCCACCGAACCGGCGGCGCGCCTGCTGCCCTCCCCAACGCTTCGCGGTCCCGACGGGTTCCCCGCGGCACCGGCGGCGTCGGCACCCACGGTCGGGGCAGCACCGTCTGATCGACGATAGTCGAAGTCAGTGACCGCCGCCGGTTCCTCCCACAGCACGTCCGCGCGGTGCCACCGGCCGGGGTGCGGTCTCATCGCGATCGGACCGGACCTTGACCGCCTGCCAGGTGTAGTCCAGACCCGTGTAGATCGTCACCACCACCGCCAGTCCCATCAGGATGTCGGCGGCGAGCTGCCACGGTCCGCCGAGCGGGAGGAGGTACAGACCGATGGCGAGCGCCTGCAGCAGCGTCTTGAGCTTGCCGCCGCGGCTGGCCGGTATGACCTTGTGCCGCAACACCCAGAAACGCAGCGCCGTCACCCACACCTCGCGGGCGACGATCACCACGGTGACCCACCACGGCAGGATGCCGAGGATCGACAGCCCGACGAGGGCACCGCCGATCAGGGCCTTGTCCGCGATGGGGTCGGCCAGCTTCCCGAAGTCGGTGATCAGGCCGCGCTGCCGCGCGATCATCCCGTCGTACCGGTCGGTCAGCGCCGCGACCCCGAAGACGATCGTGGCGATCGTGCGCCACAGCGTCGACTCGCCCGACTCCATGAACAGCGCCACCAGGAACACCGGCACCAGGACGATCCGGAACACCGTGAGTGCGTTGGCGATGTTGACCACCGGCACCGGGTCCACCGGGTCGGTGATGTGGTCGGGCCCGCGGCCCACATTGGCGATGCCGTTCTCTTCGACGGCCCGCCGGATCCGGTCGGTCATGAGCTCGCTCCTGACCGCGGCGTCGTGCCGCAGTTCAGGGCAGTCCTCAAGTACACGCCCATCAGGGTATCGGCAGTCCCGAGGAACGACGTGCACAGGTCGCCCCATCGCAGAGACTAAGCTGAATTCCCATGTCCCCCGCCGATCACGTCGTCATCCGTCGTGCGCGCACCTCCGACGTCCCGCGGATCAAAGAACTGATCGACCAGTACGCCGGGAAAATCCTCCTCGAGAAGAACCTCGTCACGCTCTACGAGTCCGTCCAGGAGTTCTGGGTCGCCGACGTCGACGGCCTGGTCGTCGGTTGTGGTGCGCTGCATGTGCTCTGGGCCGATCTCGGCGAGGTCCGCACGGTCGCCGTCGACAACGCCCACGCCGGGCGCGGCATCGGCCACCTCCTCGTCGACCGGCTCATGGCGGTCGCCCGCGAACTGCAGCTCTCGCGCGTCTTCGTGCTCACGTTCGAGACGGCCTTCTTCGCGCGGCACGGTTTCGCCGAGATCCAGGGCACCCCGGTCACGCGCGAGGTGTTCGAGGAGATGTGCCGGTCCTATGACACCGGCGTCGCAGAGTTTCTCGACCTCAGTTATGTCAAACCCAACACCCTGGGCAACACCCGGATGCTGGCAACCATCGAGCAGGGGTGACCATGCCGTTCTTCGCCGTGCAGTACACCTATCGCCCCGCCAAGGCCGCCCTGCGGGATCAGCACCGGCCTTTGCACCGGGAGTGGCTCGCGGAAGAACACTCGGCGGGCAACGTGCTGATCGCCGGCCCCTATCCCGACGGGTCGGGCGCGCTCATCGTCATCCGCGCAGCCGACCTCGAGGCGGCCGAGGCATTCCTGGCCAACGACCCGTTCCAGGCGCATCAGGCCGTCGATGCCATCCGCATCGACGAGTGGACGCAGGTGTTCGGGCCGTTCCCGGGCTGATGCCACGTCCACCCGTCGGCGACGGGTGGACGTGGACGGGTCAGGAGTCCTTGGACTTCGGTGCCGGCGAGTCGGTCGTGTCGCCGGCGGATTCGACCTCCGGCGACTTCGCCATCCCGCGACTCTTGATCAGGCTGGCCACCGTGGTGATCACCAGGACACCGAGGATCACCGACAGCGACAGCCCGGTGGAGATCTCGGGGACCGCCACGTGCTCGCCACCGTTGATGAAGGACAGGGTGTTCTCGTGCAGGGCGTGGAGGACCAGCTTGACGCCGATGAAGGCCAAGATGATCGACAGGCCGATGGACAGGTACACCAGGCGGTCGAGCAGTCCGCCGATGAGGAAGAACAGCTGACGCAGACCCATCAGGGCGAACGCGTTGGCGGTGAAGACCAGGTAGGGCTCGGACGTGAGGCCGTAGATGGCCGGGATCGAGTCGAGCGCGAACAGCACGTCGGTGAAGCCGATGACGATGAGAACCATCAGCATCGGGGTCGCGAGGCGCTTGCCGTTGACGCGGGTGAACAGCTTGTCGCGGTCGTACGAGTCATGCGTGCGCAGGTAGCGCTTGACGAAGCGCTCGAGGCGCGTCTCGCGCTCCTCCTCGTGCTCGACCGGGTCGTCGCTCTCGCGGAGCAGCTTGACGGCGGTGAAGATCAGGAACGCGCCGAACAGGTAGAAGACCCAGCTGTAGGCGTTGATCGCGGCCGCACCGACGGCGATGAAGATGCCGCGCATGATGAGGGCCATCAAGATGCCGAGCAGCAGGACCTTCTGCTGGTACTCCTTGGGCACCGCGAACTTCGCCATGATGATGACGAAGACGAACAGGTTGTCCACAGACAGCGCCTTCTCGGTGACGTAACCGGCGAAGTACTCACCGCCGAAGGTCGAACCCCAGTTCCACCAGACGAACAGACCGAAGATGACGGCGAAAGCGATGTAGATCGCCGACCAGATGCCCGACTCCTTGAGCGACGGCGCGTGGGGCACGCGCACGTGGGTGAAGAAGTCGAACGCGAACAGGGCGAGGATCACCGCACAGGTGATCAGCCATACGGACAGCGAAACATCCACTTGTAACCTCCAGCAGGCAGCAAGAGCTGACGAGCCAGAGGTCTCTCCCACCGAACGGGGGCCGACGCTCCGGGTCAGGGCCGCGACGATGATCGGCATCGTTGCGAATCGTGACCGTATTGACGGAGACGCCGCTTTGGGGATACTCCCCTCATGGATCTCCGGCTACCTTATACAAACTGCAGGAAACCTGCAGAAACCGCAGGTCAGCGACCCGAGTCAGGTGCCGGAACTGTCCGTTTCGTCGCCGCCGCCGGTGATCGAGGCGATCACCCCCGCCAGATCGTGGGGCTTCACGAGCACCTCACGCGCCTTCGATCCCTCGCTGGGGCCGACCACTCCCCGCGTCTCCATCAGGTCCATGAGACGGCCGGCCTTGGCGAACCCGACCCGCAGCTTGCGCTGCAGCATCGACGTCGACCCGAACTGGCTCGACACGACCAGTTCGATCGCCTGCAGGAGATCGTCGAGGTCGTTGCCGATGTCGCTGTCGATGTCCTTTTTGTCGCCCGCCTTCGCCGCGGTGACACCCTCGGTGTACTCCGGCTCGGCCTGCTCCTTGGAGAAATCGACGACCGCGGCGATCTCCTCGTCGGTGATGTAGGCACCCTGCATGCGGATCGGCTTGTTGGCGCCCATCGGGAGGAACAGGCCGTCGCCCATGCCGATCAGCTTCTCGGCACCCGGCTGATCCAGGATGACGCGTGAGTCGGTCAGCGACGACGTCGCGAACGCCAGCCGCGACGGCACGTTGGTCTTGATCAGACCGGTGACGACATCGACCGACGGACGCTGCGTCGCGAGCACCAGATGGATGCCGGCGGCGCGCGCCTTCTGGGTGATCCGCACGATCGCGTCCTCGACGTCGCGGGGCGCGGTCATCATCAGGTCGGCGAGCTCGTCGACGATGGCCAAGATGTACGGATACGGCTTGTAGACGCGTTCGCTGCCCAGCGGGGCGGTGATGTCTCCCGACCGGACCTTCGAGTTGAAGTCGTCGATGTGGCGCACCCGCGAGGCCTTCATGTCCTGATAGCGCTGCTCCATCTCCTCGACGAGCCAGGCGAGTGCGGCAGCGGCCTTCTTCGGTTGCGTGATGATCGGCGTGATGAGGTGCGGGATTCCCTCGTACGGGGTGAGCTCGACCATCTTCGGGTCGATCAGGATCATCCGCACCTGCTCCGGCGTCGCACGGCTGAGCAGCGACACGAGCATGGAATTGACGAAGCTCGACTTGCCCGAGCCGGTCGACCCGGCGACCAGCAGGTGCGGCATCTTCGCCAGGTTGGCGCTGACGAAATCACCCTCGATGTCCTTGCCGAGCCCGATCACCAACGGATGCTTGTCCTTCCGGGTCGACGGCGAGTTCAGCACGTCGGCCAGGCGAACCATCTCACGGTCGGAGTTGGGGACCTCGATACCGACCGCGGACTTGCCGGGGATCGGCGCGAGCAGGCGCACGTTGTCCGTTGCCGCGGCGTAGGCGATGTTGCGTTGCAGCGCGGTGATCTTCTCGACCTTCACACCCGGGCCGAGTTCGATCTCGTATCGCGTGACGGTCGGCCCGCGGGTGTATCCGGTGACCGCGGCGTCGATCTTGAACTGCTCCAGCACGCCGGTCATCCGGTCGATCATGTCGTCGTTGGCGCTGCTGCCCATCTTCGGCGGATCGCCCTCGAGGAGAAGGTCGGCGGGCGGCAGGCGATAGTCCCCGTCCGCGGTGGGATCGGACGGGATGAACGCCTCGTCGTCCGACATCCCCTCGTCCGTCATCTCGTCGTCGAGATCGGGTTCGTGCCGGGGCTCCGGTTCGGGTGCGGGACGCGGCTCGGATCGCGCGGTGGCCCGCCGGGCCGGGGTGGCGCGGGTACGGGGGCTCGGCGCGATCACCTCGGTGACCTGCTGGTCGGCATCCGCGAAGTTCTCGGTGACGGCCTCCTCGAGCGGGGCGACGTCGGCGATGTCGGCGGGCTTGCGCCGCGACGTCCGTCCCGAGGTCCGCGCCGGCGCCGAATCCGGCGGGTAGTTGTCGTACGGGTTCGACGAGTACGGCCGACGCCGGGACCGCGACTCGAGCGCACCGGAGTCCCAGGGATCCGACTCGGCGCTGTCGGTCTCGGTATCGGGGTCGTCGAAATCCGGATCGTCGTAGTTCTCGGCGTCGGCATCCCACTCGTCGTCGTCCCAGGGCGCGTCGTCGCCTCGTCCGACGCCCAGCCCGAGGTAACCGGCGGCGGCGTCCACGACCTCGCGGACGGTTCGGCCGCTGAGGATGAGTACGCCGAATGCCATGCACAACAACAGGATCGGCACCGAGACCCACGCGGTGACACCCGCGGTCAACGGTGTGCCCACCGCGAAGCCGACGAACCCGGCCGCGCCGGACCGTCCGGGCAGGTCGACCGGCGCGCCGGCGACGAGGTGCATCAGACCGAGCAGCGGAAGGATCACCAGGAACCCACCCGACAGGTAGCGGCCGCGTCGCTCCGGGGCGGCCGGCCGTCGCATCAGGACCACTGCCAGCGCGAGGAGACCGACCGGCACGAGCACGGCCGCCGACCCGATGACCGCGCGGATGAGGGCCTCGATGAAGGCGCCCACCGGACCCGCCGCACCGAACCACACACTGGCGCCGACGAGCAGACCGAAGGCGAGGAGACCGAGTGCTGTCCCGTCCCGCCGATGGCTGTGACCGCCGGGCCGGGGTCGACCGTTGCCGTCGGACCCGTCGTCGAACTCCTCGAAGTCCGGGTCGGTGTCGTCGATGTCGTCGAACTCTCCGACGACTTCGGTGCGCGGTCCGCGGCCGACGCCCGAGCCCGCCCGGGCGGCGCTGCCGACGCCCCGCGCGAACAACGACCATCCGGCACCGATGCCCTTGCCCACCGCGGACGCCCCTGCCGCGGCGACGGAACGACGATGCAGGTCCACCGACTCCGCTGGTGCAGCGGACCGGGAACTCTTCCGCGATGCCCCGGCCTTCGACCTCGTCGAGGCACCGGCGCCCGTCTGACGACGCGAACCACCGCTCTTCGAACCGCCGCTCTTCGAACCGTCACCCGTCGAGCGGCGAGCGGCGGTCGAACTCCCTCGAGCCGAACTCGCCCGCCCCGAACCACCGCGAGCGGATCCACCGCGCGTGGAACCAGCAGCGCCGCGCGCGGAGGACGCGCGTGTACCCGTGCTTGCTTTCGAAGCCATACCGACAGACTAGTGGGCAGCGGTCACATCAGTCACACGGGCAACACAGACAACGAATGCGTGTCGAAGTTGTGATCGCTCAGAGGCCGCGCGAACTCTCGCGGACGCCCGTGATCGCGGCGGCGTCACCGGCGAATGTGACGTCGACCGGTGTACGGCCGAACGCGAACAGCACCAGCTCACCGACACGACCGGTCACGATGACGTCGTCACCCGATCCCGCCGTCACCAGATCCTCGCCGTCCGGGGTGCGCAGGGTCACGCGGGCCGGGACCTTCTTGAGCGTCATCCGGCCCATCGACTTGGCCGGCGTGCGCAACTCCGCCTCGAGTTCGGGGGCCAGCGACCGGGGCGTCCACGGCCCGTCGGGGTCGGCGCCGCCACGCAGGACGTCTTCGTGGTGGACGAACATCTCGGCCAGGTTGGCGAATCGGTCGACCAGCTTGAACGGCGAGTAGACCGGCGGCCCCGAGGCGAGCAACGCCAGTTGGGCATCCCAGTCCTTCGACGTCGCCTGGGCCCGCACCTTCTCGGTGTGGCCGGCGAAAGCCGGGATGAGGATGCCCGGCCCGGTGTCCGGGCGTCGTTCCCGGACCACGAGATGCGCCAACAGATCGCGGGTGGTCCAGCCCTCACACAAGGTGGGCGCGTCGGGGCCCACCTTTCGAAGGGTCTCGACGAGGGCTGCTCTTTCCTTCTGCGCTCCGGTCACACGACCACGGTAGCGACAACGCCGTGGTCTCGTTCCTCGACGCCGGTCAGTCCCCAACCGCGATGACCGTCGGCACGATCATCGGACGGCGACGATAGGCGGTCGACACCCAGCGCCCGACCGCACGGCGAATCCCCTGGGCGATCCGGTGCGTGTCGGAGACACCCTCGGCCGCCAGCGAATCCAGCGTCTGGTTGACGATGTCCGCCGCCTCCTTGAGCGCGTCCGGGTCGTCGGAGAAACCGCGTCCGGAGACCTCGGGTGTGCTCACCGCACGGCCCGTCGTCACGTCCACGGCGACGGTGATGGCGATGAAGCCACCCTCCCCCAGCACGAGCCGTTCGGAGAGCGTCGACTCCCCCACGTCGCCGACCGAGAGGCCGTCGACGTAGACGTGCCCGACCGGAACCCGTCCGACGATGTCGGCGCGACCGTCGACGAGGTCGACCACCACGCCGTCCTCGGCGAGGACGACCCGGTCCTCGGGCACACCGGTCGCTACCGCGAGCGCGGCGTTGGCGCGCAGGTGCCGCCATTCGCCGTGCACGGGCATCGCATTCGAGGGGCGCACCGCGTTGTAGAGGTAGAGCAGCTCACCGGCCGAGGCGTGGCCCGAGACATGGACCTTCGCACTCTGCTGGGTGATGACGGTCGCGCCGCGCTTGGCCAGCCCGTTGACGACGGCGAACACCGAGTTCTCGTTGCCGGGGATGAGCGAGGACGCCAGCACGACGAGGTCGTCGGCCCGGATGTTGATCTGCCGGTGCTCTCCGCGCGCCATCCGGGAGAGCGCGGACAGCGGCTCGCCCTGCGAGCCGGTGGAGATCAGCACGACGCGGTGGTCGGGCAGGGTTGCCGCGGTGTCGAGATCGACGACGACGCCGTCGGGTACCGAGAGGTAGCCGAGATCCTGCGCGATCTGCATGTTGCGCACCATCGAACGGCCGACGAAGGTGACCCGCCGATTGTGGGTGTGCGCCACGTCGATGATCTGCTGGATGCGATGGACGTGGCTCGCGAACGACGCCACGATGACCCTCTGTGTGGCCTTGCCGATGACCTGGTCGAGCACCCCGCCGATCTGACGTTCCGGGGTCACGAAACCGGGCACCTCGGCGTTGGTCGAGTCCACCAGGAACAGGTCGACGCCCTCATCGCCGAGGCGGCTGAACCCGGCGAGGTCGGTGAGCCGGCCGTCGAGGGGCAGCTGGTCGAGCTTGATGTCGCCGGTGTGCAGCACGACGCCGGCGGGGGTCCGGATCGCGACGGCCAGGGCGTCCGGGATCGAGTGGTTGACGGCGAAGTACTCGCACTCGAACGGGCCGTGCGAGGTCTTCTGACCTTCGACGACCTCGACGAGCTTGGGTCGCAGGCGATGCTCGCGACACTTGGCCTCGACCAGGGCGAGCGTGAACTTCGCGCCGATCACCGGGATGTCGCTGCGTAGCCGGAGCAGGAACGGCAGAGCGCCGATGTGGTCCTCGTGGCCGTGGGTCAGGATCACCGCGTCGACGTCGTCCATGCGGTCTTCGATGTAGCGGAAGTCCGGCAGGATCAGGTCGACGCCCGGCTGGGCGTCCTCGGGGAAGAGCACACCGCAGTCGACGATCAGCAGACGGCCGTTGTATTCGAAGACGGTCATGTTGCGGCCGATCTCGCCGATCCCGCCGAGCGCCACCACGCGCAGACCACCCTTGGGCAGTCGGCGGGGTGTGCCCAGTCGGTCGACAGGGGCCGGGGTTGCCGGTTCGGGCCGGCGGCCGCCGCGGGCGTCGCCGCGCTCGTGGCGGGGGCGACGGGTGTTCGACGCGGGACTCGCCGGACGCTTGGCCGCGTGCTTCGGCGAGTTCGCGTCGGACTTCGGTTCCGATGATCCGGTCCGCTCGGCTCGCGCGCGCCGGGGTTGCCGTGCCTTCGAGGTCACCTCGACGGGCTCGGCGGACGGGGTGGGCTCGGCGGGCGGGGTCGGCTCGGCGGGGGGCGGACTCGGCGGGCCGGCCTTGCGGGCGGCAGCCCGGCGTCGGGTCCGGGGGCGGACGGTGCCGGCGGTGTCGTTGCCGGTGGTGTCGTTGTCGGTCATCAGATCAGCACACCCGCCGCGCGCAGATCCACGATCAGTTCCTCGATCTGCGCCGGGTTCGCGGGCACCTGCGGCAGGCGCGGGTCGCCGACCTCCAGCCCGAGGATGCGCAGTGCCGCCTTCACCATCGTGACCCCGCCGAGGCGCCCCATGGCGTTGACCAGCGGCAGCATCGAGGTGTTGATCGCGCGGGCGGTCGGCAGATCGCCCTTCTCGACAGCGATCTGCATGTCGCGCAGGCGATCCGGGACGAGGTGGCCGATGACGCTGACATAACCGGTCGCGCCGATCGACAGCCACGGCAGGTTGAGTGCGTCCTCGCCGGACAGGTACTCCAGGCTGGTGCTGGCGATCAGGCCGGCCGCCGAGTGCAGGTCGCCCTTGGCGTCCTTCACCCCGCGGATGTTGGGGTGTTCGGCCAGGGCGAGCATCGTCTCGTTCATGATCGGGACCACCGATCGCGGCGGGATGTCGTAGAGCAGCACCGGCAGCGCGGTGGCGTCGGCGACGGTCCGAAAGTGCGCGAGGAGCCCGGCCTGCGGCGGCTTCGAGTAGTACGGGGTCACCACGAGGAGCGCGTGCGCACCGATCTTCTCGGACTCGATCGCGAACCGGACGCTCTCGGCGGTGTCGTAACTGCCTGCGCCCTGGGTGATCCGGGCCCGGTCGCCCACCGCGTCGAGGACCACCCGCAGCAACTCGAGCTTCTCCGGCACGGTGGTGGTCGGCGATTCACCGGTGGTGCCGGACACGACCAGCCCGTCACATCCCTTGGCGACCAGATGGTCGGCGAGGACGGCGGCCTTGTCCAGATCGAGGCTTCCGTCCGGGCGGAAGGGGGTGACCATCGCAACCACGTTCGTCCCGAAGGGATGCTCGTGCAGCGGTTCCTGGACTGCGTTCATGGTGCTCAAGGCTACCGCCTCCCTGTTGGTGACGATCCTCACCCTTCCAGCACGAATGGTGAGGTGGCGACCTCGGTCCCGTCGGCCAGGGTGCCGATCTCGAAATCGCCGAACACGGTGGGCGCCACCCGCATCAACTGGCGTAGACACTCCACCGCGAGCTGGCGGATCTCGACGTCGGCGTGCTCGGTGGCGCGCATGCCGACGAAGTGCCGCCAGGCGCGATGGTTGCCGGTGACGACGATCTTTGTCTCGGTGGCGTTCGGCAGTACGGAGCGAGCGGCCTGACGTGCCTGTTTCCGACGCAGGATGGCGTTGGGGACGTCGGCGAACTTCGCCTCCAGCGCCGCGAGGAGCTCGGTGTAGGCCGCCCGGCTCGCGTCGGTCGCCGCGGTGAAGAGGTCCTCGAGCTCCGGGTCGCCCACGATCGCCGGCGGCGCCACGACGTTGGAGTCGTGCTCGGGCACGAACCGCTGGGACAGTTGCGAGTACGAGAAGTGGCGGTGCCGGATCAGTTCGTGGGTGCACGAGCGGGAGATGCCGCTGATGTAGAACGTCACCGATGCGTGTTCGAGCAGCGACAGGTGCCCGACCTCGAGGATGTGCCGCAGGTAGCCGGCATTGGTGGCGGTACGCGGGTTCGGCTTGTCCCAGCTCTGGTAGCACGCCCGGCCGGCGAACTCGACCAACGCCTCACCGCCCTCGGCGTCGGTGCTCCACGGCACGTCTCCCGGCGGGGTGAACTGGGTCATCGCCACCATCTGCACCTTCAGCGGCACCAATTCGGACACGCATGTCTCCTGTCGTCCGTCGCGGCCACACGTCCGCGTGCCGCGCGGTATCCGATTCTCCCCCACCACGTGAGTACCGCACCGTCGGGCTCCGCCCGCGGTAGAGTCCCTGCAGGCGTGGGCGAGTACCCGGGGGTGGATGCGATGACGACGCGACGCGACTTCCTGCGCACGGGTGCGGTCGTGACCGGTGCGGCGCTCGCCTCCCCCGCCGTCGTCGCCCAGGGCGCGCCGCGGTCGCCCGGGCCCCCGTCGGCGGCAGTGTTCCGCCACGGCGTCGCGTCCGGCGACCCGCTCCCCGACGCCGTCGTCCTCTGGACCCGCATCACCCCGACCCCGGCTGCGACACCCGGTTCCGGCCTGGGGCCGCAGAGCCTCGTCCGCTGGGAGATCGCCCGGGACCCCGGCTTCGGCGCCGTCGTGGCCGCGGGCGAGGTGCGGACGTCCGCCGACTCCGACCATACGGTGAAGATCGACGCGTCGGGTCTGGCGCCGCGCACCTGGTACCACTACCGCTTCACGGTGCTGTCCGGACCCGCCACCGGCGCGGTGTCGCCCGTCGGTCGCACGTGCACCGCCCCCGCAACGGGTGCCGACGTCGCGAAGATCCGTTTCGGCGTCGTGTCGTGTGCCAACTGGGAGGCCGGATACTTCGCCGCCTACCGGCATCTGGCCGCGCAGCCGGCACTCGACGCGGTGGTCCACCTGGGCGACTATTTCTACGAGTACGAGACCGGGCGATACACCGGCAAGACCGGAACCGTCCGGCCGCACGACCCCCGCCACGAGATCGTCACCCTGCGCGACTACCGGACACGCCACGCGCAGTACAAGACCGACCCCGACCTCGCCCGGCTGCACCGGAACCTGCCGTTTATCTGCATCTGGGACGACCACGAGTCGTCGAACGACTCGTGGTCGGGCGGGGCGGAGAACCATCAGGCGGGCGAGGGCTCCTGGGCCGCACGGCGCACCGCCGCGCTGCGCGCGTACGCCGAGTGGATGCCGATCCGCCCCGCCGTCGACACCGCGGGCCGGCACCTGTTCCGCAGGCTCCGCTTCGGCCGTCTGCTCGAGTTGTCCATGCTGGATCTGCGCTCCTACCGCGACCTGCAGGTCAGCGCCCGGTCGGCGGCCATCGACGATCCCGCCCGCTCGATCCTCGGCCGGGCACAGATGTCGTGGCTGACCAATGGACTCACGTCGTCGGAGACCCGCTGGAAGATCGTCGGCAACCCGGTGATGATCGCCCCGGTGCTGATCCCCCCGCTGGATCCGCAGACAACCGGCGCGGTCACCGCACTGCTCGGCATCCCGCGCGAGGGCATCCCGTACAACGCCGACCAGTGGGACGGTTACGCCGCCGATCGTCGACGTCTCCTCGAATCGCTGCGCCGCAATCGCGTCGACAACGTCGTCTTCATCACCGGTGACATCCACTCGTCGTGGGCGTGCGACATCCCGGCCGACCCGGCGAACTATCCCGGCGGCGGGAGTGTCGCAACGGAATTGGTCGGCACCTCGATCACGTCGACCAACATCGACGACATGCTGAACGTGCCCGCCAACACCGCCGGGGTCGCGGTGTCCTCGGCCTTCGCGGCCACGAACCACCACGTGCGCTGGAGCGAGTTCGACGCGCACGGGTATTCGGTCCTGACCGTGACGCCGGCGGCGACGCAGATGGACTGGTACTTCGTGCACGACAAGACGAATCCGCGCTCCGGCCAGTATTACGCGAGGTCTTACCGGGTCGCGAACGGCACCCAGCGGGTCGTACCGGCGGGCGGGCCGGTCGACTAGCTGCCCGTCTCGACCTGATCCAGCAGCGCCGACAGCTTCGCGTGGGTGTCGGGCCAGCCGTGGACGGCGATAGACGTGATGCCCAGAGCCTTGACCGGGTAGTCGTTGCCGCCCTCGTCGAGCCGGTCGCCGAAGAACAGGATGTCGCTGGTGCTGAGGCCGAGGATGTCCATCAACTTCAGTGCGCCGTAAGCTTTGTCGATGCCCTTCTTGGTGACGTCCACCGACGTCGACCCGCCGCTGCGCACCTCGAGGTCGGGAAGTCGCTCGGCGGCGTAGGCACGCAGGGACTCTTTCTTCGCTCCGTCGGGGTCCCAGGCCGCCTTCGCGTCGACGGGCGCCTTCTGCCCCAGCGCGCTGAAGGTGATCTGGCTGCCGCGGTCCTCGAGGATGTCACCCCACGTCTCGCTCTCCCACAGACCCAGTTCTTTGGCGCCGGTCTCGAGCACGTCGAGCGTGCGCTGCTTCTCGTCGTCGGTGAGGAACTCCGCGTAGACCGTCTCCCAGTCGTTCCCGGACCACCGCACGTACTGCGTTCCGCACGTCGGCATGAGGTGGAGGTTGGCGACGCTGTCGAAGTTGCCGAGCCGCGCGAGAACCTGCTTCTCGAACTGGGTGAAGTTGCCGCCGGAGATGATGCAGCCCAGGCTCACGTCGAGCATCCGCCGCAACAGATCGACCATCTGGTCGTCGAGCGGGCTCTTCGACGGGGCCAGGGTGTCGTCGAGATCGAACATCACCAATCGGTAGTCGTTGCCCTCATACGACACGGTCATCGCTTCGTCTCCCATCGCTGTCGTGAACTTTCGATCCTCAGCATCGCATCACTCGGGGTGAGTCACGCGACGTGCAGCACCCGTTGCAGGTCGGGCGCCAGGTCGCCGCGTCCGGACACGACGACTTCGTCGAGGTCCTGCCAGCCGGCGAAGCTCCGCAGATCCGCGGACAGCCGTTCGGCGACGAGGCCTCGGGAACGACCCGGCTCGCAGTATGCCCCGAGCACCTGCAGGGTGCGGTTCTTGCGGTCGGCCTTCAGGTCCACGCGCGCGGCGATGTCGGTGCCCAGCAGATACGGCAGCACGTAATAGCCGTGCACGCGTTTGTGTTCGGGCACATAGATCTCGATGCGGTAGTGGAAGTCGAAGAGTCGTTCGGCGCGGGGGCGGAAGAACACGAGCGGGTCGAACGGCGACAGGATCGCCGAGGCGTCGACGCGCCGCGGAATCACTGCGCCGGCGGCCAGGTAGGCCGGGTCGCGCCAGCCGTCCACGGAGATCTCCTGCAGCCCACCGTCCTCGACGAGTTCGGCGACCGCCGGCCGCGCGTCGGCCGGCCGGAGCCGGTAGTAGTCGGCCAGATCGGCCACGGTGGCGACACCGAGCGCCTGGGCGGCACGGCTGACGAGTTCACTGTGCGCCTGCCCACGGTCGGGTCGCAGCGCGACGATGTCCGCGCCGACGATCCGTTCGGTGAGGTCGTAGTGCCGCACGAAGTTCCCGTTGCGGACCGCCGACAGGTCACCGGCGGCGAACATGGCCTCGCACAGGTGCTTGACCTCACCGCGCTGCCACCAGCTCCCGGCTGCACCGGGTTCACGTTCGATGCCCAGTTCCGCTTCGATGGCACGGGGCGTGGTCGCGCCGACCGCCTCGATCACGGCCCGGATGTCGCCGACCAGAGAACGGTTGCGACGCATCACGTCTCGCGTGTGCCGATACCGACCGTCGGCGAAGTCGTCCATCCGCCATCGGAAGAGGGGCCAGTCGGGTACCGGGATCAGCGCCGCTTCGTGGGCCCAGTACTCGACGAGTAGCCGCCGACCGCGCCCGGGCTGCCACGCGGCGCGGTGCAACAGGTCGGGATCGTAGGCACCCAGGCGAGAGAACAGCGGCATGAAGTGCGCACGCGCGGCAATGTTGACCGAGTCCATCTGCAGCAGCCGCGTCCGGCCGACGACGCGCTTCAGGTGTGCCATGGTGGGCGCGGCGGCGGGCCGGCGGTCGGTGAAACCCTGTGCGGCGAGCGCGATTCGACGCGCCTGCGCGATCGAGAGACGATCCGGCGCCATCAGCCCTGCCGAGCGCGCCGATAGTCGACGAAGCGGTACCCGATGCCGCTCGTCGAGGTCTGCCACTCACCGCGATGTGCCAAAGCCCACTCGTCGGTGATCTCCGGGGCGAACGCGTCGGCGCCGTCGACCTCGACGTCGATCTCCGTGACACACAGTTCGGTGGCGAATTCCATTGCCAAGCGGTAGATCTCGCCGCCGCCGATGATTCCGACCCGTTCGCCACCGGCCAGCTCGAGCGCCTCGGCGACCGATCCCGCGACCGACGCGCCGTCGGCCGACCAGCTCGCGTCGCGGGTGACGACCACATTGGCGCGACCGGGCAGCGGCCGAAATCGCGGCGGCAGCGAATCCCATGTCTTGCGGCCCATGACAACCGGGTGCCCGACCGTCAGTTCCTTGAACCGCGCCACATCTTCGGGGACCCGCCACGGGATCGTGTTGTCCCGGCCGATCGCCCCGCCGCGTCCCTGTGCCCACACCAGGCGCACCTCACGCGAGCCCTCCCCCGCGAGGTCGGACGTCACACCGCCACCGGGGCTTTGATCCCGGGATGGGACCGGTAGTCGACGATGGCGATGTCGTCGTACTCGTAGTCGAAGATCGAATCCCGTTTGCGCAGTTCGAGTTTCGGGTACGGGTACGGGTCGCGAGACAGTTGCAACGTCACCTGCTCGACGTGGTTGTCGTAGATGTGGCAGTCGCCGCCGGTCCACACGAACTCGCCGACCTCGAGGCCCGCCTGCTGGGCCATCATGTGCGTCAGCAGCGCATACGACGCGATGTTGAACGGTACTCCCAGGAACAGGTCGGCGCTGCGCTGGTACAGCTGGCACGACAGTTTGCCGTCGGCGACGTAGAACTGAAAGAACGCGTGGCAGGGCGGCAGTGCCATCTGCGGGATCTCCCCCACGTTCCATGCGGACACGATGTTCCGGCGCGAATCGGGGTTGGTCTTGAGCAGGTCGAGGGCGGCCGCGATCTGGTCGATGTGCTCGCCGGACGGTGTCGGCCAGCTCCGCCATTGCACGCCGTAGACGGGTCCGAGTTCACCGTTCTCGTCGGCCCACTCATCCCAGATCGAGACCCCGCGCTCCTGCAGCCATCGGACGTTGGAGTCGCCGCGCAGGAACCAAAGCAACTCGTAGACGATCGACTTCAGATGCACCTTCTTGGTGGTGATCAGCGGGAAACCCTCGGCGAGGTCGTAGCGCAATTGCCTGCCGAAGAGGCTGCGCGTCCCGGTGCCGGTGCGGTCGGCCTTTGGTGTCCCGGTCTCCATGACGAGGCTCAGCAGGTCCTCGTACGGAGTCGGGATGGTCCCGGTCGATGACATGTCGCGGATGGCCGTGCTCACGGGTGCCAGTCTAGGCAAAGCAGTAGTCGCACCGCCGGGCGCACGACACGGCCCCGACTCGGCCTGTGACGGCTGTGACACGTGTGATCCGAGCGGTAGGCTCCTCCCGTGGCCACCCGCAGCACCACCCGCGCCAATCGGTACGCGAAGCGTCGTCGCAAGCGTGTTGCCGCCCGCGACAACGACCTCACCGACGCCCAGTGGCTCGCGCTGCAGGAGGCCTGGGGTGGGTGCGCGTATTGCGGCGCGGTGGGCGTCGCCCTCCAGCGCGACTGCATGCTGGCCATCTCCCGCGGCGGCCGGTACACCGTCGCCAACGTCGTGCCGTGCTGCGGTTCGTGCAATGCGAGCAAGTGCAACTCCGAGGTCACGACGTGGATGCGGCGGAAGAAGCTGGACGAGAAGGCGTTCCTGGTCCGGCAATTCGAGGTGAGCAGCGCGCTCGCCGCCGCCGTCGACCCGGCCGCCGGCGAGGACGAGTGATCAGCCGGCTCGCGCTGCGCGTCGTACTCGTCCGGGTGAGGACCGGTGACGACATCAAACGTCGGATCACGCCGCGGTTCTCACCGAGTCACCGCGGTCACTGCGCCGAGTTGCGGGCGATGATCAGTTTGTCCGTGCTGCGCAGCGGTCCCGGCGATTCGAGGGTGCGACTCAGCGTGCCGTCACGGACGATCCCGATCACGTCGTCCGGCAGGTCCTGCGGCTCTCGTCCGATCTCGCCGGAGGTGACGGCGCGCTCGCGGATGGCCAGTCCGGTGGCCGGGGTGAGCAGATCCTCGATGACGTCGACGACGTGCGGAGTCCGTGTCGCGATGCCCATGAGCCGCCCGGCGGTCGCTGCCGAGACGACGACCGAGTCCGCTCCGGATCTCCGTAACAGGGCGGCGTTGTCCGCATCACGGGCCGCGGTGACGATTCTCGCGGAGGGGTTGAGTTGCCGTGCGGTCAGCGTGATGAGGACCGCGGTGGCGTCTCGGTGGGCACCGATCAACACGGTGCGCGCGTCGTCGACCTTGGCAAGGGCCAGCACCTCCCGCCGTGTGGCGTCACCTCGTACGGCCACCACGCCGAGCGCTTCGGCCGCCTCGAGCGGTTCCGGTTCCGAGTCGACCACGACGATCTGCGATCGGTCGACACCGGCATCGAGCAGCGCGTGGGCGGCGCTGCGTCCCTTTGTGCCGAAACCGACGATGACATGGTGGTCACGGAGCTGCTGCCGCCACCGCTGGATACGCAAGGCCTGCCGGGAACGCTCCGTCAGGACCTCGAGGGTGGTCCCGATCAGCACGACCAGGAACAACACCCGGAGCGGCGTGATCACGAAGACGTTGATGGCCCGGGCCTCGGCGGTGATCGGCGCGATGTCGCCGTAACCGGTCGTCGACAGTGACACCGTGACGTAGTAGAAGCTGTCGAGCAGCGTGAGCGGTTCGTCCGTGGAGTTGGTGTACCCGTCTCGGTCGAGGTAGACCACGAACGCGGCGATGCAGATGACGGTGACCGCGATGGCAACCCGCCGTCCGATGGCGCGCAACGGGTTCTGCGCGCGCTCGGGGACGGTGATCACGCCGACCGCGAGGTTCTCCTCGCCCTTGGGCCGCCGGCTCAGGAACATGCCCTTCCCCCAGTTTGCGCTCTCACCGTTCTTGTTGTTGATACACGTCCGGGATGCCGTCGTGGTCGTCGTCGCGCATCTCCTCTTCGGCGATCCTTCGATAGTGCCGGTTGCGCATCCGCAAGATCACCGCTGCGGCCGAGGCGGCGGTCAGCGAGCCGACCAGGACACCGATCTTGACGTACTCGGCGCGTTGGGAGTCCGGGTCATACGCCAGGTCCCCGATGAGCAGGGAGACCGTGAACCCGATGCCGGCGAGCATCGCGACACCGGTGACGTCGATCCATCGGATGCTGGCGTCGAGGGTGGCCCGCGTGAACCTGGCCAGCATTGCGGTGGTGCCGACTATGCCGGCCGTCTTGCCGGCCACCAGACCGAAGATGATGCCCAGCGCAACAGGACTGGTGAGCGCCTCGCCCAGCCCGCTCAATCCGCCGATCGTGACGCCGGCGGCGAAGAAGGCGAACACCGGGATGGCGAAGCCGGCCGAGATGGGTCGGATTCTGTGTTCGAAATGCTCTGCCAGGCAATGCCGGGTATCAGTCTGGTCGCTCTCGGTCCGACGGAGCACCGGGACCGTGAAGCCGAGGATGACGCCGGCGACGGTGGCGTGGACGCCGGACTCATGGACGAACGCCCACGTGAGCGCGGCCAGTGGCAGCAGGAGCCACCACGAAGTGATCCGCCGCTGCACGAGGAGGGCGAACGCCGCGAGTGGGATCAGGGCCAGGGCCAGCGCGGTGCCGTTGATGGAGTCGGTGTAGAACACCGCGATCACCGTGATGGCCAGCAGGTCGTCCACGACGGCCAGGGTGAGCAGGAAGGTACGCAGTGCGGCGGGCAGATGCGTCGAGATCACGGCCAGCACCGCGACCGCGAAGGCGATGTCGGTGGCGGTGGGAATGGCCCAGCCCTGCACGGCTCCATCCCCCGCCCGCATGGTGATCGCGACGAAGATGAGTGCGGGAACAGCCATTCCACCGACCGCCGCGGCGATGGGCAGCGCGGCCCGCGCGGGGTCGCGGAGGTCGCCGGCGACGAACTCGCGTTTCAGCTCCAGTCCGACGACGAAGAAGAAGATGGCGAGCAGACCGTCCGCCGCCCAGGTGGCCAGGGAGAGATCAAGGTGCAGACCGAGCGCGTCGGACCCCACATGGATGTCACCGAGGCCGAAGTAGGCGGCCGACCATGGCGAGTTGGCCCATACAAGGGCTACGACCGCGGCGACGAGCAGCAGCATGCCGCCGATGGTTTCGCGCCGGAAGATGTCGGCGATGCGGGAAGCTTCGGGCCAGGAGCCGCGCGAGAAGAGCGTCGGGGTGGCCCGACGTGAGTCGGTGTCAGTCATGGTGCGTACGGAGTCCTTCGTCGGGTGGGCTACGTACGCGTCGTGGCCGCCCCCTCGTGCAGGGCTCACCGTCAACGCGCAGCCGACCAGACTTCCCGGCACACCGCGTGTCAGTCTAACAGCTAGGCGCCTACGCGGCCCTCTGCACGGCGGGATCGGAGCGAGTTGCGTTGCGTGCCTTCCACTCCCACACGGCGTAGAGCACCTCGGTGGTGTAACCCAGGTCCATCCGACCACCGCCGACCGGGATGGTCGCGTCTGCGTCTATCCGGGCGTTCGGCCGCCACCCAACCGGTCTCTCGGTTGGGGGCGCCGCCTCGATCTCCGAACCGTCCGGACGATGAAAGGTGAACCGTTGCTCACCATGTGCGGTGATCGAGAACTCACCCCGATGCAACGACCGATGACACGACCCACACAACAAGATCAGATTGTCCGGATCCGTCCGCCCACCCGCCGACCAGAACACCACGTGATGGGCATGCAGATGACGCGTCCGACCACACCCCGGCACCTGACAACACCGATCCCGCACGAACAACGCCCGCACCAACGCCTTGTTCGGCGCCCGCTTCCGACGCCCCACCCCCAACAACGCCAACTTTCCCGGCCGCCCAGGCATTCCGCGGCTCACCACATCCCGCGTCGACGCCCCGCACCGGGCTTCGTCCACCTCGACCTCCGACAATGCCGGACCGTCATCGAGATGAGCATGCTCCACCCCGTCACCGGCATGGATCAGGATCTCCGCACCCGGTGCGAGATCGGGCATCGCGATCCCCTCGTGCACCATGTCGGCCATCGCCACCACCGCCGGCGCCACATTCGACGGCACCTGCCGCCACAGATCCCGCCGCCGCGACGGAACCACCTCCGAATCCTCAGGTGCCGAACCGGCTTCAGTGTTCCGCGGAACACTCTTCACCGTAGGTAGATCCGGGTCATCGCAGGTCCGGGTGCGTTCATACTCCGCCCGCACCGACCCCGCCAGGAACCGCGCCCCATCCAACGGACTCAACCGCAACGACACCGACAACGACCCATCCGCATTCCACTTCCACCGCCCGGTCGACTCCACCGGCGGCCGGCGTTCGTCTTCGACGCCACGGTTGCGGTCGATCTGGCCCATCGCCCGTACCGCCCGATCCAACTGAGACGCCGTCGTCGACAACGCCAGATTCACCAATTCCGCCTCACGCTCCGGCGTAGCCACCCGTGTCAGGGCGCGGACCTTCGAATACGACAACCGGCCTTCGCCAAAGGCCCTGCGGATCACCGGCAACTCCCGTATCGCCTTGGCGACCCTCAACTGCTCATGCGCCGTTCGCGGTGCGATGCCGGCTTTCACGACAACCAGTGCGCCAGCGAGTGAATCCCCGGCCCCCGCCACGACTCCCGCTCGTTCAGTTCTGCCACCAGGTCAAGGAAATCCGCTGTCAGCGCAGTGATCTGCGCGGCATACCCCAGCACACGGCCCTCGAGCACCTCATCCGTCAGCGACGCCGGAGCCGCACCATCGAACATCGACGACGCATCTCCACCGCAACGAAAAGCACTGACCCCCAACGCAACCCCCTGAACCGAGCGAGAAGTACAGGAACAAGGTATCGCCAGGCACCGACAATTCCTCGAGCCTCAACCCGAGGTCACGAGTGTTCCGCGGAACACTCGTTCATCCCTCCATCAACCCCGCGGCCACCGTCGCACCCAGCTCCCAGCACGCTTCGCGATCGTCCTTGCTCGGCGCACCGGAGACGATGACGTACTCGGCGGCCTTGGTCCAGCCGAGGCCGGAGGTGATCGAATCGACCGCTCGCACAGCCCCTTCGGTGCCCTGGTTCCCATGCAGGTACAGCCCGAACGGCCGACCCTGAGTCGAGTCGAGGATCTGGTAGTAGCTCACGTCGAACGCGTGTTTCAGTGCGCCGCTGATGTATCCGAGGTTGGCGGGCGTGCCGAGGAGGTAACCGTCGGCGTCGAGGAAGTCGGAGGCGGTGACGGCGAGCGCCGCGCGTCGGATCACCTCGACGCCTTCGATCTCGGGGTCGGTAGCACCGGACACGACTGCCTCGAACATCTCCTGGCATGCCGGTGACGGGGTGTGGTGGACGATGAGCAGCCGGCTCATCGGACTACTGCTCCCGGCCGTGGTACTGGGCGACAGCCCGTTTCATCATCGAGCGGGCACGGGTGCGGTCGCCGGCGTAGTCGTAGGCACGGGCGATGCGGTAGGTGTTGCGCCAGTCGCTCGGGTCGGCCTCCCATTCGGCCTTCACCTGGGCGAAGAGTTCGTCGGCCGCGTCGCGCTCCATCCGGCCCGATGCGCGGTGCGGCAGGTTCGAGATGTCGAGTTCACGTCCCTCGTCGGCCATGATGGCGGCTAGTTTCTGGTGCTCGAGGCCCGCCCGCAGCGTCGCGTAGACCAGCCACGCCCCGATCAGCGGCAGCGCGATCACGCCCAGACCGAGACCGATCCCGGCGGCCGACCCGGAGGCGATCAGCTGGAAGCCACGCCATCCGAGCAGGACGAAGTACACGATGAGCGCCACGACGAGAAATGCGATCATCCAGACGATCGGACGGGAGTCCTTCTTCCGCGGGCCGAGTCGGGGTGCGCCGCCCTCGGTGTCGTCGTCGTGAGCTGGCTCGTTCGGCGGGCCGGAGGAGGTCATCGTCAGAGGTCCATCAGTTCTTCGAGCCCGATCGTGAGTCCCGGACGGCCGGCGATGCTGCGCACGCCCAGGAGCACTCCGGGGGCGAACGACGCCCGGTCGAGGGAGTCGTGCCGGATGGTGAGCGTCTCGCCTTCGGTGCCGAGCAGCACCTCCTGATGTGCCACGAGTCCCGCGAGGCGCACCGAGTGGACACGTACGTCGTCGACGACCGCGCCGCGGGCGCCGTCGAGTTCCTCGGTCGTGGCATCGGGACTGCGTCCGACACCGGCCTCGGCCCGCGCGCGCCCGATCAGCTCTGCCGTCCGATAGGCGGTTCCCGACGGCGCGTCGGCCTTGTGCGGGTGATGCAACTCGATGACCTCGACCGAGTCGTAGTACTTGGCGGCCTGGGAGGCGAAACGCATGGACAGCACTGCGCCGATCGCGAAGTTGGGTGCGATGAGGACGCCGACACCGGGGTTCTCCGACAACCAGCCGCGGACGGTGTCGAGGCGTTCCTCGGTGAATCCGGTGGTCCCGACGACGGCGTGAATTCCGTTGGCGATGAGGAACTTCAGGTTGTCCATGACCACATCGGGATGGGTGAAGTCGACGACGACCTGGGTCTCGGTGTCGGTGAAGAACTCGAGTGAGTCACCTTTGTCGACGCCCACGGTGTAGGTGAGGTCGTCGGCATTCTCGACCGCCGCGACGATCGCCTGCCCGACCTTGCCCTGGCTGCCCAGGACGCCCACCTTGATACCGCTCATGTCCACCTCTTCGTGTCGTGTCCTGCCGGCCGAGTCGCTGCCGGGCCAGTCTAGTGGCGTCTCTCCTCAGAAGATCGGGGCACCGCCGCGGCGGTGTTCGAACACCAGCGACGTGGTGGTTCCGGCGACCTCCGGCCGGCCGTTGAGTCGTTCGACGAACTGGCGCAGAGCCTCGGTGTCGGCGGCGGCGACATGCAGCAGGTAGTCGTCGGTGCCGGCGAGGAAGAACACGTCGATCACCTCGTCGTGGGTGGCGATCTCGCCGACGAAGCGCCGGATCTGACCGCGCGCGTCGGACTGCAGACTGACGGCGACCATGGCACGCAGCGGGCGCCCCAGCGCCGCCGGGTCGACGTCGGCGAAGAAGCCGCGGATGATGCCGAGGTCGACGAGCCGACGCAGTCGGCCGTGGCAGGTCGACGCGGCGATGCCGACGCGCTGCGCCAGTTCGCTGTTCGGCATCCGCGCATCGGACTGCAGCAGGCGGAGCAGCTCCCGGTCCGTCGCGTCGAGTTCACCGGCCCGAACATCCTTCGGTGTGGTGGCCATCGCACCCTCCGTCCTCACACGATCGTCGGCAGACCGAGCTGCACGAGAATATTCTTCCGCACGATTGTGTCATGGCCGATGTTCCTTCACTCTGAAAACAAGTTCATCGAGGAACGTTCAGGAGACCACAACCCGACGGAGTCATCATGCGCATCGGCATCCCCACCGAGATCAAGAATCACGAATACCGCGTGGCCATCACCCCCGCCGGCGTCGCCGAACTCCACCAGCGCGGCCACGACGTGATCGTCCAGGCCGGCGCGGGCGAGGGATCGGCCATTGCCGACAACGACTTCAAGGCCGCCGGTGCACAGATCTTGGGAACCGCCGCCGCGGTCTGGGAGCAGGCCGAACTACTGCTGAAGGTGAAGGAACCGATCGCCTCGGAGTTCGCGCTGATGCGTCGGGATCAGACGCTGTTCACCTACCTGCACCTGGCCGCCGGCAGGGCCTGCACCGACGCGTTGCTGGCGTCGGGCATCACCTCCATCGCCTACGAGATGGTCCGGACCGCCGACGGCGCGCTCCCGTTGCTGGCCCCGATGAGCGAGGTCGCCGGACGCCTCGCACCGCAGGTGGGTGCCTATCACCTGATGCGTTCGGCGGGCGGTCGGGGCGTACTCATGGGCGGCGTGCCGGGAACCGAGCCCGCCGACGTGGTCGTTCTCGGCGGTGGCGTCAGCGGCGTGAACGCGGCGCAGATCGCGCTCGGCATGGGCGCCCAGGTCACCGTCTTCGACATCGACATCGCCAAACTCCGCTCGATCGACGCCCGCTTCGGCGGCCGCGTCCACACCCGGTACAGCACGGCCCTGGCAGTCGAGGAGGCGGTCGTCGGTGCCGACCTCGTCATCGGGGCCGTCCTCGTGCCGGGTGCTAAGGCACCGGTCCTCGTCTCGAACAGCACGGTCGCCCAGATGAAGCCGGGCGCGGTGCTCGTCGACGTCGCGATCGACCAGGGCGGCTGCTTCGAGGACTCTCGACCCACCACCCACGACGACCCGACCTTCGCCGTCCACGACACAGTCTTCTACTGCGTCGCGAACATGCCCGGCAACGTCGCGCGTACGTCGACACAGGCGCTCACCGGTGCGACCCTCCCCTACGTCCTCCGGCTGGCCGATTCGGGACCGGAGCAGGCGTGCGCAGCCGACCCGGCACTCGCCTCGGGACTGAGCACGCGGCACGGTCAACTGTTCACCGCCGAGGTCGGCGCCGCACTCGACCTGGACGTGTCGCCAAACCCCCACGCGCACAACTGATCAGAACGTCAGCGTGGTGGTTCCGCGGCGTCGGCCCCGCCAACCGTAGCGGCGCTCGGTCATCGATCCGTGGCCGTCGTACCCGACGCGCAGCAGGGTCGATGCCCGGGTCCCGTACCCGGGGATGTTGATGAACATCGGCGACAACGCCGCCTCGGCCTGTGGCCCGACGCCGGTGTCGGGCAGACGCGTCGGGTCGGGCCGATCCTGGTCGGCCAGCATGGCGAAGTAGGACTCGTCCGCAGACCCAGCCGACCCGCCGCCGTCTGCCTCGACCAGCCCACTCAACGCCGCCGCACCGTCGACGACCTTCGGCCAGTCGTTGTCCAGGGCACCGTTCGAGAGACCGTGCACACCGTCGGCGACCCGCTCGGCGCGCGGTTCCGGCCAGTTGGTCATCCACCACAGCTCGTCCCGATCGGCGATGAGCAGATTCACCGGATCGTACGCGGCCGCATCGTCGAGGACCCGGTGGGCGTACACCTTCGGGTCGTCGTCGCCGATCAGATAGTCCACGGGAAGTTGTCCGCGCGAACGGATTCCGGCCCGTCGAGCCGGCCCGACACGGACGTTGGTGACCATGGCCACCCGGTCGGGGATCTCGGCCGAGACAGCCATCCACGTACCGCCGGCGACGGCGTCGCGACCGCCGAGGATCGGCAGGTCGTCCCAGTGCGACAGCGCGAAGGTGCGGCGACGGTGTTGCTCGTCCCGATTGGCGGCCACGATCAGCCGCTGAGTGGGGTGTGCGTTCCACGCAAAAAGGATCAGGCACATCGGGTTTCAGGTCACCTGCTCGGTTCCGGGGATGAGTCGGCTCATGGTCGACATGCGGCGCTGCACTCCGGCGATCTCGCGCACCGCCTGCCCGAGCAGGCTGCGGTCCAGCGGGGACAACTGCCTGACATCGAACCGATCGCCGGGCGGATCACCGTTGTCGAACTGTGCGACCTGATATCGCAGCCGAACGCGCTGCAGCACATCGAAGACCTCGATGAGCGTCGACGCCTGATCGGTCGGCAGCATCTCGCTGCCGGACGCCGCGCGCAGACGGCCGCGGGTGTCGACGTCGGTCGAACCCACACTGACCGCGGCCCACCGCGCGATGTTGACGAGCGGTGTCACCGCATGCCCCTTGATGTCGACGATGTTGCCCCGGCCGGTCAACACATCCCGCCGGGACCGCAGCCGGGCACGCGTCGAAAGGGTTTCGGCCAGCAGCAGATTCATCGTCCGGGGGTCACGCCGCAACCCGGTTATCATCGCGACCGCGGGCGTCGCCGACACCGCGTCGCGCCCACGGACCGGCCGGCCGTCGAGCATCAGCGATGTGAAGATCATGCCCTTGCCGGCGAGCGGATCATCGATCCACGCACGCGCCGCCGTCTGCCACTGCGTGTGGGTCCGCGCGAACAGCGGCTTCGACGCGACGGCGCCGTTGTCGTCGACCCGCAGTCCCGCGTTCCGCACCACCTCGTCGACCTCACCGAAGGCTGCCCGATAGCGTTCGATCTCGCCGCCGGCCGAATCGTCGAAGGAGACAGCCGAATCCACGTCCGAGCTCAGCACCGGCTCCCGACGTGCGTTGCTGCCCAGCGACAACCAGGTGAACGCTGCGGGGTCGAGTTCGGGGTGTGCGGTCAGGACGACATCGAGCGCGCGACCGACGACCGCGTCGACGATCATGGAAGCCGCGCGCGCGATCTCGTACGGCGGTCGGTCCCGGGCGAACCTGATCGGCCACGAACTGCGGCAGCCTGCGCGCGTGCCCCTGCAGCTCCTCGACGTCGATCGAACGTCGGATCTGTTCGCGCAGCGGGATACCCGCACCGACGGGGTCGGCGACGAAATCCCCCGCCCCGACGACACCGATCACCTCGCCGTCGGCGCCACGGACGGGGACGATCGCCAGATCGCGGTCGACGAGCTCGGTCAGCACGTCCATCGACGCCGCACCGGCATCGACGACGAACGCCGGTTCCGTGACGATCTCCCCGACCGAGGTGTCGATGCTGCGGCCGGCCGCGACCACCTCGGCCCGGATGTCGCCGTCGGTCAGCACGCCGAAGCGCCGGTCCGGCAGCGGGATCACCACGTAGTCCTGTCCGCGCTCGGTCATCAGCGCGGCCGCCTGGCGGACGGTCATGTCGGCCCGGCCGATCACCGGTGCGGTGCGGAGCAGTTCCGCGACCGTGCTCGCCGCAGAGATCCCACCGGCGTCCCGACGCCGCGCCACCGTCAGCCTCGGCTTCTCGTCACCGGCCATGTCTGCAGAGTCTAGGCGGGCCCGGGGTCTCCGAAGACCGTCGGCCGGTCGAATGATTCGGAGTCCGGCCGGCACACCGCGAGGCCCGGGTTCGGCTCGAAGGGAGCAGACACCCTCTCGGAGCAAAGGACCCCCGATGATCAAGCCGCACGTCGCCGCCGCGACCACCCTGCTGGCCGCTCTGGCCGTGGCAATGGGCACGACCGCCCCCGCAGCCGCCATCACGCCCGAATACGCCGACACACTCACCGCCGGCCAGGGCATCCTGATCGGCGACGGCCTGTGTTCCATCGGCTTCTTCGGGACCAACGCCGACGGTGATCGCCTCGCCGTCACGGCCGGGCACTGCGCCGAGGGCGTCGGCGACGAGGTCACCACCACCGACGGCGAGACGATCGGTGAGGTCGTGGACTGGCAAGACGACGGCGGCACCCCCGACGGGTCGATCACGCTCGCCGATCCCCGCGGTTACACCGTCATCGCGATCGAGGACGACTGGGAGGTGGAACCCGTCTTCGCGACGGCGGCCGACCCCGAGGTCGGCGAACCGGTCGCCAAGACCGGCGAACGCACCGGCACGACCGTCGGCACCGTGACCGCCCTGCTGCATCAGGACGCCGCGCCCGAGCATCGGCTCGTCAACGCCGAACTCGTCGTCCTCGGCGGGGATTCGGGTTCACCGTGGTACCAGGAGACCCGTGGCGGACGGTATGTCCTCGTCGGGATCTCCTCGAGCGGCAACTTCGGCACGCAGAACCCCGACCAGGCGATCTCGACGGCCCAGACCATCGAAGGCCTCTACGAGCAGATCGCCGGATCCGGGTCGGCCTGGACCGACGGCTTCGAGATCAGCTTCGACACCGCCGACCGATCCTGACGCCGGCTTCCAGACGACACCGGGGCCCGCCGTCCGCAATGGACGACGGGCCCCGGTGGGTCGTACTCAGATCAGGCGTCGGCCTTCACCGCGTCATCCTTGACCGCGTCGGGGGCGGGTGCGTCGGCCTTGTCGGCGTCGTCATCGACCGGGACGAGGCTGATCTTGCCGCGCTCGTCGATGTCGGCGATCTCGACGCGGAGCTTGGAGCCCACGTTGACCACGTCCTCGACCTTGTTGATGCGCTTGCCCTTGCCGAGCTTCGAGATGTGCACGAGGCCGTCGCGACCCGGGAGCAGCGACACGAAGGCGCCGAACGCGGTGGTCTTGACGACGGTGCCCAGGAAGCGCTCCCCGACCTTGGGCAGCTGCGGGTTGGCGATCGCGTTGATGCGGTCGATCGCCGCCTGCGCGGACGGACCGTCGGCCGCGCCGACGAACACGGTGCCGTCGTCCTCGATGGAGACGTTGGCGCCGGTCTCCTCGGTGATGCCGTTGATCGTCTTGCCCTTCGGGCCGATCAGCTCGCCGATCTTGTCCATCGGGATCTTGATGGTGGTGATCCGCGGCGCGAACGGGCTCATCTCGTCGGGCTCGTCGATGGCCTCGGCCATGACGTCGAGGATGGTCAGTCGGGCGTCCTTGGCCTGACTGAGCGCACCCGCGAGCACCTGCGACGGGATGCCGTCGAGCTTGGTGTCGAGCTGCAGGGCGGTCACGAAGTCCTTGGTGCCCGCGACCTTGAAGTCCATGTCGCCGAAGGCATCCTCGGCGCCGAGGATGTCGGTCAGTGCGACATAACGGGTTTCGCCGTCGACGGTGTCGGAGACGAGGCCCATGGCGATACCGGCGACCGGGGCGCGCAGCGGCACACCGGCATTCAGCAGCGACATGGTCGACGCACAGACCGAGCCCATCGAGGTCGAACCGTTGGAGCTCAGTGCCTCGGACACCTGGCGGATCGCGTACGGGAAGTCCTCGACGCTCGGCAGCACCGGCACCAGGGCACGCTCGGCGAGCGCACCGTGGCCGATCTCGCGACGCTTGGGCGATCCGACGCGACCGGTCTCACCGGTGGAGTACGGCGGGAAGTTGTAGTGGTGCATGTACCGCTTGGACGTCTCGGGTCCGAGCGAGTCGATCTGCTGCGCCATCTTGACCATGTCGAGTGTGGTGACGCCCATGATCTGGGTCTCGCCGCGCTCGAACAACGCACTGCCGTGGGCGCGCGGGATGATCGCGACCTCGGCCGAGAGGGCACGGATGTCGGTGATGCCGCGGCCGTCGATGCGGAAGTGGTCGGTCAGGATGCGCTGCCGGACGAGCTTCTTGGTCAGCGACCGGTAGGCCCCGCCGATCTCCTTCTCGCGGCCCGCGAACTGCTCGCCGAGCTGCTCGAGGACGTCGGCCTTGAGCTCGTCGGTCTTGTCGTCGCGCTCCTGCTTGCCGGCGATCGTCAGGATCTCCGACAGGCGATCGGTGGCGGCGGCCGCCACCGCGTCGTAGGCATCCGACTGGTATGCCGGATACAGCGGGAACTCGGCGGTCTCCTTGGCCGCGGCGGCGGCCAGGGACTTCTGCGCCTCGCAGAGGCGGGCGATGAACGGCTTGGCGGCTTCGAGGCCCTCGGCGACGATCGCCTCGGTCGGTGCCTGCGCGCCGCCGGCGATGAGGTCGATGACGTTGTCGGTGGCCTCGGCCTCGACCATCATGATCGCGACATCGGCGCTGTCACCGGAGCCGGCGACGATGCGGCCCGCGACGACCATGTCGAACACGGCGCCCTCGAGCTGCTCGACGGTCGGGAACGCGACCCACTGCCCGGCCTTGTTCTCCTCGGTCGGGATGAGCGCGACACGCACGCCGCCGACCGGACCGGAGAACGGGAGACCCGCGAGCTGGGTGGAGGCGGACGCGGCGTTGATCGCGACGACGTCGTAGAGGTCGTTCGGGTTCAGCGAGAGGACGGTCACGACGACCTGGATCTCGTTGCGGAGACCGTCGACGAACGACGGACGCAGCGGACGGTCGATGAGACGGCAGGTCAGGATCGCGTCGGTCGACGGACGACCCTCGCGACGGAAGAACGACCCGGGGATTCGGCCCGCGGCGTACATCCGCTCCTCGACGTCCACGGTCAGCGGGAAGAAGTCGAAGTGCTCCTTCGGGTGCTTCGACGCCGCGGTGGTCGAGAGCAGCATGTTCTCGTCGTCGAGGTACGCGGTGACCGAACCGGCGGCCTGCAGCGCGAGGCGCCCGGTCTCGAACCGGATCGTGCGGGTGCCGAAGCTGCCGTTGTCGATGACGGCGGTCGCCTCGGTGATGGCGTCGTCGTAGTCGTCGGCGAAGTCTTCGGTGGTGTTCACATCTGTCATGTGGGGTGGAATCCCTTCGTAGCGGCTGCCGATGGCGGCCGTCTGACGCGGCCACGAGAAGGTGGCCGCTTGTGCGGTTGGGGGTGGCCTTCGCGGAGGTGCGCAGCACGAACTCACGTGTGACGTCGAGCGAGCTCGCACAGCAGCGCACGCGCGGATCGGACCTACCCAGAACGCGCCGAGAATGTGCGGCAGCACGGTGAATGGCGCAGCATGTCTGCGCCGGCTGAGTGCTCAGACGGCCTTCGATCGAAGCGGCCGGAATCCTGCGCGCCCGAGGGTTGCCCGGGCGAGGGTTCCGGCGGCCACTACCGAGGACCGATCTGGCTGGTCGTTCCGCACTGCCTCGAGTTCCGGCACGATCCGTCTGTCAGCGTATCACCGCCGACTGTCGATACCTCAATACGACAACCCCCGATACGACAAACCGGCCGCCCCCGTCTCGGGGGCGGCCGGTGGAAGTCGGGAGATCAGCGACGGTGGAGTCAGCGACGGAGGCCGAGACGCTCGATGAGCGAACGGTAGCGGTTGATGTCGACCTTGGCGACATACTTCAACAGACGACGGCGACGGCCGACCAGCAGCAGCAGACCGCGGCGGCTGTGGTGATCGTGCTTGTGCTGCTTCAGGTGCTCGGTGAGGTCGGTGATGCGCTTGGTCAGCATCGCGACCTGGGCCTCGGGCGAGCCGGTGTCGGTCTCGTGCAGACCGTACTCGGCGAGGATTTCCTTCTTCTGCTCGACAGTCAAAGCCATGGAGATACTCCTGTTTCTCAGTACCGCGTCCGAAACAACCACGGTGCGCCACCGCGGACTGCAGCAACACCGACTGATCAGGCTACCGCCCGGGTGGCACCCGGCCCAAATCCACCGGGCTCAGCCCTCGGCCGCCGCCAGGATCTCGCGCGTCTTCGTCACGTCGTCGCCCATGGCGGTGATCAGGTCGTCGACCCCGTCGAACTGTTCCATCCCGCGGATGCGGTGCACGAAGTCGACGGCGACGTGCTGCCCGTAGAGGTCGGCGCTCTTGTCCAGGACGAACGCCTCGACCGTTCGGGTGCGGCCGGAGAAGGTGGGGTTGGTGCCGACCGACACCGCGGCCTGGTAGCGCTCCCCCGGTTCGACCTCGCCGACGACCGGACCCGCGCCCAGGATCGTGAACCAGGCGGCGTAGACGCCGTCGGCGGGGATGGCGGCGTACATCGGCGGGGCCACGTTGGCCGTCGGGTATCCGAGGTCGCGGCCACGGCCGTCGCCGCGCACCACCACTCCCTCGACCCGATGCGGACGGCCGAGCGCCTCGGTCGCGCGGTCGACGTCACCGGCCGCGACACACGAGCGGATGTAGGTCGACGAGAAGGTCACCGCATGTTCACCGAACAGCGAGACCGATTCCACCGAGAAGCCGAACTTCCCACCGAGTTCGGCGAGCTTGGCCACGTCGCCGGCCGCCTTGCGTCCGAACGTGAAGTTGTCGCCGACGACCACGACGGCCGCGTGCAACGTCTCCACGAGGATGTCGTGGGCGAAGTCCTTGGGCGACCGGGCGGCGAGTTCGGGTGTGAACGGCATGACGCAGAAGACGTCGATCCCGAGCTCCTCGGCCAGCTCGGCGCGCCGTGTCAGCGTCGTCAGTTGCGGCGGATGGGATCCCGGGCGGACCACCTCGGACGGGTGCGGGTCGAACGTCATCAGCACCGCCGGGACGCCGTGCTCCTTCGCCGCCTTCGTGGCGGCGTTGATGAGCTCGGCATGTCCCCGGTGAACACCGTCGAAGACACCTATGGTGACCACGCACCGTCCCCAGCCCGCGGGGATGTCGTCCAGACCTCGCCAACGCAACACGCGACCAGACTACGGGCACCCGGTGTTCCAAACCACCACCGCCACTCGCGTTTGCGGTGGGGTTAAGCTCTTGGTCATGCCTCGGGGAACGGATCGTCCGGTGACAGAACTGTCACAGGTGACCCAGGACTATCTGAAAGTGATCTGGACCAGCCAGGAGTGGGAAGACGTCAAGGTCACCACCAAGCTGCTGGCTCAATCCCTCGGCGTGTCCGCATCGACCGCGTCGGAGGCGATCCGCAAACTCGCCGACCAGGGCTTCGTCTCGCACGAACCGTACGGCGCGGTCACCCTCACCGCCGCGGGCCGGTCCGCCGCAGTCCTGATGGTGCGCCGCCACCGGCTGATCGAGACCTTCCTGGTGCGCGAGCTGGGCTACCGCTGGGATGAGGTCCACGACGAGGCGGAGATCCTCGAACACGCGGTGTCCGACCGGCTGATGGCCCGGCTCGATGCGAAACTCGGCTTCCCCGACCGGGATCCGCACGGCGACCCGATTCCCGCACTCGACGGCTCGATCCCCGCACCGGACGCGGCGCTCCTGGCTGACCTGGAGGTCGGGGCGTCGGGCGCCATCGCCCGGATCTCCGACACCGATCCCGAGATGCTGCGCTACTTCGACCAGGTGGGCGTCGCCCTCGACTGTGTGGTGACCGTCGCCGAGAAGCGCCCGTTCGCGGGCACGATCTCGGTGTCGCTCGACGACGGCGATCCCATCGACCTCGGCGACATCGCCGCGCGCGCCATCTTCGTCGTCCCGCGCGGCTGACCCGTTTCGGCGGCAGGGCGCGTCAGCGCAGGGTCGCCGGCCGCACCACCATCACCGAACTCGCGCGGCGTCCCTTTTCCTGGATCAGCGCGATCGCCTGTTCCCGCGGATCGACGACGACATAGATCTCCTTGCGGCCGATCGGCTCCAGCCATCGACCCTGACTGATCGACTCGGCCTCGTCGTCGTCGATGTCGCGGCGCGGGAACGAGATCTTGACCGCCTCGTCGATGTCGAGGCTGACGCGGGGCTCGTCGCGGACGTCGTCGAGTGTTCGCGCGTGGTCGAGGGTGAACGGGCCGACCGCCGTCCGCCGGAGTTCGGTCAGGTGCCCGCCGACCCCGAGCGCGGCGCCGAGATCGCGCGCCAGTGACCGGATGTACGTGCCCGACGAACAGTCAACGGCCACATCGAGATCGACGCACGCCGCGTCGCGCCGGGCGTCGAGCAGCTCGAAGCAAGACACGGTGACCGGGCGCGGCGCGAGGTCGAAGTCGGCTCCCGTCCGCACCAGTGCGTGCGCTCGCCGGCCGTCGACCTTGATGGCGCTGACCTTCGCCGGGACCTGCTGGATGTCACCGGTGAGATCGGCCATGGCCGTGGCGATGTCGGCGTCGAGGACCCCGGATGCGTCTGCCGTGTCGAGGATCTCGCCTTCGCGGTCGTCGGTCGTGGTGGACGCGCCGAGTCGGATCGTCGCCGTGTACGACTTCGTCGTCAGCGACAGCAGTCCGAGAAGCTTTGTGGCCCGCTCGATCCCGACGACCAGGACCCCGGTGGCCATCGGGTCGAGGGTGCCGGCGTGCCCGACGCGGCGGGTGTTGAAGATCTTCCGGCATCGGGAGACGACATCATGGCTGGTCATCCCGGCCGGCTTGTCGACGACGAGTAGGCCGGCGTTCTCGATGGTTGCGTCGGCCACGTCAGGTCAGCGCGATCGTGGTGGTGATGATGCCGCGCTCGACCAGCCAGCGTCCGGAGAACTCCAGCAGCGGCGGCCCACCGTCGGCGGCGGCCGGGTCGATGAGGATGCGGGAGGTGAACGTCCCCGACGTCGGGGTGGACTGTTCGAAGGTGATGTGGGCGTCCTCGAAACCCAACCAGCGCTTCGCGACCGGGAACCAGGCCTTGTAGGTGGCCTCCTTGGCGCAGAACAGCAGCCGGTCCCAGTGCAGGTCACCCGACCGGGTCGCGAGCACCTCGCGCTCGGCGGGCAGGCTGGTGTGCTCGAGCACACCGTTGGGCAGGCGGTCGTGCGGCTCGGCGTCGATGCCGAGGGACCGCACCGACATCGCGTACGCGACCGTCGCGGCGCGGTAACCGTCGCAGTGCGTGAGGCTCCCGACGATCCCGGCCGGCCACACGGGTGCCCCCTTGTCCCCCTTGAGGATCGGGACGGGCTCGTAACCCAGCTCGCCCAGCGCCTGCCGGGCGCAGTGGCGGACGGTGGTGAACTCGCGACGACGCTTCTCCACCGCGCGCGAGATCAGGCTCTGCTCGGCCGGCAGCAGGACGAGATCCGGTGGATCGGCGAACGCCTCCGCCGAGGCGACGCCGGCCGGCAGGAGTTGTTCGATCATCGGTTGTCCTCTCGCGCTTGCCGTTCCGCTTGCCGCTCGGCCTGTCGTGTTCGTCGTTCCGCCTGCCGCTGCTCGACCCGCTGCCGGAACTCGGCGGCGCGTTCGGCGTAGTCGGGCGGCAGATCGAACCGGACGCCGTGCTCGGGCAGATCGGACGCGCCGAGCCCGTCTCCGGGAACGATGTTGCGCATCAGGGGGTTCGGGAGTCCCCGGCGCTTCCATTCCCGCGGGTAGCCGACCGACACCTCCTCGAACCGGATGCCGTCGTACCAGGTGGTCCGGGGGATGTGCAGGTGTCCGTACACGCAGCAGGCCGCGTTGAACTCGGTGTGCCAGTCGGCGGTCAGCTCACTGCCGCACCACAGCGCGAACTCCGGGTAGATGAGCGCGTCACACGGTTCGCGGCGCAGCGGCCAGTGGTTGATGAGGACCGTCTTCTCGGCGGGGTCGATGGCCTGCAGCCGACGCCGGGTGATCTCGATCCGCGCCCGTCCCCACGCGTCGCGAGTCGGGAACGGTTCGGGTGACAGGAGGAACTCATCGGTCGCCACCACATTGCGTTCCCGGGCGAGCGCGAGCGCGGTCAGTTTGTTGGCCGTGCCCTCCGGGCGGAAGGTGTAGTCGTACAGCAGGAACATCGGGACCACGCGGACGGGATCGGAGCCATCGCCCGGATCGAACAGCGGGTAGATGTCCTCCGGGGTCACCACGCCGATGTCGCGGCAGGCCTGGACGAGGTAGTCGTACCGCGCGACCCCGAACACCTGCAGCGGGTCCTTCGCCGTCGTGTACAGCTCGTGGTTGCCCGGCACCCACACGACGGTGGCGAACCTTGCCCGCAGACGACGCAGGGTGTCGACGATGTCGTCGGTGCGTTCGGCGACGTCACCGGCGACGATGAGCCAGTCGTCCGGCGAGGTCGGCCGGATGCTGTCGATGATGTGCTCGTTGCCCCGATGCGCGATGTGCAGATCGCTGATCGCCCACAGAGTAGCCACGAGGATCCATCGTGCCAGAGGACCGCGATCAGGCGCGGACCGCACCTGCCCGGCGCCACCGGCCGGACCGGATCCGCCACACCACGGTGGCCAGACGCACGAGCATGAACACCACCAGGCCCGACCACACACCCGCGAGTCCCCAGTCGAACACGAGCGACAGCCAGATCAGCGGCAGGAACCCGATCAGGGCGCCGGCGAGGGTCGCGGTGCGCAGGAAGGCGGCGTCGCCGCTGCCGAGGAGCACGCCGTCGAGCGCGAAGACCACGCCGGCGATCGGCAACATGCCGACGAAGAACCACCAGGGCACCCCGACGGCGTCGAGGACGGCGGCGTCGGAGGTGAAGATGCGCGGGATGAGCGCCGCACCGGCCGCGAAGAGGGTCGCCATCGCGGTGGCGGCGACCACGGACACCGCGGTGACGCGCCGGGCGACGGAATCGGCTGCGCCGAGTCGTCCCGCCCCCAGCGCCGCGCCCACCAGCGCCTGCGCGGCGATGGCCACCGAGTCGAGGAACAGGGCCATGAACTCCCACAGCTGCAGCACGAGCTGATGCGCCGCCACCTGGGCGACACCGAAACGCGCCGCGACCGCGGCCGCCGAGACGAAGCAGATCTGGAACGACAGACTCCGCACGACCAGATCCCGCGCCATGACCAGCTGCGCGCGGATGATCGACCAGTCGGGTGCGAAGGCGCGCGAACCGGACCTGTCGGCTCCCGCCGCGACCCGCCGTGCCTCGCGGACCACCCGCACGGCGAACAACACTCCCGTCACGCCCTGTCCGATCACGTTGGCCACCGCGCTGCCGTCCAGACCGAGACGCGGGAACGGGCCGACGCCGTGGACCAGTCCGACGACGAGGACCGCGGCGAGGGACAACCCGACCACGACGTAGACGACGGGACGACGAGTGTCCTGGACGCCGCGCATCCACCCGTTCCCGGCCATCGACAGCAGGATCAGCGGGACACCGAACATCGCGATCCGCAGCCAGCCCGCCGCATCCTCGGCCACCGCGGCGGACTCCGGCGACGACGTCCCGACCAGCAGACGCATCACGACCGGGGCGCACGGGTAGGCGACGGCGACGATCAGGACGCCGACCGCCACCGCTATCCAGCTCGCCTGCACGCCTTCGACGACGGCGCCGGCCCGGTCACCGGAGCCGAAGCGACGCGCGGAGCGGGCGGTGGTGCCGTAGGACAGGAAGGTCAGCTGCGTACTGACGATCGAGAGCACCAGGGTGCCGACGCCGAGAGCGGCCAGTTGTTCGCCGCCGAGGCGTCCGACGACCGCCAGGTCCAGCAGGAGGTACAGCGGCGGCGCGATGAGGACGGCGAGAGCCGAGACGGTGAGGGTGGCGATGCGTGCCACGCCCGGGGCGTCCCCGGCATCCGGCTCCGACGCGAGGCTCAGAGCGACTCCAGCAACCTGGCGACCACCTCGTCGGCGGTACCGGTGTCGCTGTACCCGGAGGCCTGACGATGCCCGCCGCCGCCGTGCGCCCGGGCGATCGGTACGAGATCGACGATGTCCTTGGACCGCAGCGAGACCGTCCAGACACCCGGCTCGCCCTCCTTGAACACCGCTGCCACCTCGGCCTCGCGAGCGGTCCGGATGGTGTCCACGACGCTCTCGGACTCCTCCCAGCTCATCCCGGCCAGCGCCTGCTGGTCGACCACGGCGTACACCAGACCCTCACCGTCGCAGGCGGTGGGTACGAGCTGCGCCGACGCCAGGACACCCGACATCATCGAGAACCAGGCGAACGGATGGGAGTCGAACAGGATCCGGCTCCACTTCCGCGTGTCGACGCCGGTCTCCAGAAGCCGGGCCGCGACCCGGAACGACGCCGGACGGGCCCACCGGAACGAGCCGGTGTCGGTGCTGAGGCCGGCGTAGACGCAGGTGGCGATGTCGGCGTCGAGTTCGACGCCCAGGTCGTCGAGGACGTCGAGCACCAGCACGGCGGTGCAGTCGGCGGCCGGGTCCACCAGGTCGAGATCGCCAAAACCGGGGTTCGACGCGTGGTGGTCGATGACGATCGAGGTCTGCGCCGCGGTGAACGTCTCACCGAGCGAGTCCAGCCGCTCGAGGTTGGCGGCGTCGACCGCGACCACCAGTGGGTGTCCGACGACCTGCGCCGGAGCGCACAGCAACTTGCCGCCGGGCAGCCCGGCGAGCGAGGCCGGGAGCTGTTCGGTCCCCGGGTAGGAGACCTCGACGTCGACGCCCCGGCGGTCGAGTGCCAGCCCCAGCGCCAGACCGCTGCCGATCGTGTCCGCATCGGGCCGGACGTGACAGCAGATGGTCACCGCGGTTGCGGAGGCCAGCGTCGCGGCGATCGCCGCGCTCGACGAACTGCTCACTCGCGGGTACCGGTGGTGTCGTCGTCCGCCGACCGATAGGGGTCGGAGTCCCCCGCCGGCTTCGCCTCGGCGGCGCGTCGGGCGACGAGTTCGTCGTTAGCGCGGGCGCGGGCGACGAGCTCCTCCATCTGACGCGCGGCATCGGGAACCGTGTCGAGTACGAAGCGCAGGGTCGGGGTGAAGCGCACCCCGGTACCCGCACCGACCTTCGACCGCAGCACGCCGGTCGCCTTCGCCAGACCCGCGGCCGCAGCCTCGAAGTCGGGTTCGGCGTCGATGGATTCACCCATCACGGTGTAGTAGATCGTCGCATCGTGGAGATCGTTGGTCACCCGGGCATCGGTGACAGTCACATACGCCAGTCGCGGATCCTTGATCTCGTGCGCGATCGCCGACGCGACGATCGACGAGATCCGCTTGGCCAGGCGCTGAGCCCGTGCCGGATCTGCCATTCCAGGACTCCTTCCATAGCGCTGCGTGCGCGCCGACCGGAGACCGGTCGGCGCGCACCACAACTGTCGAGATGTCGTACGAGGGTGGTCGTCGCCGCGATCAGTCGCGCGGCTTCTCCCGCAGCTCGTAGGTCTCGATCACGTCGTCCACCTTGATGTCCGAGTAGGTCAGCGTGAGACCACATTCGTAGCCTTCGCGAACCTCGGTGGCATCGTCCTTCTCACGCTTGAGCGACGACACGGTGAGGTTCTCGGCGACCACCACGTTGTCGCGCAGCAGGCGGGCCTTGGCGTTGCGCCGCATGATGCCCGACTGCACGAGGCAACCGGCGATGTTGCCGACCTTCGAAGACTTGAAGATCGCGCGGATCTCGGCGCGGCCGAGCTCCACCTCTTCGTAGATCGGCTTGAGCATGCCCTTGAGCGCGCTCTCGATCTCGTCGATGGCCTGGTAGATCACCGAGTAGTACCGGATGTCGACGCCCTCGCGGTTGGCCAGCTCGGTGGCCTTGCCCTCCGCCCGGACGTTGAAGCCGATGATGATCGCATCCGAGGCCGCCGCCAGGTTGACGTTGGTCTCGGTGACGCCACCGACACCGCGGTCGATGATCCGCAGCGAGACCTCGTCGCCCATCTCGATGTTCAGCAGGGCCTCTTCGAGGGCCTCGACCGTACCCGAGTTGTCACCCTTGAGGATGAGGTTGAGCTGGCTGGTCTCCTTGAGAGCCGAATCCAGGTCTTCCAGGCTGATCCGCTTGCGGCTGCGTGCGGCCAGCGCGTTGCGCTTGCGTGCGTTGCGCCGGTCGGCGATCTGCCGGGCGATGCGGTCCTCCTCGACCACGAGCAGGTTGTCGCCTGCGCCGGGGACCGAGGTGAAGCCGATGACCTGGACCGGACGCGACGGCAGCGCCTCGGGGACGTCGTCGCCGTGCTCGTCGACCATGCGTCGGACACGTCCGTAGGCGTCGCCGGCGACGATCGAGTCGCCGACCTTCAGCGTGCCGCGCTGGACCAGCACGGTCGCCACCGGGCCGCGGCCGCGGTCGAGGTGCGCCTCGATGGCGACACCCTGGGCGTCCATGTCCGGGTTGGCACGCAGGTCCAGCGACGCGTCCGCGGTGAGCAGGACGGCCTCGAGCAGTGCGTCGATGTTCTCGCCCTGCTTGGCCGAGATGTCGACGAACATGGCGTCGCCGCCGTACTCCTCGGGGACCAGACCGTATTCGGTCAGCTGCCCGCGGATCTTCTGCGGGTCGGCGCCTTCCTTGTCGATCTTGTTCACCGCGACCACGATCGGCACGTCGGCCGCCTGGGCGTGGTTGACCGCCTCCACCGTCTGCGGCATGACGCCGTCGTCGGCCGCGACCACGAGGATCGCGATGTCGGTCGCCTTGGCGCCGCGGGCACGCATGGCGGTGAACGCCTCGTGACCCGGGGTGTCGATGAAGGTGATCAGGCGATCCTCACCGTTGAGGTGGGTGTTCACCTGGTAGGCACCGATGTGCTGCGTGATGCCGCCGGCCTCGCCCTCCCGGACGTTGGCCTTACGGATCGTGTCGAGCAGTCGGGTCTTACCGTGATCGACGTGGCCCATGACGGTGACCACCGGCGGACGCTGTTCGAGGTCTTCCTCGCCGCCCTCGTCCTCGCCGTAGGTGAGGTCGAAGCTGTCGAGCAGCTCGCGGTCCTCGTCCTCGGGGCTGACCACCTGGACGCGGTAGTTCATCTCCGAGCCGAGCAGCTCGAGCGTCTCGTCGTTGACCGACTCGGTCGCCGTCACCATCTCGCCGAGGTTGAACAGCGCCTGGACCAGCGAAGCCGGGTTGGCGTCGATCTTGTCGGCGAAGTCGGACAGCGACGCACCGCGGGCGAGACGGATGATCTCGCCGTTGCCGCGCGGCAGCCGGACGCCACCGACGGCCGGTGCCTGCATGTTCTCGTACTCGGCGCGTTTCGCCCGCTTCGACTTGCGACCACGGCGCGGTGCACCACCGGGACGACCGAAGGCGCCTGCTGCGCCGCCGCGTCCACGGCCGCCACCGCCACCGCCGCCGGGACGACCGCGGAAACCGCCACCGGGAGGTCCTCCCGGTGCACCGGCTCCGCCGCCGCCGCCGCGGTAGCCACCGCCGCCGCCGGGGCCACCACGGCCTCCGCCGGCACCGCCGCGACCACCCGGACGGGCGTCGGGACGGGCCGCGCGCGACGGCATGGCGCCGGGACTCGGACGCGGGGGCATGTTGCCGGGATTGGGACGGGGACCGCCCTGGCCGGGAGCGGGACGACCGCCACCGGGACGCGGACCACCCTGGCCGGCGGCGCCGGGACGGCCACCGCCGGGACGCGGACCGCCCTGACCCGGTCCGGGACGGGCAGCCGGACGCGGCGCGGGCGCCGGTGCCGACGAATACGGGTTGTTGCCCACCCGCGGCGTACGCGGACCCGGCTTCGGGCCGGGACGCGGACCCGGGCTCGACGTGGGGGCAGACGGTGCTGCCGACGCGGCCGGGGCCTGCGGCGCCGGTGCCGCGGGACGCGGGCTGGGACGCTCCGCCGCGGGGGCGGGCGCCGGGGCCGGGGTCTCCGCCGGTGCGGGTGCGGGCTTGGGTGCGCCCGGCTTCGGCGCGTTGGTGCGCGGGCCGGGGCTCGGACGATCGGCGACCGGCGCCGACGGGGTTGCGGGTGCACCGGGCTTCGGTGCGTTCGAGTTGCCGGACGGCTTGGGTCCGGGCTTGGCGCTCTGGCGCGGGCCGGGGGCCGGGGACGACTTGGAGTCCTTGGCTCCCCCGTCCTTGCCGGGGAACGATTCACGCAGTCGACGGGCCACGGGGGCCTCCACCGTCGACGACGCCGATTTGACGAACTCGCCCTGCTCCTTCAGACGCTCGAGCACCTGCTTGCTCGTGACGCCGAGCTCTTTGGCCAATTCGTGCACGCGGGCTTTGCCTGCCACTGCTCTCCTCACTTGGAGGCCAAGCGGCTCACCCGCTACGGCCTCGATTTAAGTCCGGTACATGCTCATCGTGACTTCACGGTGTGCTCATGTCTTCTGCTACCTGTTCCGGCTCCGGGGAGCCATCCTCTGGTGGGTGATCGCGCCGAGCTGTTCGGTGAGATCGTCCGGGTCCACGGTCAGACCGGGGGTCCGGAGTGCCGCGGCGAAGGCCCGGCGTCGCGTCGCGGTGGAGATGCACTCCGACCGCGCGTGCAGCCACGCGCCTCGTCCCGGCATGGTCTTCGCGGAATCGACCACGACTGTCGGGGTGTCACCGCACAGCTGTGCGACGACACGGACCAACTCGCCGGCCTCTGCCCGCTGCCGGCAACCGATGCACATCCGGATGGGTGTGCCGCCGGCTGGCGAACGGGGGGCGGATCGCTGAACCATCGATCAGTCTAGCGCGAGCGGGCCCGGCGGGGACAATCGGCTGCTGTGCGTCACTCCGGCCCGCCCTCGGCCGCCGGCGCGGCGTCGGACCGGATGTCGATCCGCCACCCCGTGAGCCGGGCCGCGAGCCGGGCATTCTGGCCCTCTTTGCCGATGGCCAGCGACAGCTGGTAGTCCGGCACGATGACCCGCGCGGCCTTGGCGGCGGCGTCGACGACCGTCACCGAGACAACCTTCGCGGGCGACAACGCATTCCCGACGAAGACCGCCGGGTCGGTGTCGAAGTCGATGATGTCGATCTTCTCGCCGGCGAGTTCGCTCATCACGTTCCGTACGCGCTGGCCCATCGGACCGATGCACGCGCCCTTCGCGTTGAGGCCGGCCACGCCGGTGTGCACCGCGATCTTCGACCGGTGGCCGGCCTCGCGCGCCACGGCGACGATCTCGACGCTGCCGTCCTCGATCTCGGGCACCTCGAGGGAGAACAGTTTGCGCACCAGGTTCGGGTGGGTCCGGGACAGGGTGATCTGCGGACCGCGTGGTCCGCGGCTCACGCCGACGACGTAGCACTTGATCCGGTCGCCGTGGGTGTAGACCTCGCCCGGCACCTGCTCGGCCGGCGGGATGATGCCCTCGGTCGAGTTGGCGTCGCTGCCGATCTGGACGACGACCATCCCGCGCGCGTTGGCGCGCGAGTCCTGCTGCACGACGCCGCCGACGATCTCGCCCTCGTGGGCGACCAGGTCCCCGAAGTTCTTCTCGTTCTCGGCGTCGCGCAGGCGCTGGAGGATGACCTGCCGTGCGGTCGTCGCCGCGATGCGGCCGAAACCCTCGGGGGTGTCGTCCCATTCGTGGACGACGTTCCCGTCCTGGTCGACCTCCTGCGCCATCACACGGACGGCGCCGGACTTACGGTTGACGTCGACACGGGCATGCGGGGCGAAACCGTCGGTGTGTCGGTAGGCCGTCAGCAGAGCGGTCTCGATGGCGGTGATGACGGTCTCGATCGAGATGCCCTTGTCGGCCTCGATCATGCGCAGGGCGGCGATGTCGATGTTCATGTCGTCGATCTCCTATTCACTTGTCGTGTTCATTTGTCGTGTTCAGTTGTCGGGCGGCGGCGGGGGCGCGGCGCGCTTCGATCTCGTCGGGTTCGAGGCCGCACAGTTCGAGCTCGCGGACGCTCGGCTGAGAGAAATCCACCTGCACCACGGCTTCGGTCACCGAGGCGAGGTCGACGGTCTCCACCGCGATCCGCCCCTTGTGGTTCGCGACCACCTCGACCGCCGGAGCCGGGTCGTCGAGCAGCCTGCCGATGCGTCCGGTGACGGTGCGCGGCTGCGATCCGGGTCCGCCGTCGACCTCCACGACGACGCGCCGACCGGTGTTGCGACGCCAGTGCCGGGGCAGGGTCAGCGGGCTGTCGACGCCGCGCGAGGTGACCTCGAGTACGTAGGCGAGGTCGGCGAAGTCGGGCGTGGCGTCGAGGAGGTCGGAGATCTCGGTGCTGAGTACGGCGAGGACGTCGAGGTCGCTGCCACCGTCGCGGTCGACCACGATCGACAGTTCCTCCTGGCCGTCCCGGCTGCGCACCGTGATGTCCTCGAGGTCGAATCCCCGCTCGGCGACAAGCTTTTCGACGAGTTCGCGCACCTGCGTCGGGCTGATCGGCATGCCACTCCCCTCGTCTTCAGTTGTCGGGCCGTGCCGGGTGTCGCACGACGTTGCTCCGAACATCCTAGTGGATCGATCGCGCGGAGAACTGCTGGCATGATGTCCCGGGTGAGCATGCCCCCGATCGAGCGACGGACCCTGCGGCACCCGATCGACCGGCGCACCGCCTTGCGCGGCGGACTCCTCGCGGGCGCCGTCGTCGTCGGTGCCGGGGCGGCCGGCGTCGGACTGACCGGTTGCGATTCGTCGCCCTCCGCGGAGACCCTGCTGGCCGAGAGCCTGGTGCCCCTGGTGCGCTCGGCGTCCGCGGACGAGAGCACCGCGCGCGCCCTGGTCGCCGTCGAGCCCGCCTACGCCACCGCACTCGGTGTCGTGGCCGATCAGCGCGCCCAGCACGCTCGCGCACTGCGCGAGGAGATCATCCGGCTCGACCAGGAGGTGGCGGCGACACTCGACCGTCCCGCCACCTCGGCGACCGCCTCGACATCCCCGGCGGGTGCGCCACCGGCGGCACCGTCCCTCGCTCGACTGCGCGTCGATCTCGACGCCGCGGCCGGGCAGGCCCGCCGGGTCGCGCTCGGCGCCGCCGGGTACGCAGCCGGGCTGACCGGGTCGGTCGCCGCGGCGGTCACTTCGATGCGAGAGGTGCAACTGGCATGACGTCCCCCGTGAACACACCGGCGTCGGATTCGCCGGCCGCGCAAGCAGATCCCGACGACCCGTTGGTCGTCGCCGCCGAGACCGAGAACGCCGCGATCTTCACCTACGGCGTCATCACCGCCTTCGTCGCCGCCTCCCGTCGACGCACCGTCGCCGAGTACGCCGACGCCCATCGCGCCCGACGCGACGAGATCGACCGGACGATCGAGGCGGCGGGGAACACACCGCCGCTGGCGGCAGCCGGCTACACGCTGCCGATCGAGGTCACCGACCCGACCACGGCGGCCCGCGCCGCGCTCGGCGCCGAGATCGACTGTGCGAGCGCCTATCGTGCGTTGCTGGAGCAGGCCGACGACGAGACCGGACGCCGGATCGGCGCCGACGGGCTGTCGGACAGCGCGGTGCGCGCCGCGCGCTGGCGGGTGGCTCTGCAGGAGAGCCCGGTCACGGTGGCGTTCCCCGGCTCCCCCGCTGGCGGCTGAGCCGCCTCAGCCGCGGGCGGCCGCCACCACCGCGTCGACCGCGGTGTCGACCGCGACCTCGGTGGCCTCACCGGTGAAGCGGTCGCGGATCTCGATGGTGCCGTTGGCATATCCGCGGCCGACGACCACCACGGTCGGCATGCCGAGGAGTTCGGCGTCCTTGAACTTCACTCCGGGCGACGCCTTCCGGTCGTCGAGGAGCACCTCGAGACCGGCCGCGTCGAGGTCGGCGGCGAGCTGCTCGGCGCCGGCGACGGCGGCCTCGTCCTTGTTGGCGATGACGAGGTGAACCGCGAACGGCGCCACCGACTTCGGCCAGCGCAGACCCTTGTCGTCGTGGGACTGCTCGGCGATGACCGCGACGAGACGCGACACCCCGACACCGTAGGAACCCTGGGTCAGGCGGACCGGCTTGCCGTTCTCGCCGAGGACGTCCACCTCGAAGGCGTCGGTGTACTTCTGGCCGAGCTGGAAGATGTGCCCGATCTCGATGCCCTTGGCACTCACCAGGGGTCCGGCGCCGTCCGGCGACGGATCGCCGTCGCGGATCTCGGCGGCCTCGACCGTCCCGTCGGGCGTGAAATCGCGGCCGGCGACCAGACCGACGTAGTGCCGGCCCGGCTCATCGGCGCCGGTGATCCAGGACGTCCCCTCGACCACCCGCGGGTCGACGAGGTAGCGGATGCCGTTCTCGGCCAGCGCCTTCGGTCCGATGTATCCCTTGACGAGGAATGGGTTCGCGGCGAAGTCGGCGTCGGTGAGCAATTCGACCTCGGCGGGCTCGACGGAGGCCTCGAGACGCTTGAAGTCGACCTCGCGGTCGCCCGGGACACCGATGCCGGTGACCTCCCAGTCGCCGCCCGGCGCACGGAGTTTGACCAGCACGTTCTTGAGCGTGTCCGCGCCGGTGTACTGCCCGTCGAGCGTCGCGTTCGCCCAGTCGACCAGGCTGTCGATCGTCGGGGTGCCGGGCGTGTCGTGGACGACCGCCGCGGGCAGGTCGTCGTAGGGCAGCGGGTCGGGCGCGCGGGTGATGACCGCTTCGACGTTGGCGGCGTAGCCGGATTCGACGCAGCGCACGAACGTGTCCTCGCCGACCGCGGACTCGGCCAGGAACTCCTCGGAGGCGCTGCCACCCATCGCGCCCGAGGTCGCGGCGACGATGACGTACTCGATCCGCAACCGCTCGAAGATCTTCTGATACGCCTCGCGGTGCGCGTTGTAGGCGGTCTTGAGTCCGTCGTCGTCGAGGTCGAAGGAGTAGGCGTCCTTCATCACGAACTCACGGCCGCGGAGGATGCCCGCGCGCGGCCGTTCCTCGTCGCGGTATTTGGTCTGGATCTGGTAGAGGATGACCGGCATGTCCTTGTACGACGAGTACTCACCCTTGACCAGCGTCGCGAACAGCTCCTCATGGGTCGGACCGAGGAGCATGTCGGCACCCTTGCGGTCCTTGAGGCGGAAGAGCGAGTCGCCGTATTCGGTCCAGCGGTTGGTGGTGTCGTAGGGCTCGCGGGGCAGCAGGGCGGGCAGCAGGATCTCCTGGCCGCCGATGGCGTTCATCTCCTCGCGGACGACGTTCTCGATCGCCTTCAGCACGCGTAGACCGAGCGGTAGCCACGAGTACACACCGGGCGCGACCCGGCGGATGTAGCCGGCTCTGACCAGCAGCTTGTGGCTGGGGACCTCCGCGTCGGCGGGGTCGTCGCGCAGGGTCCGCAGGAACAGGGTCGACATGCGTGTGATCACGACCAACCAGCTTAGTTATGGTGTTGCGGTGCTCGTCATCCTGCCTCCCTCCGAAACGAAATCCGACGGCGGGCGCGGCGCTCCCCTGGATCTCGACACGCTGTCCTTCCCCGAGCTGAACCCGGTCCGCAAGCAGGTCGCCGAGGCGCTCGTCGCCCTGGCCGCCGATCTCGAGGCCAGTCGTACCGCGCTCGGGCTCGGCGCCACCCAGCTCGACGAGGTCGACCGCAACGCCGACCTGTGGCTGTCCCCCACCCGGCCGGCTCTCGAGCGCTACACCGGCGTCCTCTACGACGCCCTCGATCACCGGTCGCTGACCCGGGCGGGCAAGACCAAGGCCGCCGACCGGCTGGCGATCGGGTCGGCGTTGTTCGGTGTCGTGCGGGCACCCGATCCGATTCCCGCGTACCGGCTCTCGGGCGGGTCCAAGCTGCCCGGCATGCCCACGCTGGCGGCGCTGTGGAAGCCGGAGCTGTCCCCCGCACTGGACGCGGTCGACGATTTCGTCGTGGACCTGCGCTCGGGCGTCTACCACCAACTCGGACCGGTACGGGGTGCGGTGACGGCGACCGTCATGACCGAACAACCGGACGGCTCACGCAAGGTGGTGAGCCACTTCAACAAGCACTACAAAGGTCTGATGGCCCGCGAGCTGGTCCGCACGCGCCGCACCGTCCGCGACATCGACGGACTGGCCGCGGTCCTCGCCGACGCCGGGCAGCGGGTCGAGATCGAAGCGCCGGACCGCATCGTCGTACTGACCGACTGACCCGGCACCGAGGTCCGCGACGCTACTGCGCGTCGAAGTCGAAGAGGGTTGCGCCACCGGGCTCCACGGTCTGCAGGACGGTCGCCCGCCGCGGCGTCACCCGGTAGACGTACCAGGGCGGCGGGCCGGCCGACGGCGCACTGAAGTCGGCGGTCAGCGCGGCACCCGACTCATCGACGCGGCACGGCCACCCGTCGCTCGCCCACAGCTCCGCCATCTCGGCGACGACGGCGGGCTCGGTGACCAGGTTCGCGTCGCCCTCGACCACCAGGTCGGCCTCGTCGAGTGCCACCGACAGGGTGCAGCGCGGGTCGCGGGCGAGGTTGCGCGCCTTCCGGGTCGACGGACCGGTCTCCAGCCATATCGCGTCCCGGTGCCACAGCGCCCCGATGCCGGTGACGTGCGGGCTGCCGTCGGCGTTGATCGTGGCGATCCACCACGTGTGCCGGTCGGGGCCACCGGTCCCGGGTGCCTGGGACACCCCGGCGGTCAGTCGGGCCGCGACGGGCTGCCAGTCGAGCGTGCCGATGTCGTAGAGCCCAGCGAGATTCTTGGCATCCATAGCGGGACCGACCGTGCGTCCGCCCGGAATTCATCGCCGGGTGTCGGACCCCGGGGTGCTCGTATCGGCGTCGAGCCCGGCGTCGGCGGCTTCCTGGGCGGCCTGTCCCTCGGCGACCTGCTCCGGCGTGAACCGCATGAACAACACCACGACCGCGGCGAGGACGGCGATGCCCGCGCAGGCGGCGAAGGCCAGCCCGTAACCCTCGGCCTGCGCGGCGAGCTGGGTGGGGTTCATCGTCTCGACCGGCGCGGTGGTGCCGCCCTTCGACAGCGCGCGAGAGGTGACCATCGCACCGACGACGACCAGGCCGACGGCCCCGCCGAGGTTCTGCGCGACCTGCGCGAGCGCGGTCAGGGGGCCGATCTCGGTGGTGCCCACCCCGGCCACCACGGACAGGGTCAGCGGGATGACCGCCAGCCCGACGCCGAAGCCGATCACGACGACCGGGACGAAGATGCTCGGGAAGTAGTCCGGTGAGTCGGTCGCGATCGACGATGCGTAGAGGCAGCCGACGAGGATCACCGCGCCGCCGACCAGGACGAGCCAGCGCGGCTGGATCATCAGCGCCAGCTTCGACGCGATCGCCGCGGCGATGCCCAGCCCGAACGCGAACGGCACGACCGCGAGCCCGCTCTGGATCGGCGAGTACTGCAGGATGCCCTGCAGGTACAGCGAGATGAACACCGCCATGCACATCATGATCATGCTGGCGAGCAGGATGGCGAGGAGGGCTGCGACGCGTGAGCTGTTGTCGAAGAGGGAGAACGGCAGCAGTGGGTTCCGGGCGCGCCGTTCGACCACGATGAACGCGGCCAGGGCGAGTGCGCCGAGGATGAACGAGCCGACCACGACCGGCGCCGTCCAACCGTTGGGCCCCTCGTTCACCGCGAGCACCAGCAGGGTGCAACCGAGGGTGCCGAGGACCGCGCCGGGCACGTCGAGGGGCAGCCGCTCACCCTGGGATTCCCGCAGCGCGACGATCGCCCCGACGACGACGATCAGACCGATCGGCACGTTGATGAGGAAGACCAGGCGCCACGACAGCTCGGTCAGCACCCCGCCGAGGATGAGCCCGGCCACCGATCCCACGCCGGTCATGGCCGCGTAGACCGCGAAGGCCTGACTGCGCGGTTTGCCGGGCGCGAAGGTGGTGGCGACCAGCGCCATGGCGGTGGGCGCCGCGATCGCCGCCGACGCGCCCTGCAGGGCCCGGCCGGCGAGGAGGCTCGCCTCGTTCCAGGCCAGTCCGCACAGCAGCGAGGTGAGGGTGAAGGCGACCACGCCGACGATGAACATCCGCTTGCGGCCGAACGTGTCACCGAGACGGCCGCCGAGGAGCATGAGACCGCCGAACGCCAGCACGTAGCTGCTGATGACCCAATTGGCGCTGGACTCCGAGAGCGTGAGCGCGTCGCGGATGCTCGGGAGCGCCAGCGCGGCCACGGTGCCGTCGAGCACGACGAGCAACTGCATCCCGGACAGCACCAGGATCGGCAGGCCGAAGACCGGACGGAACTGCTCGCTGTTCGGAGTTCCTGTGTTCACCGTTCCAGTGTTCACGGTTCCGGTGTTCGCAGCTCCGGGAGTCGACATAGAGAACGACCGTACCGGCCGATCGCCGGGACATGCCAATCTGCGTTGATTCGGTCTGGGTTGATCTGTTCAGGCGCCCTCGGTGAACGCGGCCACGTCGCCGATGACGACGATCGCAGGCGGACGCAGCCCCTGCGCCTCCGCGACCTCGCCGGCGTGGGCGAGATCGGTACGCAGCAGACGCTGGGTCGGCAGGGATCCGTTCTCGATCATCGCGACCGGGGTGTCGGGCCGCCGGCCGCCGTCGAGCAGTGCGTCGGCGAAGACCTCGACCCGTTCGACCGCCATCATCAGGACCAGGGTGCCGCGCAGCTTGCCCATCGCCGACCAGTCGATCAGCGAGTCGGGGTGGCCGGGCGGCACGTGGCCCGAGGCGATCACGACCTCGTGGGTGACGCCGCGGTGCGTCACCGGGATGCCCGCCGATGCCGGTGCGGCGATCGAGCTGCTGATCCCCGGCACCACGGTGACCGGGACCCCGGCGGCCACACAGGCCTGCAGTTCCTCGAAACCCCGCCCGTAGACATAGGGGTCGCCGCCCTTGAGGCGGACCACGAACTTGCCCTCCTTGGCCTTCTCCACGAGGACGTCGTTGATGGCTTCCTGCTTCATCGCGCGGCCGTAGGGCACCTTGGCGGCGTCGATCACCTCGACCTGCGGGCCGAGTTCGGCGAGCAGTTCGGGGGGCGCGAGCCGATCGGCCACCACCACGTCGGCCTCGGCGAGGAGCCGCTGGCCGCGGACGGTGATCAGGTCGGGGTCGCCGGGACCGCCACCGACGAGGGCCACGCCCGCGGCGTGCGGGGCGGCGTCGTCGACACTCAGCGACCCCTCGGCGAGGGCTCGGCTCATCGCGGCGCGGAGTGCGGCCGACAGTTTGTGGTCGCCGCCGGCGAGGACGCCGAACTGGACGTCGCGGTGACGGCCGGACGCCGGGGTGACGGCGGTGCCGTGGCGGGCGTCGTCGGCCCGGACGCAGAACGTGTGCCTGCGCTCGGCCTCGGCCACCACCGCCTCGTTGACGGCGGGATCGTCGGTGCAGGCCATCGCGTACCAGGCGCCCTCCAGATCGCCGTCGGCGTAGCGGCGCTGGGTGACGGTGATGCCGGTGAAGGATTCGACGGCCGGGGTGGGATCGAGCGCGATGACGTGCACGTGGGCACCCGCGGCGACCAGATTGGGCAGCCGCCGCTGCGCGACGGACCCGCCGCCCACCACGACGACCTTGCGTCCGCGGAGGTCGAGGCCGACCAGGTAATGCCCCTCTCCGGAGGGGAAGGCGTCGGGCCCGGGGACGTGCGGGGGTCCTGGGACATTCGACCCGGGGACGTTCGACCCCGGGACATTCGACAGGGCGGAGTCAGGCTCGGACATGGGAGCTGACCTTACCGGGACAGCCGATCTAGAGCGGCAACTCACCCGTCCGCCGGACGTGGGCCCACACATCGGCAGCCGGGACACCGAGCCGGTGGGCCGCGGACTGCAGCAGCGCCCCGAGCAGGCTCGAGGTGCAGAACGCGGCGTCCAGCGAGTCGTCGGCGTTGATCCGGATCTGGTTCCACCACAGCGGGTTCCGGTCCGCGGCGGCCTCGGCCATGGCGATCGCGGTGGCGAAACCGGCAGGGGCGGAGGCGGACGGCCGCGCGCCGGCCCCCCTCACGTCGGTCACGGTCACGTCGGTCACGGTCACGTCGGTCACCGGGCCCGCAGTTCCCGTGCGTGCTGGCGCTGCAACGCCCGCTCCCGCGACTCCTCGAACTTGCGCACCTTGACGTCCATCTCCTCCAGGAACTCCGCGAGGCGTTCGCGGTAGTGTTCGCCGACCGGCCCGAAGTCGTCGCGCTCGAAGATGCGCCACTTCCGCAGCACGGGCATGACGACATCCGACATGTGTTGCGGCAGATCGTAGATGCCGCCCTTGGCGATCAACACGGCGTTGCGCCGGAAGTTCGGCATGGTCGCGCCGGGCATCTGGAAGTTGGTCACGATCGCGTGGATGGCGGCCATGGTCTGGTCGGGAACGAGGTCGAGCGCGCCGGCGACGATGTTGCGGTAGAAGAGCATGTGCAGGTTCTCGTCGGCCGCGACACGTTGCAGCATGCGGTCGGCGATCGGGTCCCCGCATGCCTTCCCGGTGTTGCGGTGCGAGACCCGGGTGGCCAGTTCCTGGAAACTGACGTACGCGACCGCGAACAGCATGTCGAAGCTGTGGTCGCGCTGCCCGTCGTCGTCGGGCAGCGGGTTGAATCCCGACGTCATGTGCGCCATGCGTATCTCTTCGAGCTCGACCGGGTCGACACCGCGGGTCACCACCAGGTAGTCGCGCATCACGATCGAGTGGCGGTTCTCCTCGGCCGTCCAGCGCCCCACCCACCAGCCCCAGGCATCGTCGAGGGTGAAGTTGTCGGCGATCACCCGGTGGTACGACGGCAGGTTGTCCTCGGTGAGCAGATTGGTGATCATCGCGGCCTTGGCGACATCGGAGAGCCGCGACTGCGACGGATCCCAGTCGAGTCCGCCGAGAGCTGCGAAGTTGCGTCCGTCGTCCCAGGGCACGTAGTCGTGCGGGTGCCAGTCGCGCGTCATCTTCATGTGCCGCTCGACCTCGGTCTCGCACACGGGCAGCAGTTCACGCAGTAGATCCGAACCGGTCATGCCGCGGTCGGCGGGTTCGGCGTCGGGGGGTCCGATGAGGGTGGTCACGTGCTCTCCTGATCACAGCGGGGTCGTACCATCCACTCTGCGCGGCGGGACGGGTGGTGCTCGTGAGGCGAAGGTCCCGCATGTATGGGGTCCGACGTCGCGACTTCCCGGCGCCGCACATCCGGTACTTTCAGACCCATGTCCCCTGTCACGACCGATTCGGCCACCGCCGATCCGACCCCGTCCCCGAATCCGGTCCGCGCCTACCTCGTCGACGACCACGAGCTCGTCCGGCGCGGTCTGCGCGACCTGCTCGGAACCGCCGGCGACATCGAGGTGGTGGGCGAGGCGGCCTCGGTCGGCGAGGCACTTGTCGGCATCCTGGCGACCAAGCCCGATGTGGCCGTGCTCGACGTCCGGTTGCCCGACGGCAACGGGGTCGAGCTGTGCCGGGACGTTCGCGCCGCCGAACCGGGGATCAAGTGCCTGATGCTCACGAGCTACGCCGACGACGACGCGCTGCTCGCCGCGGTCCTCGCCGGCGCCTCGGGTTTCGTGCTCAAACAGATCCTGGGGCACAACCTGGTCGCCGCGGTTCGGACCGTCGGTCGGGGCGGTTCACTGCTCGACGATCGGTCCACGGCGGCCCTGCTCGCCAAGCTGCGCAACGAGAAGCAGACCGAGAAGGATCCGCTCGCCGAGCTCACCCATCAGGAGCGCGAGGTGTTCGCCCTGATCGGCGAAGGCCTGACCAATCGGCAGATCGCCGGCCGGATGTTCCTGGCGGAGAAGACGATCAAGAACTACGTGTCCCGCATCCTGGGCAAGCTGGACATGCAGCGACGCACCCAGGTCGCCGTGATGGCGACCAGACTCCGCGACGGCAAGGAGTGAGCTAACCCACCAGCGGCACCGACCAGGTGAGCGTCGTCCCGCCGCCGCTGGTCCGGCCCTCGCTCGTCCCGCCCCCACTCGTCCCCCGCGGGCGGGTGACGATGCTGAACGTCCCGTCGCAGTCCTCGGCCCGGCGCGTCAGGTTCTCGAGACCGCGATAGGTGACGTCGGCGCCGATGCCGACCCCGTCGTCGCTGATCTCGACGGTCAGGACGTCGTCGGCGGTCACCGACACCGCGATGTGGTCGGCCCGCGCGTGCCGGAGCGCGTTGCTCAAGCCCTCTCGCAGGACGGCGTCGATGTGTGGTCCGAGGGAGTCCGGGACCACCGTGTCGACGGGGCCGTCGAACTCCACGCTCGGCGAGATCGACGCGTGCCCGGACAGTTCGGACACGATGTCGAGCACGCGCCGCCGCAGCGTCGGGCCGACGTCGGTTCCGTAGGGCGTCTGCAGGTCGAAGATCGAGGTGCGGATCTGGGCGATCGTGCGATCGAGGTCGGTCATGATCTGCTCCAGGCGCGCGGCCGCCGCGGCCGGATCGGTGGACCCGGCCAGCAGCGTCTGTACCGACATCCCGACCGCGAAGAGTCGCTGGATCACATGATCGTGCAGGTCGCGGGCGATGCGGTGCCGGTCTTCGAGGACCTCGAGATCGCGGGCGATCTGTTGCTGCTCGGCGTAGACGACCGCCAGCGAGGCGACCTCGGCGACACCGGCGAGCCCGGCGATCTCCTCGTCGTCCCAATAGGGGCGGTTGCGGTGGGTGATGAGCATCCAGCCGAACGCCCCCGATGCGCGCTGCAGCGGTTGCACCGAGGTCCAGCGGGCGCCGCGCCGGATCAGCGACTCTGCGATCTGGCCGGAACGCTGCACCCGCAGCGCCGTGGCGTCCGGCGGGATGAAGTGCTCGATCTCCACCGGGTCGCCGGTGTGCCCGCGTAGTTCCACCTCCCCCGCCATCTCGGTGAGCAGGTAGACATCGACCGCGCCGACGAGATCGGCGACATCGGCGCACATCCGGGACATTGTGTCCGACAACGCGATTCCGGCCAGCGGCTCCGACCCACGCCGGGCCAGAACCTGCATCCAGCGGTGGCGGGTGCGGGCCCGTTCGAAGAGACCCGCGTTGTCGACGGCGATCCCGGCGGCCACCGCCAGCACCGCGACGACGGTCTCGTCGACCTCGGAGAAGTCCTCCGCGGACCGCTTCTCGGTCAGGTACAGACTGCCGAACACCTCGCCGCGCACCATGATCGGAGCACCGAGGAAGGTGTGCATCGGGGGGTGGTTGGGCGGGAACCCGACCGACGTCGGATGGGCGCCGAGGTCGTGGATGCGGTGCAGGCGGGGATCGTCGATGAGCAGGCCGAGGACCCCGCGGCCGACCGGCAGATGTCCCATGGTGGCGCGTTGCGCATCGGTGATGCCGATGTGCACGAACTCACTCAGCCCGCCGTCCGGTCCGCGCACGCCGAGGGCACCGTACTGGGCGTCCACGAGTCCCGCCGCGACCTCGACGATGCGCTGCAGCGCGCGGTCGAGTTCGACCCCCTGCCCGACCACCAGCACCGCCTCCAGCAGTTCCCGGAGCAGGGCGGGATCGTCGGCACCGTGATCGGCGAGCGCGTCGAGCGTCTCGCGGAGCCGGTGCGCCAGCATCAGGACGCCCCGGGGGCGTCGCCGACGGACTGGGGCGTCGGCACCCGCCCACTCTCGACGGATCTGGACACGAAGCGGCACAACGCTTCCGGGATCGCGGCCGGATGCAGGTGCAGATACGAGGCGTGCACCGCGGCCGTCGCGACCCCGTGCATCGACGCGCGGCCGGCCGGATCCCGCCAGGCCCAGGCCGGGGCGAGCGCGCCGTCGCCGACCCCGCTGCGGTGGAACTCGTGACCGGTGACGCGTTCGCCGGTCCGGAACAGGGCCGAGTCGCCCACGGCCACGGCATCGCGGTATCCGAGCGTCAGGGTCGGGCCGAAGTGGCCGGGGATGTCGAGGACGCCGCTCATCGGGTGCCCGTCGAGTTCGGTGCACAGGTACAGCAGGCCCGCGCACTCGGCGTGGATCGGCCGACCCGCCGCGGCGTGCGCCCGGAGGTCGGCGCGCAGGAGATCGTTGGCGGCCAGCGCCTCGGCGTGTTCTTCCGGGAATCCGCCACCGATCACCACGCCGGCCGCGTCCGCGGGCAACCGGTCCACGAGCGGGTCGAAGACGACGACGCGCGCGCCGGCGGCGGTCAGCATCTCGGCGTGCTCGGCGTAACCGAAGGTGAACGCCGCGCCCCCGGCGACCGCGATCACCGGCGAACCGGCCGACGCGGCGGGACGATACGGCGCGACGGCTTCCGCAGCCGACCAGGCCGCGGCGTCGGGGACCGCACGTCCGCGGGCGGCGGCCACGATCGCCGGCAGGTCGAGGGCGCCGCGCAGGTGCGCGGTCATCGCGTCCACGGCGGCGACCGCGTCGGCGTTGCGTTCGGCGGCCGGGATCAGGCCCAGGTGCCGGGAGGGCACCGTCAGCGACGGGTGGCGCCGCAGCACCCCGAGAACCGGCAGTCCCACCCGCGCGGCGGCCTGTCGCAGCACCATCTCATGGCGTGGCGAGCCGACCCGGTTGAGGATGACGCCCGCGATCGACACCGAGGGGTCGTAGGAGAGGAACCCGTGTAGCACGGCGGCCAGCGACTGGCTGTGGCCCGCGGCGTCGACGACGAGGATCACGGGCGCACCGATGATCGACGCGACGTGCGCGGTGGAGCCGACGCCGAGTGAACCGGCGTCGCCGCCTGGACTGCCGCCCGTCCCGTTGCCGCTGTCGTGCTCCACGATCCGGCCGTCGAAGAGGCCCATCACGCCCTCGACGACCGCGATGTCGGCGCCCGCGGCGCCGTGGGCGAAGAGCGGCGCAATGCGTTCGGCGCCCACGAGATTCGGGTCGAGATTGCGTCCGGGTCGTCCGGCCGCGACGGCGTGGTAGCCGGGGTCGATGTAATCGGGGCCGACCTTGAACGGCGCCACCCGGTGTCCGGCCGCCCGCAGTGCGCCGATGAGGCCGGTCGTCACGGTGGTCTTGCCGCTGCCCGACGACGGCGCGGCGATCACGACGGCGGGCGTCGACGCCCGCGCGGAGATCACCATTCGATCCCCTTCTGCCCCTTGCGTCCGGCGTCCATCGGGTGGGCGATCTTGTGCATCTCGGTCACGAGATCGGCAGCGTCGACGAGGGCCTGCGGGGCGCGCCGGCCGGTGATGACCACGTGCTGGCGTCCGGGTCGGCGGGCGAGGGTGTCGAGCACCTCGGCGGTGTCCACCCAGCCCCAGTGAAGCGGATAGGTGAACTCGTCGAGGACGTAGAAGTCGTGTTCGCCGGCATCGAGACGGCGTGCGATCTCCGCCCACCCGGCCCGGGCGGCGGCGGCGTGGTCGTCGTCCTGGTCGTCGTTGGCCCGCAACCAGGACCAGCCCTGACCCATCTTGTGCCATTCCACCGGCCCACCGGCGCCGGTCTCCGCGTGCACCCGGTCGAGGGTGAGCATCGTCGACTCCTCCCCCACCTTCCATTTCGCACTCTTGACGAATTGGAACACCGCGACCCGCATACCCGCGTTCCACGCGCGCATCGCCATCCCGAAAGCGGCGGTCGACTTGCCCTTGCCGTCGCCGGTGTGCACCGCGAGGACGGGCTGGTTACGGCGCTGTCGCGTCGTCAAGCCGTCATCGGGGATGCTGACCGGAACTCCCTGGGGCACTCGACTTCTCCTCTGGTCTCAGATGGGGGGTGGCGGGGGCGGTCAGGCCGCTCCCCGCGCGGGTGCGTGTCCGGTCAGCGCGGTGGCGGACAGTTCGTCCATCGGGATCAGGCTCGCGCCGAGGTGGGCCGCGAGATCGCCGGCGAGTCCGAGCCGGACCATCCCCTGCTCGCAGTCGACGACCACGGACCCGATGCCGCGACGACGGATACCGTCCGCGGCTTCCCGCGCCCGTGCCATCGCGCCTCGTCCTGAGGTGGCACGTCCGTCGGTGAGTACGACCAGCAGCGGCCGCCGGTCGGGCTCGGCGCGGCGACACCGCTGCACGACATCGGCGGCGAGCTGCAGGCCCTCGCCGAGCGGTGTCCGGCCGCCGGTACGGATCTCCTCGAGGCGGCGCACCGCGATCTCGACCGATTTGGTGGGCGGCACCGCAAGCGTCGCGGAGGAACCCCGCGCCACGACCACCGCGACGCGGTCGCGCCGGGTATACGAGTCGCGCAACATCTCCACGCACAGTTCGGACACCGCGGCCAGCCGACGCCGGGCGGTCATCGACCCGCTGAGGTCGACCACGAAGACGACGAGGTTGGCCTCCTGGCCGACCCGTTGCGCCGACCGCAGGTCGGGGGCGGCGATCCGCACACCGCGCTCGGACCCGGCCCCGCCACGACCGGCCCGGCCCGCGGCGGAGAGCACCGTGCCGAACAGATGCATCGGTCGGCCGGCATCGAAGTCCACGGCGTGGGTGGTGTGTCCGCGACGGCTCCGCGCCTTCGAGCGGCGACCCGGGTCACCGTCGCCGAGTCCGTCGACGCGCAGGGTCGGCATGCGGCGAGCCGTCGAGGTCGGCACGGATCCGAACGCCGGTCCGGGAGCGTGCTGCGGGGCGTCGGTGTCGCCGGTCTCGGACGCCGCATGGGAGTCGGGGTCGGTGTCGGGCGCCGGGCCGGTGTCGGACGCGGAGTCCGGGGCCTCGCCGCCGCCACCGGGCGGTGGTGTCTCGGGCGGTTCCGGGTCGTCATCGGGCGAGTCGGGTCCGGCCGCGTCCTCGCCCGCCGACATCGCCTCGTCGAGCTGGTCGCGGCTGAGCCCCGACTCGTCGAAGGGGTTGCGGCGGCGCCGATGCGGCAGCGCGAGCTCGACGGCCGCCCGGACGTCGGTGTCCTCGACGGCCGCCGCCCCGCGCCAGGCGGCATGGGCGAGCGCGGTCCGGGCCACCACGATGTCGCCGCGGAGTCCGTCGACGTCGAGGTGGGCGCAGATCCCGGCGATACGGCGCAATTCCCGGTCCGGGAGGGCCACCGCACCCACAGCGGCTCGTGCGCTCGCGATCCGTTGTGTCAGTTCGTGTTCGGCGGCGGCATGGGCGGCGACGAACGACGCCGGATCGGCGTCATACGCCATGCGGCGGCGCACCACCTCCACGCGTTCGTCGACGTCGCGGCCGGCGGCCACGTCGACGGCGAGCCCGAACCGGTCGAGCAGCTGCGGGCGCAGCTCGCCCTCCTCCGGGTTCATGGTGCCGACGAGTACGAAATCGGCCGCCTGGGTGTGTGACACACCATCGCGTTCGATCGTGACCCGTCCACTGGCCGCCGCGTCCAGCAGCACGTCGACGAGGTGGTCGGCGAGCAGGTTGACCTCGTCGATGTACAGCACCCCGCGGTGCGCCCGGGCGAGCAGACCGGGAGTGAACTCGGCACGGCCGTCCCGCAGCACCGAGGTGAGGTCGAGCGAGCCGATCACACGGTCCTCGGTTGCACCGATGGGCAGTTCGACCACGCGGCCGGCGGTGTCGTCCGTGGCACCGGGGACGCTGAGCAGCGGACCGAGCCCGCGCACGATGGTCGATTTCGCCGTGCCCTTCTCCCCGCGGATCAGGACACCCCCGATACCCGGCGAGATGGCCGACAGGATCAGTGCGAGCTTGAGCTGCTCCTGCCCGACGACGGCGCTGAACGGATAGCGCACGTCGGCGTGCGTGTCCACGGAAGCGGGGAGTTCACCGAGGGTCGTCATCGTGACCCGGCGCGGAGCATCGACACGTGGGGGATCCCGTCCTCGAGGTAGTCGTCGCCGTCGCGGACGAAACCGAACTTGCCGTACATCTCGGTGAGGTAGGCCTGCGCCTCGATCCGGCACGGGCGCTCCCCGACCTCGGCGAGCGCGGCGGTCATGAGGGTCGCCACGAGGCCGTGACCCCGATGGTTGCGTTCGGTGCAGACGCGGCCGATCCGGAAGACCTGTCCGCCGTCGGCCTCCGGTTCCTCGAGCAGACGCAGCGTCGCCAGTACCGCCCCCGGGTCGGGCCCGTCCTCGTCGCCTCCGTCGGTCCGGTCCCCACCGTCGGTGATCCAGAACTGGCGCGTCGTCGGTTCCAGGTCTCGGCCGTCGAGTTCGGGATACGGACAGGCCTGCTCGACGACGAAGACCTCGACCCGCAGCCGGAGGACCCGATACAGCGTGGCTGCGTCCATGTCGTCGGCCAGGGCGCGGTGCACCCGCGGTTCAGAGATCATGTGTCGTGGTTAGCACACAAGGCGACCGGACTTCACCTCGCGCGGATCAGCCGGCGGTGGCGGGCGCGAGCCGGCCGGTCTCGGCCGGGACCTCGTTCCGGTCGGTCAGCTGCAGCGTCTTGTTCGTCCAGTCCCACACCTGGCGGTACAGGTCGCGGTTGTCGTTGAGCTTCTGACCGAAGGACGGGATGATCGCGGTCAGCTTCGACGACCAGCCTGCGTACTCCTTCGGGAAGCACTGTTCGAGCACCGAGATCATCGCCGGCACGGCGGTCGAGGCGCCGGGGGACGCACCGAGGAGCCCGGCGATGGTGCCGTCGCCGGCCGCGACGACCGCGGTGCCGAACTCCAGCTGACCACCCACCCCGGTCTTGCGGATGACCTGCACGCGCTGTCCGGCGGTGATGAGCTCCCAGTCGGCGCCGAGCGCGCGGGGGACGAATTCCGACAGCGTCTTCACCCGGTCGGCCGGCCCGGCGGCGAGCTCGCTGATGAGGTACTTGAGCAGCCCGAACTCCTTGGGCGCGATCGACACCATGGGGAGCAGGTTGCCCGGCTTGATCGAGGCGGGCAGGTCGGTGATTTTGCCGCTCTTGAGGAACTTCGGCGACCACCCGGCGTACGGGCCGAACAGCAGGCCCGGCTTGTGGTTGATGACGCGGGTGTCGAGGTGCGGCACCGACATCGGCGGGGCACCGACGGCGGCCTGCCCGTAGACCTTCGCGTGATGCTCGGCGACGAGATCGGGGTTGGTGCAGCGGAAGAACTCACCGGACACCGGGAACCCGCCGAACCCCTTGGCTTCTTTGATGCCCGACTTCTGCAGCAGGTGCAGCGCACCGCCGCCGGCACCGACGAACACGAACTTCGCGTGCACGGACAGCTTCTGCCCGGTCCGGCCGTTACGGACCTTCACGATCCAGCTGCCGTCGGACTGCTTGGACAGGTTGGTCACCGAATGGCCGAAGTAGATGTCGGCGCCCTGGGCGACGTAGTTGAGGAGCTGCTGGGTGAGCGCGCCGAAATCGACGTCGGTACCCTGATCGAACCAGTTCAGCGCGACCGGGTCGGCGAAGTCGCGTCCCTCCGACATCAGCGGCAGGCGCGCGGTGAACTCGGCCGGGTCGTCGATGAACTCCATGCCCTCGAACAGGGTCTGGGTCGCAAGATTGTCGTAGCGCTTGCGGAGGTACTTCTGGCCTTCGGCGCCGTGGGTGAAGGCGACGTGCGGGATGGGGTTGATGAACTCCGACGGGTCACCGAGGATGCCGTTGTCGACCGAGTGGGCCCAGAACTGGCGCGACACCTGGAACTGCTCGTTGATGGTGAGCGCCTTGTCGATGTTGACGTCGCCGTCGGCGGTCTTCGGCGTGTAGTTCAGCTCGCAGAGTGCCGAGTGTCCGGTGCCGGCGTTGTTCCACGGGTCGCTGCTCTCGGCGGCTGCGGCGTCGAGCTGCTCGAACAGGCTGATCGACCAGTCGGGCTGAAGCTGTCGGAGCAGCGCTCCGAGGGTCGCACTCATGATTCCCGCACCCACCAACGCGACGTCGGTCGTGATCACCGTTTTCGACACCTGGACTCCACTTCACCTGGAGGGACACTGTGACCGGTGTTCGTCGCGGCACGTCGTCCCGGATGGCAACTTCTCGACCGGGCACTTCTCACCCGGTCCTTGTCGATCGTCATTGTCCAGCATGGCACGTCCAGCACGAGAATCGACCTTCGCAACTGTGTGCTGCACGACATCCGGGCTGTCCTGACCTGTCACTATGCTGGTCGCCGTGAGCGCATCCGCAGCCGCCGACTGGCAGCCCGACCGATTTCTCGAGGACTACCGGCAACGCGTCCTCCCCCTGGGCCCCGATCCCGACGGTGAATCGCCGATCACCGCGACCCTGGTGCGACGCGCCGAGTCGTCACCCGCGCGCGGCGCCGTGCTCTACGTCCACGGGTTCACCGACTACTTCTTCCACGAGCCACTCGCCGACTTCTTCGTCGACCGCGGGTACGCGTTCTATGCCGTCGACCTGCGAAAATGCGGGCGATCGCGGCAATCGCACCACACGCCGCACTTCACCACCGGCCTCGCGATGTACGACGAAGAGCTCAACGCGTCACTGCGGATCATCCTCGACGAGGTGGGACCCGACTGCCGGGTCGTGGTGGCCGGGCATTCGACGGGCGGCCTCATCACCGCACTCTGGCTCGACCGGTTGCGACAGCGCGAGCCGGCGCTGCACGCGGCAGTTGACGGACTCCTGCTCAACTCACCCTGGTTCGATCTGCAGGGCGACGCGGTGCTCCGCACCCTCCCGGTCACGCTGCTCGTCAAGGCGATCGCCGCCGTCGCGCCGACCAGGGTGATACCGAAGGAACTCTCGCAGGCCTACGGCGAGAGCCTGCACGACAGCGCGCACGGCGAATGGAAATACGACCTGTCGGCGAAACCGCTGGGCGGATTCCCGGTCACCTTCGGTTTCCTCGACGCGGTGCGCAGCGGTCAGCGTCGCCTGCACCGCGGCATCGACGTCGGTGTTCCCGCGCTCGTGTTACGTTCGGACAAAACGCATTTCGCCAGGACCTACTCGGCGTCCACCGATCATGCCGATGCCGTCCTCGACGTCACCCACATCGCCCGCTGGAGCGGGTGCCTCGGCGGCCGCGTGACCGCGGTACCCATCCCCGACGCCCGGCACGACGTCTTCCTCTCCGTCGCACACGCCCGCGAGCACGCCTATCGCGAGGTCGACCACTGGCTGTCCGCCGTCCTCTCAACCGAAAGCGAGAATCCCCTATGACCGCCACGCAGGTCGTCGACCTGGCCATCATCGGCTCCGGCAGCGGCAACGCCATTCCCGATGACCGCTTCGCGGACAAGACCCTCGCGATCTTCGAGGAGGGCGTCTACGGCGGCACCTGCCTCAACGTGGGGTGCATCCCGACCAAGATGTTCGTCTACGCCTCCGAGGTGGCCGAGATCGCCACGCACGGTGCGCGCCTGGGCGTGCACTCGAAGGTGGACTCGGTCGACTGGCCCGGCATCGTCGAGCGCGTGTTCGGCCGCATCGACCCGCTGTCGCAGGGCGGCAAGGAGTACCGGGTCGACCGGTGCGAGAACATCACCGTGTACGACTCCCATGTCGAATTCGACGGGCGCGACGACGACGGCCGGTACCGGTTGGTCACGCGAGACGGCGACACGGTCCTCGCCGACGAGGTCGTGCTCGCCGCCGGATCGCGCGCGGTCATCCCCCAGATCGTCGCCGACTCGGGGGTCACCTACTACACCAACAACGACGTCATGCGTCTTCCCGAGCTGCCCGAACGCCTGATCATCGTCGGGAGCGGTTACATCGCAGCGGAATTCGCACACGTCTTCGGCGCGCTGGGCTCACATGTGTCGATCATCGCGCGCGGCCCGGCTCTGCTCCGGAAGCAGGATGCCGACATCTCCAACCGCTTCACCCAGGTGGCCCGGGAGAAGTGGGACGTGCGGCTGGAGACCACGATCACCGAGGCCGAGGACCTGCCCGACGGCGGTGTGCGGGTCGGGCTCTCCGACGGCGCGACACTGGAGGCCGACGTCCTGCTGATCGCGACCGGCCGGCAGCCGAACGGCGACCGGCTCAACCTCGACTCCGTCGGCATCGAGCTCGATGACGAAGGTCGCGTGCGCTGTGATCAGCACGGTCGCACCGCTGCCCGCGGAGTGTGGACGCTGGGCGACGTCAGCTCGCCGTACCAGCTCAAACACGTCGCCAACCACGAACAGCGGGTGGTGCAGGCCAATCTCCTGAAAGGCTGGGACGCAACCGATCTGGACGCCTTCGACCACCGGTACGTCCCGGCGGCCGTGTTCACCCACCCGCAGATCGCCGCGGTGGGCCTCACCGAGGACGAGGCTCGCGAGGCCGGCCACGACTTCGCCGTCAAGGTCCAGGCCTATGGCGATGTCGCCTACGGCTGGGCGATGGAGGACACCACCGGATTCTGCAAGCTGATCGCCGAACGCGGCACCGGCCGGCTGCTGGGCGCACACCTCATCGGCCCGCAGGCACCGACGGTCATCCAGCCGGTCATCCAGGCGATGCACTTCGGCCAGACCGCACACGAACTTGCCCGCGACCAGTACTGGATCCACCCGGCGATGCCCGAGGTCCTGGAGAACGCGATCCTCGGCCTGGACATCTGACGGCCAGGCCCTCCGAGCGACCTCAGAAAATCGTTGAGCGCAGGGCGATCTCGCTGGCGAGGGCCGGGGCCGCGCGCTGCGGGATCCAGTGGTCAACGCCCGCGAGTTCGCAGTAGCGGAAGTCGCCGTAGACGTACCGACCGCTGCCCTGCGCCTGTTCGCGACCCAGGGCGGTGTCGGCGTCGCTCCACAGCAGCGTGGTCGGGATCTCGACCGGCGGGCACGCCATCGTCGCCTTGATGTCGCCGGTGAAGTTCGCGCGGTACCAGTTCAGCGCCGCGGTCAGGGCGCCCGGTTCCCGCAGCGGGGCGAGTTCGTCCTCGGAGATCCCCACCGCCCGCAGCTCGGCGGCGTCGTCGGCGAGCAGCCTCTCCTCGGCCCCGTCGGCCACGAAATCGAGGATGTACGAAGAACGTTCACGCTGGTCGCTACCGACGAGCGCGTCGCGCATGGCCGACGGATGCCCGGTGCTGGCGACGACGAGACCGGTGAACCGGTCGGGGTACTTCCCGGCGAGATGCCACGCGACGATGCCGCCCCAGTCGTGCCCGACGAGGATCGCGTAGCCGATGCCGAGGGCGTCGAGAACCCCGATCACATCGGAGACGAGGTGGGTGAGCCGGTAGTCGTCCACCCCGGGCGGCCGCGCGCCGGGGCTGTACCCACGTTGATCGATGACCAGTGTCCGCAGCCCCGACTCGTGCAGGCGCGGCAGTACGTCGTCGTAGCAACTCCCGTTCACCGGGAACCCGTGCAGCAGCAGAACCCACGGACCGGTCTCCGGTCCCCCGATCCGGACGTCGAAGGTGAGGCCGCCCACGGTCACCTGACGTCGGTCGTCGATCATGGGGCGGTCTTCAGTCATGGCGCCCACGATAACCCGTCTCCACGACCCCGGCGTCTACAAGTCCTCGAGGTGGTGACGGATGACCTTGGGGTGGCGCGGCGGCCCTTGTTCGATGAGGCGCGTCACGGCGTCGAGGTCGAGGTGTTCGGTGACGAGATCGGCCATCGCGTCGACCTGTCGCCGACGTACGGCGTCGACGTCGGTGCCCGGCGCCACGCGGAATCCTCGGACACCGGCCTCGGCCGCCACGTCGGCCAGAAGTCGACGCCGGAAGTCGTTGCACGCCAGCAGTCCGTGCCAGTGGGTACCCCGGACCGCCCCCCGCACCGCGCCTTCCGGACCGTGCCGGTCGTCGACGATCCACGTGTTCTCGGCCGATCGGGTCACCCGGCCGTGATGGATCTCGTAGCCACTGATCGGCACCCCTGACATCGGAACACCGGACACCTCGCCGCCGGTCCCGGTCACCTCGCCGCCGGTCCCGGTCACCTGCCGCACGGTTTTTTCGGCGTAAAACTCGATGTCGAGGTCGAACAACCCCAGTCCGGGCACCCGCCCGCGACCGGACTCCACTCGGTCGTCGAGGGTGCGGCCCAGCATCTGGAATCCGCCGCACACGGCGACGATCGGACGTCCGCGGGCCGCGCGTTCGGTAAGTGCCTCCCCGAGACCGCGCGCCCGCAGCCACTCGAGGTCGGTGATGGTGGCGCGGGTGCCGGGCAGCACGACGAGGTCGGCGGCCGCCACCCCGGCCGGGTCGTCGACCCAGGTGACGTCGACACCGGGTTCGCAGGCCAGCGCCTCGACGTCGGTCGAGTTGGAGATCCGCGGCAGCCGGATGGCGGCGACCCGCAATCGAGGTACTCCGGTCGCGGAGGATTCGGTGAACGAGCGCGGTGGCCCGACCCGCCGCCCGACCGGCGCCGCGAGCGAGTCCTCGGCGTCGAGCCACAGGTCGTCGGCGAAGGGCACCACCCCGAGTGTCGGCCGTCCCGTGATCGCCTCGACCTGCCGCAGTCCCGGCTCGAGGATCGACGGGTCACCACGGAACTTGTTGACCACGAACCCCGCGATCAGCCGCTGATCGGCGTCGTCGAGGACCGCGGTGGTACCGAACAGATGGGCCAGCGACCCGCCGCGGTCGATGTCGGTGACCAGCACCACCGGGAGGTCCGCCGCCTGTGCGAGACCGAGATTCGCGATGTCGTTGGCGCGCAGATTGATCTCGGCGACCGAACCCGCACCTTCACAGATGACGACGTCGAAGTCGCGTCGGAGACCGGCCAACTCGTCGGCGACGACGGCACGCAGCCGCGCCCGCCAGTGCAGGTAGTCGGCGGCCCCGACGTCTCCGGCGGGCCGACCGCGGAGGATCACGTGCGAGCGACGGTCACTGCCCGGTTTCAACAGCACCGGGTTGAACCTGGTGGAGGGTTCGAGGCCACAGGCGAACGCCTGCAACGCCTGGGCACGACCGATCTCGCCGCCGTCGAGGGTGACCACCGAGTTGTTGGACATGTTCTGCGCCTTGAACGGTGCGACCCGCACACCGGTGCGCCGCAGCGCACGGCACAGCCCGGCGACGATGAGGCTCTTCCCGGCATCGCTGCTGGTACCGCCCACGAGCAATGCGCCACCGAGTCCGTCCACCCGGAACAGACTAGAGGCCGAACCCGAGGCCGCGACCACGGTGGCGTCGTTCACAAGTCCCACCGTTCACCTCGCGGTCGTGCGGGTCTGGATACAGTGACCCGGACGAACAGGTCGACAGCCGGTCGTTCGGAGTCAAGGGGGGTCATCGGACGTGGAGGTCGTGAAGCCCGGGTCCGTGTTCGCCGGATATCGCGTCCTCTCGATGCTCGGGCGCGGCGGCATGGGACAGGTCTGGCTCGTCGAACACCCCACCCTGGGCCGCCGCGAGGCCCTCAAGATCATCTCGCCGAACCCCGCCGATCCCAGTTTCGCCGAGCGGTTCCGCAACGAGGCCCGCACCGCCGCGGCCCTCGATCACCCCGGCATCGTCACGGTCTACACCCACGGCGTGGAGAACGGCAGCCCGTGGTTCTCGATGTCCTACCTCGAAGGCGAGGACCTCGCCGCCGCGTCGGCCCTGCCGGTCGACGACGTGGTGACGGTCGTCGGCAAGGTCGCCGACGCGCTCGACTATGCCCATACCCGGCGCGTCATCCACCGCGACATCAAACCCGCGAACATCGTGGTCGCCCGCGGCCCCGACGGCCGGATCACCCGGGTCACCGTGCTCGACTTCGGCATCGCCCGCCTGATGGACGGCGCGAAGATGACCGCGACCAACCTGTTCGTCGGCACCCTCGCCTACGCCGCACCCGAGATCCTCACCGGCGAACCGGCGATCCCGGCGTCGGACCAGTACGCGCTCGCGTGCACGACCTTCCAGCTGCTCACCGGATCGCAGCCCTATCCCGGGCAGACCCCGATGGCCCTGATCGCCGGCCACGTCAACACGCCCGCACCGCGGATCTCCGAGCGCCGCCCCGACCTCGTCCACGTCGACGCCGTGTTCGCGCGCGCCCTCGCCAAGAACCCCGCCGACCGGTTCGCGTCCTGCTCCGAGTTCGCCGCGGCGCTCGCCCGGGCGGTCGAGATCGCGTCGACGGCGCCCTCCGTCGTCGCGGCGCAGGCACCCGGCCGTCCGTTCTCACCACCGCTGCCCACCCAGCAGGCGCCGGTGCACCCGGTGGCCCACCGTGCCCAGCCACCTGGCGGTCACCCACCGTTCCCGGCGTACGGTCCCGGCGGGCCGCCGCCGGGTCCACCACCCGGATATGTGACCGGGCCCGGCGGACCCCACGGACCCGGCCCGGGGTCCCGGGGAACGGGCTCACGCACCGCCTGGATCGTCGCCGCGGTACTCGGCGTCGTCGTCCTCGTCGTCGGTGTCGTCGGCGCCGCGATCGCCCTCAGCGGATCGGGGTCGGGTCCAGGGACGGCGCCGGTCGCCGGGTCATCGACGACGCCGCCCAGCAGTTCCGGCGGATCCTCCACCGGCAGCGATGAGTTCGAGTCCATCGCCTCCAGCGGGGACAGTACGTGCGCGGTGCGCGGCAATCGACTGTACTGCTGGGGCGACAACGAACGGGGCACGCTGGGCGACGGTACGACCACCGACCGCCCGCGCCCGGTCGCGGTCACCAGCATCTCCGACGTCTCGGCGGTGAGCATGGGCGGCCTCGGGACGACCTGCGCGATCAGTTCCGGAGACCTCTACTGCTGGGGTTACGGGATCGGACCGCCCGGGCAGAACGTGCCGCTGCCGACGAAGGTGTCCGGCCTGTCCCGGGTGTCGGCGGTGTCGGTCGGGCTCACGATCTGCGCGATCAGCGACGGCGACGCCTACTGCTGGCGCAACAACGCGAGCGGCCAGGTCGGCAACGGCAGTACCGGGTCGGTGGACGTGCCCACCCGCGTCGCCGGTCTCTCGGACGTGACCGCCGTGTCCACGTCGCACACCACGAGTTGCGCCATCGCCGGCGGTTCGGCGTACTGCTGGGGCAACAACCGGGAAGGCCAGATCGGCGACGGCACCACACTCGACCGCCTCACCCCGACCCGGGTCCTCGGACTCGACTCGCCCACGTCGATCAGCACGAGCCTGTACTCGACGTGTGCGGTCGCCGGCTCCGGCGGCGTGTTCTGCTGGGGCCAGAACACCAGCGGCCAGCTCGGCGACGGCACCGAGCAGAACCGGCGCACCCCGACCCGCATCGACGTCCGCGGGGCCACCGAGGTGTCCACGGCGGCCTACGGCGGTTGCGCCGCCGCGGGCAGCTCCGCCTACTGCTGGGGTTCGCGCAGCGATCAGCCGGACAAGAGCCCCGACCGCGTCAACGGACTGTCGGGGGTCACCGAGGTCACCACCGGTTCGGCGAACGTGTGCGCGGTCGCGGACGACGAGATGTACTGCTGGGGCCTCAACGGCCAGGGTCAGCCCGGCAACGGGACGACCACGACGAGCAGCGAACCGCAACCCGTCCGCTTCCCCGCCTGAGCGTCTCGGTTGTCGGACCGAACCTCAGTTGTCGGGCCCGATGTCAGTTGTCCGGCACAGTGAGAATCTCGGCGCCGTCGTCGGTGACGACGAGGGTGTGCTCGAACTGCGCGGTCCACCGGCGGTCGGCGGTCACCACGGTCCAGCCGTCGTCCCACATCTCCCACGGCAGTGCGCCGAGGTTGATCATCGGCTCGATGGTGAAGACCATCCCGGGTTCGAGGACCGTGTCGACGTTCGGTTCGTCGTAGTGCAGCACGATCAGCCCGTTGTGAAAGGTCTCACCGATGCCGTGGCCGGTGAAATCGCGCACGACCGTGTAGCCGAACCTGTTCGCGTAGGACTCGATGACCCGACCGATGACATTCAGCTCGCGACCCGGTTTGACGGCCTTGATGGCCCGCTCGGTCGCGATCCGCGTCCGCTCGACGAGATCGGCGGCCTCCTGGTCGACGTCGCCGGCGAGGAAGGTCGCGTTGGTGTCGCCGTGCACGCCGTGGATGTAGGCGGTGACGTCGATGTTGACGATGTCCCCGTCCTCGATCACCGTCGAATCCGGGATGCCGTGGCAGATCACCTCGTTCAACGAGGTGCAGCACGACTTCGGAAAGTCCTTGTAGCCCAGGGTTGACGGGTAGGCACCGTGGTCGATCATGTACTCGTGCGCGATCGCGTCGAGTTCGTCGGTGGTCACGCCCGGGGCGACGGCCTTGCCCGCCTCGGCGAGTGCGTTGGCCGCGATCTTGCTCGCGATGCGCATCTTCTCGATCGTCTCGGCGGTCTGCACCCAGGGCTCATGGCCCTCGTTCACCGTCGGCTTCCACACGTATTCGGGACGTTCGATGGAGTCGGGCACGGACCGGATGGGCGACACGATCCCCGGCGTGAGGGCACTGCGAACTGGCATGCGACCAGACTATCCCGGCCCGTCGCGGCGAGGCCCGTGGGCGGACACCGCGGCGAACGTCACTAAGCTCGCCGGGAGGAGCCGATGGGAGGCCATCGGAGTCGACGATGGAGGTGTGCGGTGCGGACCAGGGGCTTACGGGCGGCGCTGGTGATGGTGCTGACCGTGCTGAGCCTGTCGGCGTGCTTCGTCACCCCGATCGAGCAGGAGCGGCACTCGCCGGGCGCACATCTGCGCGACGGCCCGCAGACTGCGACGCTCGCGGAGTCCGACGTCACGCCCGTCGTCGAGAATCCCGCTCCCCGGCTGCCCGCGACCGTGGACTCGCTGCGGTACGGCGACGTGACCGTCGACGACGCCGACCGGATCATCGCCGTAGACATCAACGGAACCCTCGGCAACATCGTGTACGCCCTCGGACTCGGGTCGCACGTGGTGGGGCGCGACACGTCCACCGCCTTCCCCTCGGCGAGATCGCGGCCGGTGGTGACCAACCGCGGACACAGCCTCAACGCCGAATCCGTTCTCGCCCTTGACCCGAGCGTCCTGCTCGTCAGCGAGTCCACTGTGCCCACCGCCGCCGTCGACCAGATCCGCGACTCCGGCGTCGCGGTCGTCGTGTTCCCGGCCGCCCGCAATCTGGAGTCGAACGACACCCTGATCCGCTCGGTCGCAGCCGCACTCGGTGTCGCCGATGCCGGCGAGAAGCTCGTCGCCCGGACCGACGCCCAGATTCAAGAGGCGCGCGCGCTGGTCCCGGATCCGTCCGGAGATCCCACCATGGCGTTCCTCTACATCCGCGGACGCAACCTGCTGCTGCTGGCCGGGCCCGGATCGGGTGCCGACGACCTCATCGAGGCGCTCGGTGGCCGGGATGCCGGCGCGGCAGCCGATCTCACCGGCGCGTTCACCGCGATCAGCGCCGAGGCCATGATCACGGCCAACCCGGACGTGATCCTCGTGATGACCCAGGGCGCGGCCACCGTCGGCGGACCCGAGGGGGTGCTGACCCTGCCGGGTGTGGCCGACACCGAGGCCGGCCGCAACGGACGGGTCGTGCAGATGGACGAGAGTCAGATCCTGGCGTTCGGCCCCGAGGTCGGACTGGTGCTGGGTGCGCTGGCGAGGTCGATCTACGCATGACCGACCCAGCGCGGACCACGACGGACCCGGCGACCGAGCCGACGACCCCGTCGGCCGTCGTCGCTCCCCCGGCCGGCACGTCGCATCGGGTCCGTGACCTCACGGTGGTGGCGGTGATGCTGGTCGCCTTGGTCGTGCTCGTCATCGTGTCCGCGGGCACCGGAAAGGTGTCGGTGCCGCCGCTCGAGGTGCTCGGCAGCCTCGCCCACCATTTCCACCTCGATCTCGGACCGCTCCCCTCCCACCCGAACGGCGAAGGCGCGCTGTGGAATGTGCGCTTCCCGCGCATCGTGCTCGGACTGTTCGTCGGAGCCGCGCTCGGCGCCGCGGGTTGCCTCCTGCAGGGAGTGCTGGCGAACCCGCTGGCCGAACCGGGGATCATCGGCGTCTCCTCCGGCGCCGCGGTCGGCGCCTGTCTGATGATCGTGCTCGCCGGCGGGACCGCCGGAGCCGGTGGCGCCGCGGGCAATTGGGCTCTCGCCGGGGCCGCCTTCGTGTTCGGCCTCATCACCGCGGCCGCGGTGTACGTGTTGTCCCTCCGCGACGGCTCGTCGTCGGCGATCATGCTGGTGCTCACCGGTATCGCGGTCAACGCGTTCGCGGCCGGGATCATCGCGTTCCTCACCTTCGTGGCCACCACCGCGGCCCGCGAGCAGATCATCTTCTGGCAGCTCGGTTCGCTCGCCGGACGCACCTGGAGCGAGATCTGGGTCGTCGCACCGCTCGTCGTGGTGGGTGTCGCGGCCTGCCTGTTCCTGGTCTCGAAGCTCGATCTGCTCGCGCTGGGCGACATCCAGGCCGCCTCCCTCGGCGTGAACGTGGAGGCCGTCCGCCGGCAGGCGATCGTCCTCACGGCGGTACTGACCGCCGCCGCGGTCGCCTTCGCCGGGATCATCGCCTTCGTCGGCCTCATCGTGCCGCACGTGATGCGCCTCATCGTCGGCCCGCGCCACGCGATCTTGTTACCCACCAGCGTGATCGGCGGCGCGCTGGTCATCACCGGCGCCGATCTCGCCGCCCGGACGATGCTCGGTGACGCCGACCTCCCGCTCGGGATGTTCACGTCCCTGATCGGTGGCCCGGTCTTCTTCATCCTGTTGCGTCGCAGCCGTCACGCGGGTGCCGGATGGTGACCGAAACCGCCGCGACGACGACCCCGGGCATCCACGCCCGAGACGTCTCGGTCGTTCTCGGCGGACGCGAGGTGGTGAGCGCGGTGACCCTCGAGGTCGGACGTGGTGAACTCGTCGCCCTCGTCGGTCCCAACGGATGCGGCAAGTCCACGCTGTTGTCGGCGCTGTCGGGCACCCGCACTCCGAGCCGCGGTCACATCGAGGTCGACGGCCGGGACGTCGCGACGACCTCGATGCGCGAACTCGCCCGCCACCGCTCGCTGGTGACCCAGCAGAACCGGGTGGACACCCCGTTCACCGTGTCCCAGGTCGTCGCGATGGGCCGCTACCCGTGGCTGCGGACGCCCCGCGCGGCGAACTCCCCCGCCGTGATCGCCGACGCGATGGCACTGTGCGAACTCGGCGACATCGCCGACCGGCCGTTCGGACAGCTCTCCGGCGGCCAGCAGGCGCGTGTCTCCCTGGGCCGTGCCCTCGCCCAGGACACTCCCGTCATGATGCTCGACGAGCCGACCGCGGCACTCGACATCCACCATCAGGAGCAGGTCCTCGACATCCTGCGCGTCCACCGCGATGCCGGGAACGCCGTGCTGCTGGTGGTGCACGACCTCACCCTCGCCGCCGCCTACGCCGATCGGGTGGCCGTGATGAAAGACGGCCGGCTGCTCGCGATCGGGCCGACGTCGGAGGTGATGACCGTCGACCTGCTCAGCCACACATACGACCACCCCGTCGAGGTGATCGAGCATGCCGGGCGACGGGTGATCCTCCCCGTCCGGACACCTGGTAGCGCCTAGAAGATGGTGCGCACTGTGGTGAGGGCGTCTCAGGAGAGAGGGCGCACCGCGTAGCCCGGTCCGAGACCGGCGAAGAAGTCGCGGGTGACGGCCACCGCGTTGTTCGAGTCACCGCCGCCCACCACGAGGGTGGCGAAGGCGATGTCGCCACGGTAACCGGCGAACCAGGCGTGTGACCCGCCGGCGAACTCCGCCTCACCGGTCTTGCCGAAGACCGCACCCTGGCCGTCGATCACCGACGCCGTACCGCTCGTGATGACCTCGCGCATCATCGGGCGCAATTGGGCGTAGACCTCGGGCGCCATCGAGGGCGTCGGTCCCTCGACCTTCGTCGGCTTGTCCAGGATGAGTTGCGGCACCGGGGCCTTTCGACCGTTGGCGACGGTGGCGGCCACCAGGGAGAGGCCGAGCGGCGAGACGAGGACCTTGCCCTGCCCGAAGCCGTCCTCACTGCGGGCGACGAGTTCGTTCTCGATCGGCACCGAGCCGGACACGGCGTCGAGGCCGGCGATCTCGTATTGCTGCCCGACGCCCATCGCGGCGGCGGCGTGCGCGAGGTCCGACGGACCCATCTCGCTGGCGAGCTTGGCGAACGTGGTGTTGCAGGATTGCGCGAACGCCCGGAGCATCGACACCGTCCCCAGCGAGAACCCGTCGTAGTTCGGGATCAGGCGCGGCCCGATCTGGATCGCGCCGGGACATCCGACGGGGGTGTCGGGGGTGGCCATCCGATGGCTGATGGCGGCCGCGGCGGTCACCATCTTGAAGGTCGACCCGGGCGGGTACAGACCGGTCGTCGCGATGGGCCCCGACCGGTCGGCCGCGGGATTCTGGGCGACCGCGAGGATCCGGCCGGTGGACGGCTGCACGACGACGAGCGCGATCTGGAACCGGTTGGTGGCGTTGACCGCTCGCTGAGCCGCGTTCTGCACCGTCCGCGACAGACTCAACGAGACCGCCGGCGCGGGGTCCGGGTCGTGGTCGGCGAGGACGTCGGCGTCGAGGCCGTTGGGGTTGACCGTCACCACCCGCCAGCCCGCCCGCCCCGACACCTCGGAGTCGACGACCTTCTTGACCTCGGTCAGCAGGGCAGGCGCGAATCTCGGGTCCTCGGGGACCAGTTCGGCCTGTTCGTTGGTCACGACGCCGGGGATCGCCAGTTGGTCGCGCAATCGGTCGAACTGGTCGTGGGACAGCCGGGCGAGCGGGTACTGCTGCCGGTTCGCGGTGACCTGTTCGATGATCGTCTGCTCGTTGAGCGAGGGACTGAACCGGCGCAGTACCGCGACCGCACCGGTCACCGACTCGGCGACCGACGCACCCTGTTCGGCGGCGGCGGTCGCATCGAAGTTGACGCCCACGACGGTGCCGTTGACCATCACCTCCGAGCCGTCCGACTCGTTGACCGTCGCGCGCGGCGCCTCGACGATCTGGAGCGAAAGGCGTTGATCGGCACCGAGTTTCGGATGGATGTTCGTCGACGCCCAGCGCACCGCCCAGCCGTCGTCGGACCGGCCCATCCGCAGGGTGGCGTCGTAGGCCCAGTCGCGGCCCCGCGGCAGCGCCCACGTGTAGTCGACGTCCACCTCGGCGGTGTCCCCGGTGACGCGGACACGCCCGGCCTGCGACTCGAGCGCTTCGGCACCCAGCCCGGCCCAGGCCGACTCCATCGCCGACTCCGCGGCAGCGGGGGTGTCGGTCAGCGCCGCCGCGGTCGCGACCTCACGATCGGCGTAGGCCTGCAGGAAGCGCTCCGCGGCGCGGCGCGGGCCGTCGTCCTCGGAGGCCGAACAACCGACCGTGGCCACCGTCACGGCAGCACACACCGCGACGATCACCGCCGGGGTCCATCGAGTTCGCATGCGCCACATCGCAGTCGAGTCTAGGGTGGCCCGGCCGGAATCCCGCGACGCCACGCGGGGCGGGCACTCAGTCGACGAGGACGGTCGCGAAGGTGCCGACCTCGGTGAACCCGATGCGGTCGTACACCGCGCGCGCGGTCACGTTGAAGCTGTTGACGTACAGACTCGGAATGCGGCCGTGAGCGGCGACGGCCTCCGCGACGGCCGCGGTACCACCCAGTCCCAGTCCCTCACCGCGCCGGTCGGGGTCCACCCAGACTCCCTGGATCTGGCCGACCCGGCGGGACAGCGAGCCGATCTCGGCCTTGAACACGACGTCGGGGCCGTCGAACCGCGCGAACACCCGCTGCGCGGTGATGAGCGAGGCGAGGCGTCGTCGGTAGGAGCGGCCGCCGTCGCCGGCCGTCGGATCGACACCGACCTCGCCGATGAACATGTCGATGGCCGCGGGCATGTACGCGTCGAGGTCGTCGAGGGTCACCAGTCGCACGAGCGGGTCGGCGGATACCGCCGCGCAACATGTGAGGGCGAGCAGCGGCTGCACCGGCCGGACCTCACGCGCCGGACCCCATACCGGCTCGATCTGTTCCCACATCTGCATCACGAGGTCGGCGCGGCCGACGATGGAGGAGCATGCCCGCGGTCCGGCGATGGCGCGGTCGGAGAAGTAGTCGAGATCCTCGGGCGAACCGGTGAGCGGGATCAGGTTGGCGCCGGAGAAGCACAGGGACGACGCGGGATTCTGCGCGGTCCACAGCTCGCCGCCCAGCAACCGAGGGTTGATCCCGTGCGTCTCGAAGCGGGCCGCGACCATGCACATCGCCACCGGGTCCGAGGTGAGGACACGTTCGACAGCAGCCGCATCACGAGCGCCGAGCGGCTTGTCGCCCAGTAGCTTCAGCAACGCCGCTCCTCCCTCTCGAGCCTGCCGCCGACCTAGGAAACGGTCACCACGGGCGGGCCCACGTGAGTACCGTCTCCAGTTTCTCCTGATTCCTCGGCGATCCGCAGCGCTTCTTCGATCAAGGTCTCCACGATCTGCGCCTCGGGAACCGTCTTGATGACCTCGCCCTTGACGAAAATCTGCCCCTTGCCGTTTCCGGACGCCACGCCGAGGTCGGCCTCGCGGGCCTCGCCGGGGCCGTTGACGACGCACCCCATCACAGCGACGCGCAGCGGGACCTCCATGCCCTCGAGCCCGGCGGTGACCTCGTCGGCCAGCTTGTAGACGTCGACCTGGGCGCGGCCACACGACGGGCACGAGACGATCTCGAGCTTGCGCGGGCGGAGATTCAGCGACTGCAGGATCTGGTCGCCGACCTTGATCTCCTCGGCCGGCGGGGCCGACAGGGACACCCGGATGGTGTCGCCGATGCCCTCGCTGAGCAAAGCGCCGAAGGCGACCGCGGACTTGATCGTGCCCTGGAACGCGGGCCCGGCCTCGGTGACCCCGAGGTGCAGCGGGTAGTCGCAGGCGGCGGCGAGCTGGCGGTAGGCCTCCACCATGATCACCGGGTCGTTGTGCTTCACCGAGATCTTGATGTCACCGAAGCCGTGCTCCTCGAACAGCCCGGCCTCCCACAGCGCCGACTCGACGAGCGCCTCCGGGGTCGCCTTGCCGTACTTCTGCAGGATCCGCTTGTCGAGGGACCCGGCGTTGACGCCGATCCGGATCGGGATCCCGGCATCACCGGCCGCCTTGGCGACCTCCTTGACCCGGCCGTCGAACTCCTTGATGTTGCCCGGGTTGACGCGCACGGCGGCACAGCCGGCGTCGATCGCGGCGAAGATGTACTTGGGCTGGAAGTGGATGTCGGCGATCACCGGGATCTTGGACTTCTTGGCGATGATGGGCAGCGCCTCGGCGTCTTCGGGGCGCGGGCACGCGACGCGCACGATGTCGCACCCCGAGGCCGTCAACTCCGCGATCTGCTGCAGGGTGGCATTGATGTCGTGGGTCTTGGTGGTCGTCATCGACTGCACCGAGATCGGGTGGTCGCTGCCGACGCCGACCGAGCCGACGAAGAACTGCCGGGTCTTCCGACGCGGGGCGAGCACCGGCGGTGGTCCAGCGGGCATGCCGAGTCCGATCGGCACGGCGGTCGCGGGAGTCGGGGCGTTCATCTCGTTCACCTCTGGGGGTTTCGGTTCTTCGGTGGTATTCGGAGCCGGACGGCGACCCGGATCGTCCGGGTCACTGCCACGGGTTGATCGGGTTGATGATGTCGGCGGTGAGCGTGAGCACCATGAAGCCGGCCATGATCACCACGGCGGCGTAGGTGATCGGGAGCAGTTTGTAGTAGTCGACGGCCCCACCGGGTGCCCGGCCGAACCAGCGCCGCACGGTGTCGCGGCCCTTCTCGTAGCCGACGATCGCCATGTGTCCGCCGTCGAGCGGGAGGAGCGGGACCAGGTTGAACAGTCCCAGGAAGAAGTTGATGCTGATCAGCAGCATCCAGAACAGGTCCCACAGCCCGCGCTCGACGGCCTGTCCGCCCAGAACCGAGGCGCCGTAGACGCTGACCGGGGTGTCGAGGGCGCGTTCGCCGCCGGTGACCGCGGTCCACAGCGCACCGATCTTCGACGGCAGGGACAGCAGCGCGTTCCAGGTCTCGACGAACAGGTCGCCGGTGAAGCCGATCGCGCCGGGCACGATCTCGAAGCCGCTGTAGGTGATGACGGTCGGCGGGACGTCGTAGGCGATCCCGACCATGTTGTAGGTCTGGGTCTCGCTGGTGCCGTCGGCGTTCGTCGTCGTCACAGTGGTGGGCTCGGGGGTCATCGTCAGGTCGAGTCGCTGACCGTCGCGGTCGACCGTCAGCGCGACCGGGCCGGCGGACTCGCGGATCACCGGGGTCAGATCCGACGCCCGGTCGACCGGCTGGCCGTTGATCGCCACGATGTCGTCGCCGGGGAGCAACCCGGCGACCTCCGCGGGACCGGTGCCGGCGGCACAGGGCGCGTCCTTCTTCTCACCGTCGACGATCGTGCTGGTCGCCGGCACGCACTGCGTCTCGGCGACGCGTGCCGGGGTCGGCCCCGGGTTGAGGTTCGGCAGTCCGAACGTCAGACCGACGATGATGATGAGAACGAAACCGAGGAGGAAGTTCTGGGCCGGTCCGGCGAACAGCACGACCAGGCGTTTCCAGGCCTTCTGCTTGTACATAGCCCGGTCCTTCTCGTCCCAGGCCAGCTCCTCGTGCGGGGTCATTCCGGCGATGTCGCAGAATCCGCCGAGCGGCAGCGCCTTGATCCCGTACTCGGTCTCGCCGCGACGGGTGGACCAGATCGTGGGACCGAAACCGACGAAGTATCGCCGCACCTTCATGCCCGTCGCCTGCGCGGCCCACATGTGACCACATTCATGCCAGGCGACCGACAGCAACAGCGCCACGGCGAACAGCGTGACGCCGATCGCGAAACTCACGTACCTACTCCATCCGGATCACGGGGCGCACCCGCTCACGAGGGCCGCCGATCAGACGGATGCGGCCGCGACCAGCTGCGCAGCACGATCCCGGGCCCACCGATCGGCGGCGAAGACCTCTTCCACAGTACCTGGCGTCCGGCGCCACTGATCTGCCTCGCCGAGCACCTCCTCGATGACCTCGACGATGCGCGGGAACCGGATCGCACCTGCGAAGAACCCTGCTGCGGCGGCCTCGTTGGCGGCGTTGTAGACGGCCGTCAGGCTGCCTCCCGCCGCACCGGCGCGTCGAGCCAGGTCGATCGCCGGGAACACCGCGTCGTCGACGGGCTCGAACGTCCACGACGACGCAGTCGAGAAGTCGCAGGCCGTCGACGAACCGGGCACCCGGTCCGGCCATCCCAGGGCCAGGGCGATGGGCAGCTTCATCGACGGCGGTGAGGCCTTCGCCACCGTCGCCCCGTCGACGAAGGTCACCATCGAGTGCACGATCGACTGCGGGTGGACGGTGACGTCGATGTGGTCGTAGTCGACGCCGAACAGCAGGTGCGCCTCGATGACCTCGAGGGCCTTGTTGACCAGGGTCGCGGAGTTGAGCGTGATCATCGGGCCCATCGACCATGTGGGATGTCGGCCGGCCTGCTCGGGGGTGACGTCCTCGAGTTGCGCACGGGTCCATCCGCGGAACGGGCCACCCGACGCGGTGAGGACCAGTCGATCCACCTCGGCGGCCGTTCCCGCGCGCAGGCATTGCGCGATCGCGGAGTGCTCGGAGTCGACCGGGACGATCTGCCCGGGAGCGGCGGCGTCGAGGACGAGCGCCCCGCCGGCGACGAGTGATTCCTTGTTGGCCAGCGCGAGCCGGGCACCCGATCGGAGTGCGGCGAGGCTGGGCGCCAGGCCGATCGAGCCGACGACGGCATTGAGGACGACATCGACCCCGGTGTCCGCGGCGACGGCGTCGACCAGGTCGCACATCGCATCGGCTCCGCCGAGGACCCGGCCGCCGAGGCGATCGGCGAGCTCGTCCGCTCGCGCGGTGTCGGCGACGGCGATCCGCGAGGCCGGCACGCCGAACGCGGCGGCCTGATCGGCGAGCAGATCGGGATTCGCCCCACCGGCACCGAGACCGGCGACCTCGAAGCGATCCGGATGCTCGGCGATCACCTCGAGAGCCTGGACGCCGATGGAACCGGTGGAGCCGAGGATCAGCACGCGTGTGGGCACGCACCCATTCTGGACCATCCACGTCGACGAACCGCCGCCGCCGGTGACACCGGACCGTCCTGCGGGCGGGGGGTGCCGCTATGCTGCTCGGAGAACTACTACCGATCGTCAGACATCTGACGTCCGCGCTGTGAGGAGTGGCTGTGGCAAGCACCGATGTTGAGCACACTGTGGGGCACGGCGATGGAGGGCATGGCGAAGTCGAGGTCATCGACACCGGCTGGCGCCGCGAGCCCGCCGATGCCCCGTCCGCCCGGTTCGGCTGGCACGGAGCGGCGACCAAGACCTTCTACGGTGCGGCCATCTTCTTCGCGCTGTTCCTCCTCGCGATGATCATCGGCAACCACACCGGTCACATCGAGGACCTGTACCTCATCGCCTTCGCCGCGGGCACCCTGTTCTTCGCCGTGCGCGGATGGTGGATGAACCGCGGAAAGTGGTCCTGACCAGACACATCGATTCATCGACGACGAACGCCGAGCGGTGATCCGCTCGGCGTTCGTCGTATCTGCTTCTCAACTCGCCCCGGGTCGACGCCCCGGGGTCAGCGCTCTTCGGCCGCCAGCTGACCACACGCGGCGGCGATCTCCTGCCCGCGCGTGTCGCGGACGGTGCACGAGACCCCCTGTTCGCGGACCCGGCGGACGAATTCGCGTTCCACCGGTTTGGGACTGGCGTCCCATTCCGATCCCGGCGTCGGGTTCAGCGGGATGAGGTTCACGTGCACCAGCGACCCGAGGGCGCGGTGCAGCTTCTCCCCCAGCAGGTCGGCCCGCCACGGCTGATCGTTGACGTCGCGGATGAGGGCGTACTCGATGGAGACGCGCCGTCCGGTGGTGTCGGCGTAGTAGCGGGCCGCCTCGAGCACCTCGGCGACCGACCACCGGTTGTTGACCGGGACGAGGGTGTCGCGGAGTTCGTCGTCGGGCGTGTGGAGGGAGACCGCGAGCGTCACCGCGAGCCCCTCGTCGGCGAGACGGCGGATCGACGGCGCGAGACCGACGGTCGACACGGTCACCGAGCGGGCGGAGATCCCGAGGCCCTCCGGCGCCGGCGAGGTGATCTGCCGGACGGCGCTGACCACTCGCTTGTAGTTGGCCAGCGGCTCACCCATGCCCATGAACACGACGTTCGACAGGCGTCCGGGCTCGCCGAGTTCTCCGTCGCGCAGCGCGCGGGCCGCGGCCCTCACCTGATCGACGATCTCGGCGGTCGACAGGTTGCGGTCCAGTCCGCCCTGCCCGGTGGCACAGAACGGGCAGGCCATGCCGCAGCCCGCCTGGCTCGAGATGCACAGCGTGTTGCGATCGGTGTAGCGCATGAGGACGCTCTCGAGGAGTGTGCCGTCGTGCAGGCGCCAGAGCGTCTTGCGGGTGGAGTCGTCGTCGCAGGAGATGTGCCGGACCGGGGTGAGCAGCTGCGGGAAGAGCTTGTCCCGCACCGATTCGCGCGACGCCGACGGCAGATCCGTCATCTCGTCGACGTCACCGTTGAGGCGCGCGTAGTACTGGCGGGCCAGTTGATCGGCCCGGAACTTCGGCAGCCCCAGGTCGGCCAACACCGCGACGCGACCGGCGGGGTCGAGGTCGGCGAAGTGTGTCGGCGGCCGCCCACGCTTGGGCGCGTCGAACACAAGTGGCAATGAGGTCATTTCGCCATTGTCGCATGTCATGATGAAGTGATGACGACACCCGAGGACCGACGGCACACGGGTTCGGTACCGGCGTGGGGCGAACAGCCCGCCGGGTCACCGCCACCGGCGACCGGCCATGCGCACACCCCGGAGCAGCACGCCCCCGACCCCGACCCCGACCATCGCGACCGTCTCCGCCGCACGGTCGCCGATGTGGAACACACGCGGACGCGCGCCACCTGGTTCGGCGTGGTGATCGGCGCGATCATCCTGGTCCTGCTGCTCGTCTTCATCGTGCAGAACCTCCAGTCGCAGAACATCGACTTGCTGTTCTGGGAGGTCAATCTGCCCCTCGGGGTCAGCCTGCTGATCGCGGCCATCGCCGGTGCGCTGGTCGTCGCGCTCGTGGGCGGCCTGCGGATGCTCCAACTGCGACGCGCGCTGAAGAAGGCAGCCAAGTAACGTCCGGCGGCGCGCTGGCCCGCGCTCAGAGCAGCGCGGTCAGCACGACCCACACCACGAACGCCGACGGCAGCAGGCTGTCGAGCCGGTCCATGATGCCACCGTGGCCGGGCAGCAGCGTGCCCATGTCCTTGATCCCGAGATCGCGCTTCACCTGGGATTCGACGAGATCACCAAGGGTCGCGCAGACCACCAGGACCGGTCCCAGGATGATGCCGATCCACCAGTGGCTCTCGAGCAGGAACACCACGCAGCCGACGGCACCGACAGTGCCGACGACGAGCGAGCCCACCATGCCTTCCCAGGACTTCTTCGGACTGATCGCCGGCGCCATCGGGTGCTTGCCGAACATCACGCCCGCGGCATAGCCGCCGACGTCGGAGCACACCACGACGACCATCAGCGTGGCCACTCGGGCCGCCCCGTCGTCCTGCACCACCAGGTGGGCGCCGAACGACGCGAGCAGCGGCAACCACGCCAGCACGAACACCGTGACGGCAAGGTCGCGGAGATAGTTGACCGGCGCCTTGTCGATGCCCTGCCCGAGGAGCTTCCACACCATCGACACCAGGGCCGTCGCCACGAACGCGACGAGAGCTCCGGTCGGACCCCAGGGCCAGCTCGCCCAGATGATGGCCTGGCCGCCGATGAGCAGCGGCCAGAGAGCGACGTCGTAGCCGCCGGTGCGGAGACGTTTGATGACCTCCCAGGTGGCGACCGCGAACGCGACCGCCACGAGGCCGTACCAGACCTTCGGGACGAAGATCAGGATCGCGATGATGCTGATGCCGAGTGTGCCGCCGACCGCGATCGCGGCCGGCAGGTCGCGGCCGGCGCGCGACTTCTTCTCACCGCCCCGTTGCGGAACCTCGTTCACACCTCGAGCAATTCGTCTTCTTTGTGCTTGACCAAGTCGTCGATCTGGTGCACGTAGGTCGCCGTGGTCTTGTCCAGTTCCTTCTCGGCGCGTGAGACCTCGTCCTCGCCGGCCTCGCCGTCCTTCTGGATGCGCTTGAGCTCGTCGGCAGCCTTGCGCCGCACGTTGCGGATCGCCACCTTCGCGTCCTCACCCTTGCCCTTGGCCTGCTTGACCAGATCGCGGCGACGCTCCTCGGTGAGCTGCGGGACGGCGACCCGGATGATCGTGCCGTCGTTGGTCGGATTGACCCCGAGGTCGGAGTTGCGGATCGCGGTCTCGATGTCGCGCAATGTCGACGCCTCATACGGCTTGATCACGACGAGTCGCGGTTCGGGCGTGTTGATGCTCGCGACCTGGGTCACGGGGGTCATCGAGCCGTAGTACTCGATGTTGACCTTGTTGAACATGGCCGGGTTCGCCCGCCCGGTGCGGATGGAGCCCATGTCCTCCTTGGCGACGTTGACCGCCTTCTCCATCTTCTCCTCGGCGTCGAGCAACGCGTCGTCGATCATCTTCGTCCTTGTTCCGTTCGGTCGGTGTTCTCGTCGATCTCGGGGTCAGGCGCCGGTTCAGGTGCTGACCAGGGTGCCGATGCGGTCACCCGCGACCGCACGGGCGATATTGCCCTGCTGGAGCAAATTGAACACCAAGATCGGCATCTTGTTGTCCATACACAGGCTGAAGGCCGTCGCGTCGGCGACCTTGAGCTCCTTGTCGAGCACCTCGCGGTGAGTGATCTCGGTGAAGAGGGTGGCGTCGGGGTTGGTACGCGGGTCGGCGTCGTACACGCCGTCGACCGCCTTGGCCATCAGGACCACCTCGGCCTTGATCTCCAGCGCACGCTGGGCCGCGGTGGTGTCGGTGGAGAAGTACGGCATCCCCATGCCGGCGCCGAAGATGACGACGCGGCCCTTCTCCAGGTGCCGCTGGGCGCGCAGCGGGAGATACGGCTCGGCGACCTGCCCCATCGTGATGGCGGTCTGCACCCGGGTCGAGATCCCGCGCTTCTCCAGGAAGTCCTGCAGCGCAAGGCAATTCATGACCGTGCCGAGCATGCCCATGTAGTCCGAGCGGCTGCGGTCGAGCCCTCGTTGCTGGAGTTCGGCGCCGCGGAAGAAGTTGCCGCCGCCGATCACGACGGCGACCTGGACACCGGAATTGACGACGTCGGCGATCTGGTCGGCGACGGTACCCACGACGTCGGGGTCGAGCCCGACTTCGCCGCCACCGAACATCTCGCCGCCCAACTTCAGCAAGACCCTACGGAATCCATCCCGCCGGATGGGGTCGGACGCTTCACTCATCGGCTTCCTCACTCGTCGGTTCGGTGAACTATCGTACGTCGTCACCGGAACGGACCCGCGACACGCGTCGTGCGCGCCGCGCGAGGGTGCCCTGGGGATTCAGCCGCGCAGGGCCGCCTCGAACTGCGGCCAGGCACGATGCAGTTCGTCCTGCCAGTACGGCCACGCATGGGTACCGCCCTCGTAGAGGTGGAACGTCGCCGGCACACCGATGTCGCGCATCCGGCGCTGAAAGTTCTTCGTGCACTGCGCCGTGGCGGTTTCGATCACCGCCCCGACCGCGATCTGGTCGAACAGCTTGGAGCCGTTGCCCTCGATGCCGGGGCCGTCGAGGGTGTCGTACCGGCCCGGCATCCCGGATCCGTTCGAGACGTAGATCGACGTTCCCCGGAACGCCTCGGCGTGCAGGTACGGATCGTTCGCACGCCACGCGGGGTCATCAGGCGGTCCCCACATGTTCAGGGTGTTCGCACCGCCGCGGCCCTCGACGACCATCCGGACGACGGCCTGCCCAAGCGGATCGCTGGTCTGCGCGCAGCCACTGAACGAGCCGATCGCCTGATAGACCGACGGCGCATGCAGGGCCAGCTGGAACACCGACGTGCCCGCCATCGAGATCCCGGCGATCGCATTGCGTCCGGTGCCGTCGAAGCGCTCGTCGATCGTTGCCGGCAACTCCTCGGTGAGGAAGGTCGCCCACTTCTGCCGCCCCAGCACGGGGTCGGACCGCTGCCAGTCGGTGAAGTAGCTCGCCGCGCCGCCCATCGGGACGACGATGTTGACGTTCTCGTCGGCGAAGAAGGTCCGGATGTCGGTCCGGTCGAACCAACTGCTCCCACCTTCCCCGCCGGCCGCGCCGTTGAGGAGGTAGAGCGTCGGGGCGGACCCCTGTCCGCGGGCCGGCCACACCTTGACCGGGACCACCCGACGCATCGCCACCGACCGGACGGCGACCTCGATCTCACCCCCGCGCTGTACCGTCTCGCCGACGATGCGAGCGGGCGCGGGTGTCGCGGCGGCGGGCGCCGCCAGTCCGAGTGTCGCAGCGAGCAGCGCGATCACGAGGGTCGCGGTCCGCACCGTCGTGTGCAGGTTCCCCGGTCGGTCACCGTTGGCAGACCCGTCGTCCATACCCCTCGCCTTCATTCGGGTGCGACCGCCGTCACACGCGCAACCCCGGCAGTGTGCCCGACGCACCGCCCGATGTCCACATGGGTCAATCGTCCAGCACCGCAACGGCATTCGATGAGACAGAGAGACAGGGACTGATACAACGTCTCATCGCACCACGGTTGTCCCGTTTCCCCGGCCGTCGAGGTTACCGTGCGGTAGGGTGCGTCCCGGTCGGCCGCTCCACCGTCGGGGACACCTCGGACATCTCTGGTGCGTCGGTCGCCGGATCCACTTTCCCGCAGGCGAATCGAGGAGCACACATGATGAAGTTCGGCCTCATCGAGGAATGGGAGCCCCGTCCCGGTCACCTGACCAGCTGGGTGGCCTCCCTCGCTTCGGTGACGAATGCCGATCGGGCTCCTGTGCATCCCTCCCCACCGTCCCACCAGCAGGAGGAGTACCTGCGTGTGGCGTGGCGCAACGAGTCCGCGGGTTTCCGTTTCGCGCGGCTCTGCCTGATGGCGTTCGACGTCTCGGCCCCACTCGACGTGTCCGCCATGACGAGCGCGGTCAACGAGTTCGTGCGGCGCCACGACAGTTTCCGGTCGTGGTTCTCGATGGAGGACGACGGTTCGATCCTCCGCCATCTCGTGCCCCCGGAGGTCGTCGAACTCATCCCGGTCGTATACGGAGACCGCGACGCCCCGCAGCTGCGGACGCACGTGCAGGACGAGACCTCGGGGCCGTTCAACTGGGACTGCTTCACCTTCGGAGCCATCGAGTGGGAGGGCGGGTTCACCCTCTACGCCGCGGCCGACCATCTCAACACCGACGGGATCTCCCAGGCCATCACCTGCGTGGACCTGTTGACCCTCTACATGAATGCGGCCTTCGGCGGCGACGCCGAGCTGCCCCCGGTCGGCAGCTACCTCGACTACTGCGCGCGCGAACGCGCCGTGTCGCGTCAGTTGACACGTCGTTCACCGCACGTCCAGCGCTGGATCGACCTGGTGCAGGCCAACGGCGGACGACTACCCGGTTTCCCGTTGCCGCTCGGCACCGGCGCGCAGACCTACACGCGCAGCGCGATCGTGAACTCGACCCTGTTCGACGAGCCCACCGCCGCGCGCTTCGAGCAGATCTGTCGCGATCTGGGCGCCAACATGATTGCCGGGATCATGACGGCGGCCGCCCTCGTGTACGCCGAATTCACCGGTCGAAGTGAGTATTTCGGGATGACGCCGAAGAGCACGAGATCGGGCACCGCGGAGTTGAAGTCGGTGGGCTGGTTCACGAGCCTGATCCCCGTTCCTCTCACCGTCGACGACGACACCACGTTCCGCTCCCTGGTACCGGAGGCTGCGCGCAGCTACGAGTCCGGAAAAGAACTGACCGACATCTCGTTTCACCGGGTTCTCGAACTCGTGGAACCCGCCGACGAGATCGCGGTCCGGTCCGGCTGGGCGGTGCCGATGGTGTCCTACATCGACGTCCGCAAACTACCCGGTGTCGAGATCTTCGAAGCCGGGAACGGGTGCCTCTTCGGCAATCGTGGTAGCAGCGAAGAGGTGTACATGTGGGTCAATCGGTTCTCCGGCCAGACCTCGATCACGTTGCTGTACCCCGACACCGAGATCGCGCGCGAGTCCGTCACGCAGTATGTCGAACGATTCGTCGCGGTGATGTCCGCGGTCGCCGACCTGGGCGACTACCGACCCTCGCTGCCGGCCCTCGCACCGTGACCGCCGGCCCCGCGGCGGGCCGGGAGACGACGGGCACTCTGCGCGATCGTCCGGGGGCCTGGGCGGCTCTCGCGGGATGCCTGCTCGGGGTGTTCATGCAGATGCTGGACACCACCATCGTCAACATCGCTCTGCCCGATCTCGCCCGGGATCTCGGCGCGTCGACGTCGCAGCAACTCCTGGTGCTGACGGTGTACACCCTGTCGTTCGCGTGCACCCTGCTGACCGCAGCGACACTGGGGGCGCGTGTCGGACGCCGGCGGATGTTCGTGGTCGGGATGGTGGCCTTCACCGTGACGTCGGTGCTGTGCGGTGTGGCGACCGGTCCTGCTGAACTCATCGCCTGTCGCGGAATACAAGGCGTGAGTGCGGCGCTCATGTCCGCGCAGACCCTGGCTCTCATCGCGGCCCTGTTCGACAAGAGGCGTCACGGACTGGTCTTCGGCGTCTACGGGGCCGTCGCCGGTATCGCCGCCATCCTCGGTCCGGTGATCGGCGGCTTCCTCGTCGACGCCGACGTTCTCGGATGGGGCTGGCGCGCGATCTTCTTCGTCAACGTGCCGCTCGGCCTGCTCTCGTGCCTGCTCGCCCACCGCCGCCTACCCGACGCGCGCGAACCGTCGCCGGGACGCGTGGACGTCCCGGGCGTGGTGCTGTCGGCAACGGCGCTGTTCCTGCTGCTGTACCCGCTGGCCCTCGGACGCGAGTTGGGGTGGCCCCCGATCCTGTGGGGGATGATCGGGACGGCCGGAATCCTGTTGACGCTGTTCGCTGTTCACGAGGTGCGTGTCGACGCCCGCGGTGGCACTCCCCTGTTACGACCACGGCTGTTCGCCTCGCGCCGCTTCGCGGTCGGGCTTCTCCTGTCGCTCCTGTTCTTCAGTGTGTTCGCCGGGTTCTTCTTCACCGTGTCGATCTCGGCTCAGTTCGGACTCGGCTACTCGGCCTTCGGGACCGGGATGCTGGCCCTGCCCTTCGCGATCGGCGCCGCGGTCGGCTCACTCGCCTCACCACGCGTGGTCGCCCGCATCACCGCCCCGCACACCCTGATGGCCGGATCCGTCGCCGTCGGAGCCGGATTCGTCTGGCTCGCGATGATCATCGAACCGGCTGCGGAGACCCTGCCGGTGCTTGGCATCCTCGGTCCCCTCGTACTCGGCGGTCTGGGGACGGGTGTGTTCATCGCACCGCTGCAGGCCGTGATCCTGTCCGACACGACCGAAGCCACGGTGGGCACGGCAACCGGGACGATCCCCACTGTTCAGCAGATCGGCGCCTCGATCGGGCTGGCGGTCGTCACCCTCTTCTTCTTCGGTCAGGTGGCCGGCCGGACAAGCGAGACGGTTCCGGCGGTGAGAGCCGAACTCGTTGCGTCGCTGTCGGAGTCACCGGTTCGCCCGGTGCTGCACGGGGCGGTCGCCGATCGTTTCGCATCCTGCGCGAGCGATCAGCTGCGGTCCGCACATCCGGAGCGACCGGCGCCCGCCTGCGCGGGCGGACCGACGTCGCCGGCGGTCGCCGCGGTCGCCGCGCAGGCACGGCCCTGGACTCAGGATGCGGCGCGGTCTGTGACCGCTCGGACTTTCCTGGCCGCGCTGAGGACGACCTTGGTGATGCTGGGTCTCGTCGCCGTGGCGATCGGGGCACTCGCCGCCGCTCTGCGGACGCGACGGACCCCATGAACGCACATCGCCCCGTCTCCTCGACGGAGACGGGGCGATGTGGAACGCGTTCGATCAGGCCTGGCCGACCTCGAACCGGGTGAAGGCCTTGACGGTCACACCGGCGTCGTCGAGCAGGGCCTTGACGGACTTCTTCGAGTCCTGAACCGAGGCCTGGTCGAGCAGCACGACGTCCTTGTAGAAGCCGTTGACGCGACCTTCGACGATCTTGGGCAGGGCCTGCTCGGGCTTGCCCTCCTCCTTGGCCGTCTGCTCGGCGATACGACGCTCGTTCTCGACGACGTCCGCGGGGACCTCGTCGCGGGTGGCGTAGCGCGCCTTGAGCGCGGCCACCTGCATCGCGGCGCCGCGAGCGGCCTCCTCGGCGACCTCGCCCTCACCGGTGTAGGACACCAGCACGCCGACGCCCGGAGGCAGGTCCGACGCGCGCTTGTGCAGGTACACGGCAACGGGACCGTCGTAGTAGGCCACGCGCCGGAGCTCGAGCTTCTCGCCGATCTTGGCCGAGAGAGCCGCCACGGCCTCGTCCACGGTGCCGTCGCCGAGCGGAGCCTTCTTCAGCTCGTCGAGGTCGTTGGTCTTCGCCGCGGCCGCCGCGTTCACGATGTCGTCGGCGAGCTGCTGGAACTCACCGTTCTTCGCGACGAAGTCGGTCTCGGAGTTGATCTCGATGAGCGCGCCGCCCTTGGCCGCGACCAGGCCCTCGGCCGTGGAGCGCTCGGCGCGCTTGCCCACGTCCTTGGCGCCCTTGATACGCAGCTCATCTACGGCCTTGTCGAAATCGCCGTCGTTGTTGGCCAGCGCGTTCTTGCAGTCGAGCATTCCAGAGCCGGTGAGCTCACGGAGACGCTTCACATCAGCTGCGGTGTAGTTCGCCATCGTCGGCGAGCCTCCTTAGAGAAAGTGTTGGGACCGGACTGCGAGCAGTCGGGACTACTGAGCAGCCGGGGCGTCGGTCGCGGCGGCGTCGCCGGCCGGTGCCGCAGCCTGGGTCAGCAGTTCCTGCTCCCACTCTGCCAGCGGTTCGCCACTGCCGGCCTCGGGCTTGGCGTCGCCACTGGCGGCGCCGGCACGGGCCTGGACGCCCTCGGCCACGGCCGAGGCCACGACGCGGGTGAGCAGTGCTGCGCTGCGGATGGCGTCGTCGTTGCCCGGGATCGGGTAGTCGACGAGGTCGGGATCGCAGTTGGTGTCCAGGATCGCGATGACCGGGATGTTCAGCTTGCGCGCCTCGCCGACGGCGATGTGCTCCTTGTTGGTGTCGACGACCCACACGGCCGACGGAACCTTGGCCATGTCGCGGATACCGCCGAGGGTGCGCTCGAGCTTGTTCTTCTCACGCGTGAGCATGAGGATTTCCTTCTTGGTGCGTCCCTCGAAACCGCCGGTCTGCTCCATGGTCTCGAGCTCCTTCAGGCGCTGCAGGCGCTTGTGGACGGTCGAGAAGTTGGTGAGCATGCCACCGAGCCAGCGCTGGTTGACGTACGGCATGCCGACACGGGTCGCCTCCGCGGCGATCGATTCCTGTGCCTGCTTCTTGGTGCCGACGAAGAGGATGGTGCCGCCGTGGGCGACGGTCTCCTTGACGAACTCGTACGCCTTGTCGATGTAGGTCAGCGTCTGCTGCAAATCGATGATGTAGATGCCGTTGCGGTCGGTGAAGATGAATCGCTTCATCTTCGGGTTCCAACGGCGGGTCTGGTGCCCGAAGTGTGCGCCGCTGTCCAGCAGCTGCTTCATGGTCACGACAGCCATGATCGTCCTTTTCTCGCAGTTGTCGTCGGTACCGTCGGTACCGACCCTGGCGCCTGCGGCCGAGTGCCACCCGAGACGGCATGGGCCGTTCCGGGACTGCTCACTTGGCGTGTGTTTCTCGACTGTGCTGGTCAGGGCGTCGAAGCCCGGAGCGTCACAGACCTGAGTGCAGGCGCGCGAAGTCACCTCATCAACGAGCGATGAGGTGCGTGGGAGAGTTTACGCCGCGGCGGATGGAACACCAAAACGCCTTCGCCCACGTCGGAGACGGTTGTGGTCATGCAGTCGGAGACGGTTGTGGTGATGCAGTCGGAGACGGTTGTGGGCGGATCCCATCCGGCTTCCGCTGCGTCCAATCACCGTGCCATCCCGATCACTGCGTGTCCTCGCCGCGTTCCTGCCGACTGTCCTCTGCGTCGTCGGTCCGGGCCCGGCCGCCGCGTCCGTCGGTGTGTACGCGGCGCCGTTGTCGCCCCGGCCCACCGTGGTCACCGCTTACGACGAGCCCGAGAAGCGATGGCAGCCCGGCCACCGGGGCGTCGACCTCGCGGCCGGGCCCGGCCAGACCGTCCGCGCGGCGGGGGCCGGTCGCGTGCGCTTTGCGGGAACGGTCGCCGGCCGGCCGGTGGTCTCGGTGTCCCATCCGGACGGCGTGACCACGACGTACGAGCCGGTGGAGGCGAGTGTCGACGCGGGTGATCACGTCTCGCGGGGTGAGGTCATCGGGACCGTGATGACCGGTCATCCGGGATGCCCGGTGCCCGCCTGCCTGCACTGGGGCGCCCGACGCGGTAGCGGACGTGCGGCGGACTACCTGGACCCGCTGGGCCTGCTCGGGGCCGTGCGCGTCCGGCTCAAACCGGTCGACTGACGGCGGTCACGCCCGCGGGTGCGCCTGTCGATGGACGGCCCGCAGACGTTCGACGCTCACATGCGTGTAGATCTGCGTCGTGGCGAGCGACGAGTGTCCGAGCAGTTCCTGGACGACACGCAGGTCGGCACCACCCTCGAGCAGATGAGTGGCGGCGCTGTGCCGGAGTCCGTGTGGCCCGGTCGCCGGGCCTCCGCTCGCCTCGACCGCGCGTGACACGACCGAGCGCGCCATCCGCTGGTCGAGCCGTCCGCCGCGGGCACCGAGCAGGAGGGCCGGCCCGGACGCGTCGGTCACCAGGGCCGGACGTCCGGAACGCAGCCAGGCGTCGATCGCGCGGGCGGCGGGCTCCCCGTAGGGGACCGACCGTTCCTTGTCGCCTTTGCCGATCACCCGCACCACCCGTCGCCCGGCGTCGACGTCGCCGACGTCCAGCCCGCACAACTCCCCCACTCGAACTCCGCTGGCGTACAACAACTCCAGGATGACCCGGTCCCGCAGGGCGATCGGGTCGTCGGGGGCACGATCCACTTCGGTGGCCGCGATCGCCGCCTCCGCCTGGGCGGGGGCCAGTACGGCGGGCAGGGTCCGATGTGCCTTGGGCGCCTTCAACCGCTGTGACGGGTCGGCCGCCAGGTAGCCCTCGCGGACCGCCCACGCGCAGAACGTCTTCGCCGCGGAGACCTGCCGGGCCACGGTCGTGCGCGCGGCGCCGCGCCGGGTCAGTTCCGCGAGCCAGGCCCGCAGCAGCGGGAGATCGATGTCGGCTACCGCGATTCCGCGGGCACCGGCGAACGAGACGAGGGCGCGAGCCCCACCGACATAGGCGCGGATCGTGTGCTCGCTGCGCCCTTTCTCCAGGCGCAGGTGGTCGGCGAAGTCGTCGAGCATGGTCACGACCTCACCGCGTCGGGCACCCGAGTGCAACCGCACACGCGGCGTCGTGGCCGAATCGGTGCCTGTCCGGCCGGTGGGCTCAGCCCTGGGCGCCGACGGCCTCCTCCTCGGCCCGCAGGTCGGCCTTCCACTGTCGGAAGCCCTCCTCGGTCCGGCCGCGCCGCCAGTACCCGGAGATCGAGGCGTTGGCCGCACTCACGCCGCGTTCCTTGCGGATGTAGGCCCGCAGGTTGTGCATGACCGCTTGCGCCTCGCCGTGGATGAACACGTGCGGTTCGCCCTCGAGCCATTCCGTCGCGCGCACGGCCGCGATGAGCGGGGCGTTGTCACCGGCGAGCGAATCGTCGACGTCCGCCGCGGGTCCGCCGCGGTGCACCCACGAGACCTGTGCCCCGGCGGGTGCGTCCAGGTCGAGTTCGTCGTCGGGGCCGGCGACCTCGATGAAGACCTTGGCGACGGCGTCGGCGGGAAGGGCTTCGAGTGCGGCGGCCACCGCGGGGAGACCCGCCTCGTCGCACGCCATGAGATGCCAGGGGGCATCGGATCGCGGACGGTAGCCACTACCCGGCCCGATGAAACGGATCGTCTCGCCCGGCTCCACCGAGGCCGCCCAGGGGCCGGCGATGCCCTCGGTGCCGTGCACGACGAAGTCGACGACGAGCTCGCGGGCCTCCGCGTCGACCCGGCGCACCGTGTAGGTACGCAAGACGGGTTGCCGCTCGGGCGCCTCGTTCGTACGGATCTCCTGGAGATCGAACGGTTCGGGATAGCTGACACCCGGCGGTGCGAAGACGAACTTCACATACATGTCGGTGTCGGGTTCCCCGGACTTGCCCAGAGCCGGTCGGAAGTCGTCGAACCCCTCCCCGCCCAGGTAAAGGCGTACGAAATGCGGGCTGATCCGCTCTCTTCGCAGCACCGTCATCGTGTTCACGCGTTTCGCCATCGAACCTCCCTTTCGGGTCAACCCTACGCCTACGAGATTAGGCCACCCTTAGCTTTAGAGCGGCGAACCACCCATCCGCGGTTGTAAGGTTTTCTATCGATCAAGCGATGTGAATTTGAGACTTTGTCATTCCTAAAGTCAGACGTCGCGAGACCCGACCAGAGGTGACTCCATGCCGGATCAGCCCGTGGACCAGTCCACCCCGCGCCGCGGCTCGCGGCTCAGTGTGGAGGACTGGCTGGAGGCCGCGACCCAGATCCTGGTCGACGACGGGATCGACGCCCTCAAGATCTCGCGCCTCAGTGCGCGCCTCGGTGTGACCAAGGGCAGCTTCTACTGGCACTTCACCGACATCGGGGCACTGAAGACCGCGCTCGCCGAACACTGCCGACGGGCACAGTCGGCGGCGGCCGACCGGATCGAGGCACTGGAAGCCCTACCACCGGTCGAACGGGTCGAGGGGATGGCGCGCCTGCTGTCGGACCCTCGCCGCTGGGCGATGGAGTCCGCCCTGCGCCGCTGGGCCCAGACGGACGAGTCGATCGCGAACTCCGTCGATGCACTCGACTGCCGGATCTTCTCGATCGCGATCTCGGCCATGCGCGAACTCGGGTTCTCGGAGGCCGAGGCGCACGCACGCGCGACGACGCTCCTGTACGCGGGAATCGGTTATGTCCACGCTCATGGCCGTCTGAACGAGGCGACGGTCGAGGATCTGCATGTCATCATCGACGTCCTCACCCGCCGCTGAGGTCACGCCAGCCGCCATCGTCCGTCCACGTTCTGCGCGTACCCCTTGATGTCGAGGTGCGCGAGCGCCGCGCGGACGGTTCCGATGTCGAGGCCGGCGGCGAACGCGATCTCGTCGATCCCCACTCCACCCCGGCCGGGAATGGCGTCGTGGACCCGTAGTTGCTCGGCGTCGAGCGCGTCGGTCGGTTTCGCGCGGCCGCGGCCGATGTCGCCCCCACCGTCGGGTCGTACCAGGTTGATCACCGACGCGACGTCGGACACCAGTACGGCGAGCTCGTCGGCGATCATCCGGTGACATCCGACCGAGGTCGCCGAGGTGACGGGACCTGGAACGGCTCCCAGCGGCCGGCCGAGCTTGCGCGCCCAGGCGGCGGTGTTCGCCGCGCCGGACCGTCGCCCTGCCTCGACCACGACGGTCGCGCCGCTCATCGCGGCGACCAATCGGTTCCGGGTGAGGAACCGATGTTTCGCCGCTGTCGTCCCGGGCGGGTACTCGCTGATCACCGCGCCCGTGCGCGCGATCGCGGTCAGCAGCGACGAGTGTGACGCCGGGTAGTCGCGGTCGATCCCACACGCCATCACCGCCGCGGTCACCCCGCCCGCCGCGACGACCGCGCGGTGAGCGGCGCCGTCGATGCCGAACGCCCCGCCGGACAGCACTGCGAAACCCTGGGCCGACAACCCCGACGCGAGCGTCTGCGTGACGTGTTCGCCATACGACGACGCGGCACGGGACCCGATCAACGCGATCGACGCAGCGGCGAGGTCGTCGAGCCGGGCCGGACCGCGCACCCACAGGGCGAGCGGTTCGCCTCCGCGCGCGGCCGTGTCGGCCTGCCCCAGCGCCAGCAACGACCAGGCCGGCCACTCCGGATCGGCACGGGTCACCAGGCGCGCACCGACCCGCTCGGCGGCGTCCAGATCGTCGACCGCACAGTCTGATTCGCTCCGAGCCGCGGTGGCGGCAAGCACCGTCTCGTGGCCGCCGGGCACGGTGCGCCGACGGATCGCCGCGGCCGCCTCGACCGGACCGATGTCGTCGACGAGCGCGATGACCGCGGCGCACGGCGGTTCGGCGACCCGCGCCAGATAGGCCCAGGCGATGGATTCCGGCGACCGGGGTTCCGACGAATGGGCGGAGATCACCAGGTCGCTCCTCGGTCTCGGTACAGAAGTGACTGTGCGACATCGTCTTCGACGGGACGCCCGGACCCGCTCAGATCGCTGAGGGTCCATGCCAGCCGCAGAGCGCGATCGGCACCGCGGGCCGTCACGCGGCCGTCTCGGAGGAACAGTTCGATGGGCCGCAGCACGTCGGGCGGCAGCCGGAACCGCTGCCGCAGCGCGGACCCGGGAACCTCGGCATTGGTGCGCCACCCGAATTCCGACCACCGCTCGATCGCAGTGGCACGCGCCGCGGTGACGCGGGCCCGGACGTCGGCACTCGACTCCCCGGCACCGCTCATCAGCGCGGTGTTGCCCGGTGGGTCCATCCGCACGCGGATGTCCACGCGGTCCAGCAGCGGTCCGGACAACTTGCCCAGATAGCGCCGCCGCACGACGGCCGTGCAGACGCAGTCGACGTCGTGGGCGGGCGCGCACGGACACGGGTTCGCCGCGAGGATCAGCTGAAAGCGCGCGGGATAGACCGCCATGCCGTCACGCCGGGGCACCCGGACCTCGCCGTCCTCGAGGGGTTCCCGCAGGGATTCGAGCGACTTGACACTCATCTCGGCGCACTCGTCGAGGAACAGCACTCCTCGATGCGCCTTGGACGCCGCGCCCGGCCGGGCGAATCCGGTACCGCCACCGAGCAGGGCTGTGATCGATGAGCTGTGGTGCGGGGCGACGAACGGCGGTTCGGTGATCAGCGGACGTCCGGGCGACAACTCCCCCACCAGGGAATGGATCGCCGTCACCTCCAACGAGTCCTCGAGACCCAGCGGCGGCAGAATGCCCGGCAACCGCCGCGCGAGCATCGTCTTGCCGATCCCCGGCGATCCGGTCATCAGGACGTGATGAGCTCCCGCGGCGGCGATCTCGAGCGCATGCCGGGCCTCGTGCTGCCCGACCACGTCGGCCATGTCGGGGACCGGCGGCGCCTGCGTCGTCGCCGCCGCATGCACCGTGTCGAGCACGTGGTCACCGGCCAGCCACTGCGTCACCTCTTTCAGACTGCTCGCTCCACCGACGTCCATCCCCTCGACGAGCGCCGCCTCGGCAACGGTCTCGATCGGCACCACCGCCCGTCGATACCCCTCCTGCCGCGCCGCGATCACCGCCGGCAACACCCCGCGGATCGGCCGCACGGTGCCGTCCAGACCGAGCTCGCCCAGAAAAACCGTCGACGACAACTTCTCCGCCGACACCTGTTGCGTGGCAGCCAGAATGGACACGGCCATCGACAGATCGAACCCCGGACCGATCTTCGGCATATCGGCCGGCGACAACGCCACCGTCACCTTCAACTCGGGAAAACTGAACCCGGAGTTCTTGATCGCCGCCCGCACCCGATCCCGCGCCTCACGCACCGACGGATCCGGATTACCCGTCACCGCGAACCCCGGCAGCCCCGAACTCACACTCGCCTGCACGTCGACGACCCGCGCGGCAAAGGCATTGAGCCCCACCGCCTGTGTTTGCCCCAACATGGGCACAGTCTCACCGGAAACACACGTGGCGGGTGGCGCCGAACCACTCACACAGCCGATCTGTGGATGACCTTGCGGTTGTGCACCACCGTTCACAGCAGCCCGACTAGGCTCGACAACCGATGAACGACGGAACATTCGACGATGCGTTCGTCGGCGATCTCGACCGACTACTCCGATGGCGTCGCGACGTCCGTCGCTTCCGCCGCGAACCACTTGAACCCCACCTGCTCCCCGACATCCTCGACGCGGCCGAATTGGCTCCGTCCGTGGGCAACAGCCAGCCGTGGCGCTGGGTCGAGGTGCGTTCCGCCGCAGCCCGGCAAACGGTGCGCGACAGCTTCACTCGCTGCAATGCCGACGCGCTGGACGGTTATACGGGCGAACAAGCACGGCTGTATTCGTCGCTCAAGCTCGCCGGTCTCGACGACGCTCCCGTCCACCTCGCCGTGTTCTGCGAGCCCGGTGTCGAGCAGGGCCGGGGACTCGGCCGACAGACAGTGCCCGAGACGCTGGAGTATTCGGTCGTCACCGCGATCTCCACACTCTGGCTGGCTGCGCGGGCCCGAGGCGTCGGGGTGGGGTGGGTGTCCATCATCGAACCCGAGGAGGTTTCCGAGGCACTTGCCGTACCGCCGGCCTGGAAGCTGGTCGCCTACCTGTGTATCGGCTACCCCGCGCACGACTCTGAGACAGCGGAACTCGAACGTGTCGGCTGGCAGTCACGGACGTCCGCCGGGGAACGCTTCTTCGTGCGCTGACACCAGATCGTGACCCCACGGACCGCGCGATCCGCATGTAACTCCAGTAACAATAGTCACGTCAATCACTTCTGTCGCAAGAGTAACTGGAGGACGCGCGTGTCGAGCCGTCTCACCACGAGTGTCCGACTGGCCCTCGCCGGGGTCATCGCATTCAGCGGCACCGCGGTCGCGCTGACGACCGGTGCCGGCGTCGCGCACGCCGCGCCGTGCGGCAACGCGAGCACGGGCTCGAGCTTCCTGGGCTTAGGGTCCAGCGGTTCCAGCGGCTCGAGTGGCTCCAGCGGGTCGGAGGGCTCGTCGGGCAGCTCGAGCATCCCGAACCCGGGACCGCAGCGGCCGTTGATCCCCTATGTCGGTTCCAAATCCCGCACCGTCGGGTGGGTGACGGGACCGCTCAGCGCCAACCGCACATTCAGCCGGTTCGGTATCGGCGGCACCGATCTCGGCGTCTCCTGGGACAACGGCCGCGGCCAGACGCTGATGGCTTTCGGAGACACCTTCGGCAACTGCAACGCGCCGGGACAGCAATGGCGGCACAACGTGCTGCTCCGCACCGACGACGACAACCTCGCGAACGGACTCTCCGTCCCGGCCGGTCGCGAAGGCGACGTGACGTCGGGTTCGGTGATCGCGCCCGGTCAACCGAACTACGCGCAGGAACTGATCCCGTCGCTCGGCATCTCCAATGTCGAGGTCACCACGATCCCGACGGCGGCCATCTCTCTCCCGCACGGCGACGGCTTCCGCCAGTACATCAATTACATGTCGGTGCGCTCGTGGGGTTCGCCGGGCAACTGGGTCACCAACTTCTCGGCGATCGCCCATTCCGACGACAACGGCCAGACCTGGGTCACCGATCAGGACACGATCCTCATCAATGCTCCGGTCTCGCTCCGACTGCCCGGCGAGTTCCGGCCGATCGAGTTCAACAACGGCAAGTTCCAGCAGAACGCGTACGTCCGCGGCCGGCCCGGGACACCCGAAGCCGAGTACGTCTACCAGTTCGGCACCCCGAACGGACGATTCGGCGCCGCCTTTCTCGCGCGGTTCAAACCCACGGACATCCTCGATCTCGACGCGTACGAGTACTGGGCCGGGAAGAGTCGCGGCTGGGTGGACGACATCGCCGCGATCCCCGACGACGGCTCGGCGGTCGTCGTCCGACAACCGGTCACCGAACTCTCGGTCGCCTGGAGCCCGTACCTCGAGAAATACGTCATGCTCGATGGCGACAACGACATCACGCTGCGCACCGCCGATCATCCCGAAGGCCCGTGGAGTGCACCGAAGACCATCGTGCCCCGCGGTGCGCTTGTCGTCTACGGACCGATGATGCTCCCCAACTCCCCCGCGCTGCAGGGGGATTCGAAGGAGCTCTACTTCAACGCGTCGCGATGGAGCGACTACAACGTGATGCTGATCCGGACCGATCTGAGCAAGCTCTGACACCCGGGCTCACACGTGCACACCCTGGTGATGCCGCACCTGCGCGCGAGCCAGATCGTCGGGAGCGGCCTGGTCGAGGCGCACGCTGACGACGTCGAACCGGATCTGCGACCATCGCCGGTCCTGCGCCGCTAGCCACATCCCGGCGAGTCGGCGCATCCGGGCGAGCTTCGTCGGCGTGACCGCCATGACCGGATCGTCGTACGTGCGGCTCGCGCGGGTCTTGACCTCGACGATCACCAGGACCGACCCATCCGCGGCCACCAGATCCAGTTCGCCATAGCGGGTACGCCAATTGCGCTCCAGGACAGTCCAGCCCAGCGATGTCGCGTAATCCGCGGCCACGTCCTCACCGAGCCGGCCGATATGACCGCGGCGATCGGGGCGAGGATGGTCGGGCGCTTGTGCACTCATGCCGATCAGATTCGCGCAGAACCGATTTCGTCGACCGTCCGAAAGCGAGCAACGCCCTGATCTGTGAACGATCAGGGCGTTGTCAACAGGTTGCGCGTGGTCAGGGCTCGTCGGGCAGGCGGAGTTCCGACTTCTCGAGTTCCTCGATGTTGACGTCCTTGAACGTGATCACGCGGACCTGCTTGACGAACCGCGCCGGGCGGTACATGTCCCACACCCAGGCATCGCTCATGCGGAGTTCGAAGTAGACCTCGCCGTCGGTGTTGCGCGGGATCATCTCGACCGCGTTGGCGAGGTAGAAGCGCCGCTCGGTCTCCACCACGTAGGTGAACTGCCCGACGATGTCCTTGTACTCGCGGTACAGAGAGAGTTCCATCTCGGTTTCGTACTTCTCGAGATCCTCAGCACTCATCCTGTCAGCCTATCCCTGTTGTCGTTTGCGCTGGTGACCACACGTGCCGCGACATTACGGTACGACATGCGGTGTTGTGGTGAGGGGCCGGCGGCGTCGATGCGCGACATGTGCAACGCCGTGCTGTAGCCCTTGTGGATGGCGAAGTCGTACCCGGGCAGGTCGTCGTCCATGGCGACCATGATGCGATCTCGGGTGACCTTGGCGATGATGCTGGCGGCGGCGATGCACGCGGCCGCCCCGTCTCCCCCGATCACCGGCAGAGACGGCGCCGTCAGTCCCGGCACCGCGAAACCGTCGGACAGCACGTACCCCGGTTTCACGTCGAGGGCGGCCACCGCCCGGCGCATGCCCTCGATGTTCGCGACGTGGATGCCGATGCGATCGATCTCGGCGGCTTCGATGATCACCGCACTCCAGCTCTGCGCGTAGCGCGTCACCGAGCGGTACAGCTCCTCGCGGGTGCGCTCGGTCAATCGTTTGGAGTCATCGAGGTCGGCGAGGGAGACGAGCTGCGTCGGCTTCAAGACGCAGGCCGCCACGACCAGCGGGCCCGCGCACGCTCCGCGGCCGGCTTCGTCGACCCCCGCCACGGGCCCCAGACCCTGCCGGTGCAAGGCGAATTCGAACGTCCGCAGGCCCGCGGCACGGCGGACGGGTGAGCGGGGTGGCCATCGAGTCGTCACAGCTGTCTCACCCCTGCTGCGGATTGAACGAACCGACACCACCGATCCGCGAGAAGGGGTAGATGATGAACCGGACCTTGCCGCGGATATCGCTGACCGGGACGGTGCCCTGGTACTGGTCCTCGACGTGGTAGCGCGAGTCCTGCGAGTTCAGTCGATTGTCACCCATGACCCACACGTTGCCCTCGGGCACGGTGATCGGACCGAAGTCCGGCCCGAGACACGGAGGTACCTGGTCACCCGGCCCGGCGACACCGGGCCCGAACGACGCGACCGTCTCCTCCTGGAGCTTCATGTCGATGTAGGGCTCGCGCAGCGGGCGACCGTTGACCTTCACACCGACGCCCTCGTCGTTGCGACATTCCACCGTCTGACCGCCGGTCGCGATGACCCGCTTCACGAGGTTGTTCTCGTCCGGCGGCGCGAACCCGAACCACGACAGCGCATCCTGCGCCTTGTGCATCACCGGGTTCGTCGATCGGGGCGACACCCAGGCGCCGTTCCACGATTCCGACGGGCCCTTGAAGACGACGACGTCGCCGGGTTGCGGATCACCGAACCGGTACGTGAGCTTGTCGATCACGATGCGGTCGTTGGTGCAGCCGTCGCAGCCGATGAGGGTGGACTCCATCGACTCCGACGGGATGACGTACTGCCGACCGATGAAGGTCTGCAGCACCCACGTGAGGAGAAGGACGCACCCCACGATGATGACGACTTCGCGCAGGAGCGAACCCGAGCCGGACTTGCGCTTGCCGCGCTCGTCGGCATCGGGTTCGGCCGGGTCGGTCTTCAACCTCCACGGACGCTTGGCGTCGTCGGCGCGGTCGTCGTCGGGGGCATCGTGGGGTCGCTGTGTGTCGGCCACCTCGTCAGGTTAGACGCGTCAGCGCTTTTCCTTGATCTTGGCTGCCTTGCCGCGCAGATCGCGCAGGTAGTAGAGCTTGGCGCGACGGACGTCACCGCGGGTGAGGACGTCGATCTTGGCGATGTTCGGGCTGTGCACCGGGAAGGTGCGCTCGACGCCGACGCCGAAGGACACCTTGCGGACGGTGAAGGTCTCACGCACGCCGCCGCCCTGACGACGGATGACGACGCCCTTGAACACCTGCACGCGCTCCTTGCTGCCCTCGATGACCTTGACGTGGACGTCGAGGGTGTCACCGGGGCCGAAGTCCGGCACGTCGTCGCGGAGGGACTGCTTGTCGAGGAAGTCGAGCGTGTTCATGTGTCGTGGTCCTTGTCTGGCGGAGAACGTTGAGCAGAGGAACCTGGCGGCCCGTGGGCTCGACCGGTTCGTGCTCCGAGTCGTTGGCGTCGCAGCCGGCGGTCTCGGAGAGACAGCCCCGGACACGGGGCATCGTCGGCAGGCAACCCGACTATTGTGCCAGAGACACCCCGGGCCGACGAAATCGCGGAGCCGCTACGTCCGTGGCGCCACGATCACGACGTCGTCGGCCTGCAATGCCGAGATGGTGGCGGGCTCCATCGGCGTCGCCGCGGCGATCGCTCTCGGCGTCACACCGGCATGCACCATGTGGTCGAGGATCGCGAGTTCGGGCGCCCGGCCGTTGGCGGTGAGTGCCTCGTCGTCGGCGAGTTCCACCCCCGCCCGCTGATAGGGCTGCGGGTCGTTGGTCCCGACGACGACCACCCGGGCTCCCCGCGGACCGGTCCCGACACCCACTGCGGTCCGGAACCAACCGGCGATCGATGCCGGGACCATGGTCTGGAGTCGCTCGGCTCGCCCCCGCAACCAGGTCAGGTCGTTCGCGCCGATCCCGTCGCGGTCGGCGCGAGCCCGCGCGCCGGCCAGACCCCCGAGACCGGCGGCCATCGCACCCGCCGCACCCAGTGCCCCGAGCGGCATCATCGGCATCATCCCGCTCGTCGCCGCGGGTGCAGCGGCGCTCTGCCCTGCCTCACCCGACCGTTCGGTGTGATCGTCCCCCGCCGCGGTGAGGGCCATCCGGCCGGTGCTCGCGGCCTCGACCCGCCACGTGTCGTCACCGATCGCGGCGTTCACCTCGGCACGCCGGATATCGCGGTCGGCGATCAGTGCGACCACCGACATCTGCTGCTGCGTGTCGATCACCGTCCGGGCATACGCGTCCAGCGACGTCCCGAGCGCGCGCAGCCGTTCCGCCGCTCCGGGCAGATCGGCACCGGCGATCTGTCCGAGCCCGTCGACGACGGCATCGTGGAACCGGCCCGCGGTCGAGTCCCCCGTCGCGTACGAGTCGGTCACCGACGCCACCGCCTCGGCGAGGCCGGCCACCCTCTCGGCGAGTGCCCGCACGCGCTGGGCCGAGTCGCTCAGTGCCGCCGCGTCGGCGGTCGGCCACACCCCCGGGGCCAGTTCCTCGGCGATCCGCTCGGCCTCGCCACGCGCCGTCATGCGTCGGCCCGGCCGATACGCGCCGAGGCCTCGGCATCTCGGTCGAGGAGGTCGTCGATGCCGGCGACGAGGGCGCGGCGGTGTTGTCCGAGACGGTTCTCGACGTCGTGCAGACGATCCGTCGACGCCGCGGCCGCCGGCGAGAACCCCGTCCGGAACGCACCCGCCGAGTTCCCGGTGCCTACTGCCATGTCGACGTCGATGAGCAGCGCGGCGAGCTCGGTCTGTATCGCCGTGAGTTCCGCCGCCGCGGCCTGCAGTCGCGTCGCCACGACAGCGGCGGCACCGGGGTCGGCGGCGACCCGGGGACCGGCGTCGGCCGCCGGCGAGAGGTCAGGGTCGGTCATCGGCGACCACACTGTCGAGGCGGGCGTCGGCGTAGTCGATCGGCAGATCCGGTGCGCCGGAAAGGATGTCGGCGGATCTGGTGCGCAGCGCGGTGTCCGCCTCGGCGATCAGCGTGGTCAGCAGGGCGGACAGTTGATCCGCGCGGTATCGACGCAATGCGGAGGGTTCGATCATGATGTCCACCGCACGGCCGCGCGCGTCGACCGTCACCGCGACGAGCCGGTCGTGACTGGTCGCCCGGGAGGTCAGCTGCGACAACGACTTCCGGACCCGTTCGAGTTCGGTGCGTTGCCGGTCGAGTTCCTCGACCATGGCCGAATACCCCTGCATCGTCTGCTGGACCCCCGTCCGAGTCGAACCTCTGCCGCATCCTAGTCGGTATCGCCCGGATGGTCCGCGGAGGAGTCCACAGGGTCCGGGAGGAGATCAGGCCGGCGCGCGCGCGTCCGCTCGAGGGCCTGTTCGGTACGCCAGCGTGCCACCTTCGCATGGTCGCCACTGAGGAGTACGGGCGGGACGTCCAGACCGCGCCACGACACCGGCCGCGTGTAACTCGGACCTTCGAGCAGCCCGTCGGAGAACGAATCCTCCTGATGCGAGCGGGGATTGCCGAGTACGCCGTCGAGCAGCCGGACGGTCGCCTCGATCATGGCCATGACCGCGACCTCTCCCCCGATGAGGACGAAGTCGCCGAGGGAGACCTCTTCGACGCGCACCCGTCGGGCCGCGTCGTCGAACACACGCTGGTCGATACCCTCATACCGGCCGCAGGCGAACACCAGATGCTGCTCGGTGCTCCAGCGACGCGCGGTCTCCTGGGTGAACGGCACACCGGCAGGGGTCGGCACGATCAGCAGCGCGTCGTCGGGGCACACCTCGTCCAGGCACGGCCCCCAGACGTCGGGTTTCATCACCATGCCGGGCCCGCCGCCGTACGGCGAGTCGTCCACGCTGCGATGGACGTCGTGCGCCCAGTTGCGTAGGTCGTGGACCGCCACGGTGATCCGTCCGGCGTCGATCGCCTTGCCCAGCAAGGCAACTCGGAGCGGATCGAGGTACTCGGGGAAGATCGACACGACGTCGAGGCGCATCACGGCGCCTCGTCGAGCGAATCCGGATCCAGCAGCCCCTCCGGGGGGTCGATCACGATCAGCTCGCGACCGACACTCGGCACGATCTCGCGCACGAACGGCACGAGCACCTCACGGTCGTCGGTGGTGCGTACCGACAGCAACTCGCCGCCGGGCAGATGCAGGACCGATTCGACGACGCCGACCGCGGAGCCGTCGGTGAGTTGTACGGGCACGCCCTCGAGTTCGTGGTCGTAGAAATCGTCCGGGTCGTCGGAGGGCTCCACCTGCGAACTGTCGATGAGGAACAGGGTGCCGCGCAGGGCGTCGGCGGAATCCCGGTCCGCGATGCCGGCCAGGGACACCAACAGCCGCCCGGAATGATCCCGGGCGGCTGTGACGGTGAAGTCCCGTTCCCCGGCACCGCGCGGCAGACGGCCACGCAGCACCGAGTTCGGGGCGAAACGCATCTCGGGCTCGTCGGTGCGGACGTCCACGACGACCTCACCACGGATTCCGTGTGACTTGACCACACGGCCTACGACGAGATCCACGATGCGCTCGGTGTTCGGGTTCTCGGTCAGCGGTCGGTGTCGACGATGTCGACACGCATCCCGCGGCCGCCGATCCCGGAGACCAGGGTGCGCAGCGCGGTGGCGGTACGACCGTTGCGACCGATCACCTTGCCGAGGTCGTCGGGGTTCACGTGGACCTCGACGAGCCGGCCGCGACGGCCGGTGACGAGGTCGACCCGGACGTCATCGGGGTTGGAGACGATTCCGCGGACCAGGTGCTCGACCGCGTCGGCGACGACTGCGCTCACGCGTCACCCTCGGCGGCGGGAGCCTCGGCAGCCTCGTCGTCCTTCTTGGCGGCCTTCTTCTTGGGGGTGGTCGCGGCGGCGACCGGCTCGTTGTCGGCGGCGGCGAGCGCGGCGTTGAACAGGTCGAGCTTCGACGGCTTGGGCTCGGCGGTCTTCAGGGTGCCCTCGGCGCCCGGCAGGCCCTTGAACTTCTGCCAGTCACCGGTCACCTTGAGGATCGCGGCCACGGGCTCGGTCGGCTGCGCACCGACTCCCAGCCAGTACTGCGCGCGCTCGGAGTCGACCTCGATCAGCGAGGGCTCTTCCTTGGGGTGGTACTTGCCGATGGTCTCGATGACCCGGCCGTTGCGGCGGGTGCGGGCGTCGGCGACGACGATGCGGTACTGCGGGTTGCGGATCTTGCCGAGCCGCGTGAGCTTGATCTTGACAGCCATGTCTACTTCTCTTTCGTGTGGTCACTGCGCAATTCAGCAATCCGCCCGGACAGGCGGACCCGGTTTTGCGTCTGTAGTGGTGTGACCGTCGGGCGGCCGTGACCGGATCCGACGAACCAGCGAATCATTGTGCCAGACCGGGCGGTGAGTACCGAATCCGGTGATCGGCCTGCACAGGGAACAGCCGATGGACCGGCATGTGGTCACCCACCCGCGAGGACGACCACATGCCGAACGTCACTTCCGTCACTCTGTCGGTGTCGGCTCATCCGCCTGATGCGCGACACCGCCGGAGCCTCCCTCGACCCCCGGCTCCGACGGGCCCGCGCTCTCGGATCCGGGCCGCGGATCCGAGGTGGACTGATCCGGTTCGTCCTGGCCGAACCGTTGCAACGCCGTTGCTACGTTACGCGGCGGTAAGAAAGGCAACCAGCCACTACCGTGTGGCTTTGCTCACACGAGGTGGCGACCAGAAGACACCACTGCTACCGGGTGTCGCAACGTGCCCAGGTCGTCGCACGGGTTGTCCGCGTACACGACGAAGTCCGCGCGGTGACCGTCCTCCAGGAGGTCGGCGCTCAGCCAGGCACGCGCATTCGTCGACGCCGCCGCGATCGCACCCGCCGGGCCCAGGCCCACGTCCGAGAGCGCCTCGATCTCGTCGACGATGCGTCCGTGCTCGACGAATCCGCCCGCGTCGGTCCCGGCGAAGATCGCGACGCCGGCCTCACGCGCGGCGGCGAACACCGCCGGGGCGCCCGCATGCAGGGCGCGCATGTGGGCGGCGTAGGTCGGGAAGCGTTCGGCGCCGTCGGCGATCCCGGGAAAGTTCTCGACCTGGATCATTGTGGGCACCAACGCGATCGAGCGGTCGACGAGCTGGTCGACGAGATCGGGAGTCAGCCCGGTGCCGTGCTCGATGCAATCGACACCGGCCCCGATCAGGTCGACGAGAGCATCGGTTCCGAAGACATGGGCGGTGATTCGCGCGCCGTGCTCGTGGGCCACCGCCACCGCCGACTCGATCTGCGCGCGGGTCCACAGCGGGGCCAGGTCCCCGACCTCGCGATCGATCCAGTCCCCGACGATCTTCACCCAGCCGTCGCCTGCCTGCGCCTGCCGGGCCACCTCGGCCGCCAGTTCGTCCGGATCGTCGAGGTCGACGCCGTAGTCGCGCAGGTACCGCTTGGGCCGGGCGATGTGTTTGCCGGAGCGGATCAACCGTGGGCACGCCGGATCGTCGTCGAGCGGGTGGGTGTCGAGCGGCGACCCGACCTCGCGGATCAGCAGGGTGCCGGTGCGCGCGTCGGCGTAGGCGTAGCCACGGGCCTGCTCGATGTCGACCCCGAGGCCCGGCGCGATCCCCACGTGGTTGTGGGCATCGACGAGGCCCGGCAGGATCCAGCCGCCGTCGACGGCCGTCTCGGCGTCGGGAACCGCGGTGAGGCTGATGGTGTCGTCGGACACCCAGAACTCGACCGGTTCGGACGTGAGCGGATCGGTGCCCCGGTAGTGGCGGGCCATGGCACCCTGTTCCGGGCCACCCACCGTCATTTCTTCTTGGGCTGCTGGAACTGCGACACGTCGATGCCCTCGAGACCCGGGGGCAGCTGATCGAGACCGGCCGGCATGTTCGACAGGTCCGGGAACCCGGCCGGCATGCCTCCGGGCATACCAGGGAAGCCGCCGCGCGCCGCCTTCGGCGGGGTGGGGCCGCGGCTCTTGCCCTTCTTGCCCTTCTTGCCCTTGCGGTTGGACTTGCGGTTCATCGCACCCATGCCCATGCGACCCGACATCTGCGCCATCATCTTGCGGGCCTCGAAGAACCGGTCGACGAGCTGGTTGACCTCGCTGACGGTCACACCCGACCCGTTGGCGATCCGGATGCGGCGAGAGGCGTTGATGATCTTCGGGTTGTCGCGCTCGGCGGGGGTCATGCCGCGGATGATCGCCTGCACGCGGTCGAGCTGCTTGTCGTCGACCTGCGACAGCACGTCCTTCATCTGGCCGGCGCCGGGCAGCATCCCCAGGATGTTGCCGATGGGACCCATCTTGCGGATCATCAGCATCTGCTCGAGGAAGTCCTCGAGGGTCAGCTCGCCCTGGGTGATCTTGGCGGCCGCGGCCTCGGCCTGCTGCGCATCCCAGTGCTGTTCGGCCTGCTCGATGAGCGACAACACGTCGCCCATGCCGAGGATGCGGCTGGCCATGCGGTCGGGATGGAAGACGTCGAAGTCCTCGAGCTTCTCGCCCGAGGACGCGAACATGATCGGTTGGCCGGTCACCTCGCGTACCGACAACGCCGCACCGCCGCGCGCATCGCCGTCGAGCTTGGTCAGCACGACGCCGGTGAAGCCCACACCCTCCTGGAAGGCCTCGGCGGTGGTGACGGCGTCCTGACCGATCATCGCGTCGACGACGAACAGCACCTCGTCGGGCGAGGTGGCGTTGCGGATGTCGGAGGCCTGCTTCATCAGTTCGGCGTCGATGCCGAGCCGGCCGGCGGTGTCGATGACCACCACGTCGTAGTGCTTGCTCCGCGCCTCGTCGACACCGGCCTGCGCGACCGAGACCGGATCGCCCGAGGTCACACCGAGCACACCCTCGCCGCCGACGCTCGTGCCCGGATGCGGCGCGAAGACCGGCACGCCGGCGCGCTCGCCGACGATCTGCAGCTGGGAGACCGCGCCCGGACGCTGCAGGTCACAGGCGACGAGCAGCGGCGTATGACCCTGCTGCTTGAGCCAGTTGCCCAGCTTTCCGGCGAGTGTCGTCTTACCGGCACCCTGGAGACCGGCCAACATGATGACGGTCGGGGGGTTCTTGGCGAACCGCACCCGCCGGGTCTCCCCGCCGAGGATTCCGATGAGTTCCTCGTTGACGATCTTGACGACCGTCTGCGCCGGGTTGAGTGCCGCGGAGACCTCGGCACCCTTGGCGCGCTCCTTGATCCGGGCGATGAAGGACCGGACCACCGCGAGCGAGACGTCCGCCTCGAGCAGGGCGAGCCGGATCTCGCGGCAGGTGCGGTCGATGTCGGCGTCGGACAGCCGCCCCTTGCCACGCAGATCCTTCAGAGCACCGGTTAACCGGTCGGAGAGGGAATCGAACATGGGTCCCATCCTTCCATGCGGGTCCCGGGACGGAACATCTAGGAGATCGGCACTCCGGACCGTCCCGTTCCGCCATAGGACTGCGGTCCGTCGCCGTCCTCCTCGCGCGCCGGCTGCGGCGGCGGGCAGACCGCGACGACGGCCTCGGCCAGCTTTGCCCGTGCGTCCTCGGTGTCGGTCGCCAGCCGCAGGCCGAAGATGTCGACCCCGGTGGCGCCCAGGGTCGCCACCTTGGCCCATCGGATGTCGGCGCCGTGGCGTTCCAGGACCGCACTGACCCGGCTGAGCAGGCCGATCCTGTCGTCCGAGCGGACCTCCAGCACCGCCTCACCCACCGGGGCGTCCAGCCACGTCACCCGCGGTGGCGCCACGGCGAAGAGCGCGGGTACCGCGTTCTTCGGATGCCCGGCCCCGTCGACCTCGGGATCGGTGCTCCCGGCGCTGGCGCCGATGGTCACCACGGTGCCGGGAATCGTGGTGACGGTGCCGATCGTCGGAATCGGCGAGTCCCGCTCGCGCGCGTCGAGCCGCGCGAGGACATCGATCTTGCCGTCGACGGCCGCGATCAGCTGCTGGCGCAACAGGCCGGCATCGGGCGGACTGCCGAACATCGGGACGACAAGGAACGAGTTGATCGCCTTCCCGTCGGCGCTCTGGGCACACGCCGAGTGGGACCGCAACCCGCCCAGGGCGAGGACCCCGGCCATCTTCGACAGCAGGCCGGGTTGATCAGGCGCCACCATGGTGACGCGGTACGTGTGTTGCCCGTCGGCCCGGACGAGCCGGACCGCGTAGTCCCCTTCCGCCGCCGTGGCCAGGTCCTCGGCCGTCAGCGGCTCGGGCGCGCTCGGCTCTTCGCCGTCGATGAGTCGCATCGACCGGCGGACGAGGTCGTGGATGAGCGAGGCCTTCCACTCCCCCCACACCCCCGGGCCGGTGGCCAGCGAATCCGCTTCGGCAAGTGCGGCAAGCAGTTCCAACAGCACCCGGTTGTGTCCCAGGGTGTCGGCGACCGACTCGGCGGTGGCCGGGTCGTCGAGGTCCCGGCGGGTGGCGACCTGCGGCAGCAGCAGGTGGTGCCGCACCATGTCGGAGAGGATCGCCACATCCTGCGGCCAGAGCCCGAACCGGTTGCCGACCTGAACCGCCAGATCGGCGCCGACGATGCTGTGGTCGGCACCCCGGCCCTTGCCGAGGTCGTGGATCAACGCACCGAGGACGAGCAGGTCGGGCCGGGACACCCGGGTGGTCATCGCACTCGCGTACGCCGCGGTCTCCACGAGATGCCGGTCGACGGTCCAGGTGTGGATGGCATCGCGCGGCGGGAGGTCGCGCACCGCACCCCATTCCGGCAGGAGCCGGCCCCACAGGCCGGTGCGGTCGAGTGCCTCGATCGGGTCGACCATGTGATGTCCCGAACTGAGCAGGACCAGCAGGTCGCTGAGCGCCTCGGCCGGCCACGGCTCACGCAGTTCCGGCGCGTAATCGGCCAGCCGGCTCAGCGTCGACGCGCTGATCGGCAGGCCGGTTCGGGCCGACGCGGCGGCCACCCGCAGGATGAGTCCCGGGTCTTTGCTCGGAATCGCGTTGCGCGCCAACACGATCTCCCCGCTGTGCTCGACGACGCCCTCGTCGAGCGGGCGGCGCAGCGGCGAACGCCGCAGCTTGGCCAGACCGCGACGCGGCAGGGCGTTGCCCGCGGTCCGCAGGCCGGCGTCGATGGAGTAGCTGATGGTGCGGGCCGAGTCGCTGATGACGCGGGCGAGATCGAACCGGTCCCCGATCCGGAGGGCCGCCCCGATCTCGTCGGCGTCCTGGGCCTGCACGTGCTCGCGGGGACGCCCGGCGATGCGGTGCAGTTCGGTACGGATGTCGAGGAGCCGCGTGTAGGCGACCTGCGGTCCGGCACCGGGCGAATCGGGTCGTAAGCTCGCCATCCCGCTGGTGAGCTGGGCGATCGCCAGCGCCCCCAGGAGCTGGACGTCACGCAGACCTCCCCGGCCGCTCTTGAGGTCGGGTTCGGCGCGATGTGCGATGTCGCCGGCTCGCCGCCAGCGGTCCTGCGCGTGCGTGACCACCTCGGGGAACCGATTGCGGATGTCGTTGCGCCACTGCTGGCGGACCCCGCCGATCAGCAACGTGGACAGATCCTCGTCGCCGGCTATGTGGCGCGCCTCGAGGAGGCCGAGGGCCGCGGTGACGTCGTCGCCGGCGACCTGCAAGGCCTGCGGCACCGTCCGCACACTGTGGTCGAGCGGGATGTTGGCGTCCCACAACGGGTACCAGAGTCCGTCAGCGACCTCGGACACCCGCTCGGCGGGCATGTCGTCGTGCAGCAGGATCAGATCGAGGTCGGAATACGGGAGCATCTCACCGCGACCGAGTCCGCCCACGGCGACGATCGCGAACCCGCTGTGCGGCTTGATGCCGAGTTCGGCGCCCTTGCTGGTCAGCCAGAATTCGTGCAGGTCGACGAGCACCTGGCGCAGTGCCGGTGCGTCGAGTTTTCCCGATCGGCCGGATTCGGTGAGTTGCCGTCGGGTCTTGGCCAGGTCTGCGGCGCTTACGACTGCCTCCAAAGTGTGTGGGAGAGAAGGGAACAAGAGGTGTGGAACTCCGACGGCCCCGCGCCCGACTGGTCGTCGGGCACGGGGCCGTTCACCGGGATTTCGTCGACGCCTCGGCGGGCTCGCTACAGTGCGTCGCCACCGCGCTCGCCGGTTCGGACGCGAACCACGGACTCGACCGGCGAGACCCACACCTTGCCGTCACCGATCTTGCCGGTCCGGGCGGCCTCGACGATCACGTCGACGACCTTGTCCACGGCAGCGTCGTCCACCACGACCTCGACGCGGACCTTGGGTACGAAGTCGACCGAGTACTCGGCGCCGCGATAGACCTCGGTGTGACCCTTCTGGCGGCCGTAGCCCTGGACCTCACTCACGGTCATGCCCAGGATGCCGGCCTGCTCCAACCCGGCTTTGACATCCTCGAGCGTGAACGGCTTGACGATTGCAGTGATCAGCTTCATTAGTTATCCCTCTCCACAGGATTCAGCGTAGTAGCGAATGGCTTCGAGCGTCATGCCAGCTCATAGGCCGTCTCGGCGTGTTCTGCCTCGTCGATGCCGCTCTTCTCGTCCTCGTCGCTGACTCGCCAACCCAGCGGCTTGAGCACCAGGGCGATGATCGCGGTGAGAACACCGGTGAACACGAGCGCGAACAAGGCGATCACGACCTGGACCACCAGCTGCTTGTAATCGCCACCCCAGAAGAGGCCCACGTCCTCGCCGATCAGGCCGATGGCCACCGTGCCCCAGAGGCCGGCGACGAGGTGGACACCGACGACGTCGAGCGAGTCGTCGTAGCCGAACTTGTTCTTCAGGCCGATCGCGACGGCGGCGAGAGCACCCGCGATGACACCGAGGATGAGCGAGCCGACCGGGGTCAGCGAACCACACGCGGGGGTGATGGCGACCAGACCGGCGACCACACCCGAGGCGGCGCCGACGCTGGTGGCGTGCTTGTCGCGGATGAGTTCCACCGCGAGCCAGCCGAGGATCGCCGCGGCGGTGGCAGCGGTGGTGTTGACCCACACCTGACCGGCGAGCAGATCGGCGCCCAGCTCGGAACCGACGTTGAACCCGAACCAGCCGAACCAGAGGAGTGCTGCGCCCAGCATCACGAACGGGATGTTGTGCGGACGGTAGGCGGTGCGCCCGAAGCCGACGCGCTTGCCGATGATGAGGACCAGGACCAGCGCCGCGATACCGGCGTTGATGTGCACGACCGTGCCGCCGGCGAAGTCGATCGGCGCGACGTTGGCCTCGCCGTCGGTGGTGCCGAACATCTTGGCCGCCAGACCGTCCTCACCGCCGCCGAGGAGGCCGCCGCCACCGACGAGCCCGCCCCAGACCATGTGGGACAGCGGGAAGTACACGATCGTCGCCCACAGGACGGTGAAGACCATCCAGGTGGAGAACTTGACGCGTTCGGCGAGCGCACCGCTGATGAGGGCGACGGTGATGACCGCGAAGGTCAGCTGGAATCCCATGAAGACGATCGCCGGGATGCTCAGGCCGCCGGTGACGTACATCTCGGTGTCGCCCTCGCCGATGGTGCTCATCAGCTGGTCGGACCCGAAGAGCGCGAACGGGTTCGCGAAGATGCCGCCGATGTCGCTGCTGCCGGTGATCCCGTCGCTGAACGACATCGAGAAGCCCCACAGCACGTACACGACGCTGATCGACGCGAGTGCTCCGAAGGACATCATCATCATGTTCAGGACGGACTTGCCTCGCGCCAACCCCCCGTAGAAGAACGCGAGGCCTGGGGTCATCAGCAACACGAGCGCGGCCGACACGAGCATGAATGCCGTGTTACCCGTGTCGATCGGGCCAAACGATTCGTTTGGCAACTGAGCCAACTCCACTACGAAACCTCCTCAGGATGCGCCGACGGCTCGGCGCCTCCAAAGAGATTGTCGGCAGTCGGTTTCGGCCGTGGTGCCCTGACGTTTCGGGCGCGTAACCCCCTGGGCGGTTTGTATTTCGCCCATGTAACATCCCAGTTCGGCTCCGAGCTGTCTCTCAGACTCCGCGGCCGATGTCTGACCCGACATTTCCGATCACAGATCCCGACTTCACGGCAGCGTCCGCCGGCGTCAGAGGAGGGCGTCGACGAATGCGTCCGGTTCGAAGGGCGCGAGGTCGTCCGCGCCCTCCCCCAGTCCGACGAGCTTGACCGGCACGCCGAGTTCCTTCTGGACGTGGAACACGATGCCGCCCTTGGCGGTGCCGTCCAGCTTGGTCAGCACCACGCCGGTGATGTTGACGACCTCGGCGAACACCCGGGCCTGCATCAGTCCGTTCTGTCCGACGGTCGCGTCGAGCACCAGCAGCACCTCGTCGACCGGCGCCTTCTTCTCCACGACGCGCTTGACCTTGCCCAGCTCGTCCATCAGGCCGGTCTTGGTGTGCAGCCGGCCGGCGGTGTCGATCATGACCACGTCGACGCCGCTCTCGATGCCCCGGTCGACGGCGTCGAATGCGACGGCGGCGGGATCAGCCTGTTCCTTGCCGCGCACGATCTCGGCGCCGACCCGCTCGCCCCACGTCTGCAGCTGGTCGGCGGCAGCCGCGCGGAACGTGTCCGCCGCGCCGAGCAGGACACGACGCCCGTCGGCGACCAGGACGCGTGCCAGCTTGCCGGTCGTGGTGGTCTTGCCGGTGCCGTTGACGCCGACGACGAGGACGACGGCGGGACGGCCCGCGTGTGGCAGCGCCCGGATCGACCGGTCGAGCGTCGGGTCGAGCTGCTCGACCAGGACCCGCTTGAGCAACGCCCGGGCCTCACCCGCGGTGCGGACCGGGTTGGCCGCGAGCTCGGTGCGCAGCGTCTCGACGACGGTGGCCGTCGTGGACGCACCGAGATCGGCCATCACCAGCGTGTCCTCGATCTCCTCCCAGCTGTCCTCGTCGAGATCGCCGGCGCCCAGCAGGCCCAGCACACCCTTGCCGATCGCGCCCTGTGACCGGGACAGCCGGCCGCGCAGCCGACCGATCCGGCCCGCCGTCGGCGCGATCTCGTCCAGCGGCGGCGCGGTGGTCGCCTCCGCGACATCGTCGGGTACCCGGGTCCCGGGCTCGGTCGTTGCCGGCTCGGCGGTGGCCGGTTCGGGTTCGGCGACCTCGGGCTCGGCGACCTCGGGTTGCGCGGGTGCGGCAGTGGCGGACGCGGGCTCGGCGACGTCGGGCTCCGCCGTCTCGGGCTCGACGGTTTCCGGCTCGACGGTTTCGGGGCGGGCGGTGGCAGGTTCTGCGGTCTCGGGTTCGGTGGTGTCCGGCTCGGGCAGCGACACCTCGGTGACGCCGCGCCGGATCGAATCCCGCGGCACCGCGGAGTCGTCACCGACGCCCGGCTGACCGTCGACATCGGTGCGCTCTCCGGGCGGCCGGATCACCTCGGGTGCCGGCGTCGCAGACTCCGGAGCCGGGGGTTCCGGCCTCCGTCGCGGCGGTTCCGCGAGGGCGGTGTCACCCGCGGCCTCCCCGCGACTGAAGCTGAACCCCGATCCGGCCTGGTAGCCCCCGGACCGGTCGACCTGGCGGGTCGTCCCGTCGACGATCTCCGGTTGCCGCTCGTCGGTCAGCGAGATGCGCCGGCGGCGCGACAGCACCAGCCCGAGCACGATCAGCGCGATCACGACGAGCACCGCGACGACGATGCCGATGATGATTCCGGTGTTCACTGGCTGGTGTCCTCCTGTTGACCGACGGGCATGTTCACTCCGCGCATGCGTTGCGAGATGACCGTCGTGATGCCGTCGCCGCGCATGCTGACTCCGTAGAGCGCATCCGCGACCTCCATCGTGGGCTTCTGGTGGGTGATGACGATGAGCTGGGACTTCTCCCGCAGTTGGGCGAACAACGTGATCAGTCGCCGCAGGTTGGTGTCGTCGAGCGCGGCCTCGACCTCGTCCATGACGTAAAACGGCGACGGGCGCGCGCGGAAGATCGCCACCAGCATCGCGACCGCCGTCAGGGACTTCTCCCCGCCCGAGAGCAGCGAGAGCCTCTTGACCTTCTTACCGGGCGGGCGGGCCTCGACCTCGATGCCCGTCGTGAGCATGTCGCCGGGTTCGGTCAGGACGAGCCGGCCCTCGCCGCCGGGGAACAAGGTCTGGAAGACCTGGCCGAACTCGCGTTCCACGTCGGCGTACGCCTCGGTGAACACCTGCAGAATCCGGGCGTCGACCTCTTCCACGACGTCGAGGAGGTCCTTGCGGGCCGCCTTGACGTCCTCGAGCTGCGACGACAGGAAGTTGTACCGCTCTTCGAGAGCGGCGAACTCCTCGAGCGCCAGCGGGTTCACCTTGCCGAGCGTGTTGAGATCCTTCTGTGCCTTCTTGGCGCGGGCCTCCTGCGTCGCCCGGTTGTAGGGCATCGGGGCCGGTGCGACGACCTGCTCGCCGCGTTCCCGGGCCTGCTCGTACTCGGCCATCTCCAGCGCCGATGGGGGCATCGGCACGTCGGGGCCGTACTCGGCGATCAGATCGTCGGGCGCCATCGCGAAGGTCTCGAGGACCTGTTCCTCGAGCTGTTCGATCCGCAGCGCGACCTGGGCCCGCGCCACCTCGTCGCGGTGGACGGTGTCGCGCAGCGAATTGAGCGTGGTCGTCAGTTCGCCAGCCCGCACCCGGAGCGCGTCGAGGGTCGCGGTGCGGGCGGTCCGGATCTCCTCGAGTTCGTCGCGCCCGGCCTGCGCCGAGGCCACCGCCGCGGCGAGACGCTCACTGACCTGGGCACCGGCGCGTTCGACGGTAGCCGCGACCCCGGCGGCCTGCCGTCGGATCTCGTCCTGCCGACGAGCCCGCTCGCGTGCCTCGCGCTCGCGCTGTGCGGCCCGCCGCAGCGAGTCCGCCTTGCCCCGGACCGACGCCAGGCGTTCCTCGGCTGTCCGCAGGGTCAGGCGCGCCTCCATCTCGGCGCTGCGTGCCACGCCGACGGCGGTCGCGGCGTTCGCGCGGTCGGTGTCGTCGGCGGACATCTCGGTCCCCACCTCGGACTCATCGCGGGCGAGACGCAATCGCTCGGTGAGTTCCTGCAGGTTCTCGAGGGTTTCCTCGCGGCCCTTCTCGAGCAGATTCCGCTGTCGGGTCAGCTTGTCGGCCTCGGCACGCGAGGCTCTGATCTCCTGGCCCAGCCGGGCCATCTGCTCATAAGCGGCGCCGACGCCGGCGTCGGACTCGTGCAGCGCCGCGAGCGCCTCCTCGGCCGCCTCCCGCCGATCGTGCTGCTCGGTGAGCGCACCGGCGAGCGCCGCCTTGAGTTCTTCGACGCGCCTGCGGGTCGAGGCGAGTTCGGCGGTCGCCGCATCGATCGCCGACTGGACCTCCAGCGTGGAGGGGCGGCGTGACGAACCGCCCTCGACCGACGCCGCCGAGATGCGGTCGCCGGCGGGCGTCACCGCGCGCACGCCGAGACGGCGGGCGAGTTCGAGCCCCTGCGCGGGATCGTCGACGATGACGGTGTCGGCCAGGACGGTGTCGATCGCACCGCGGATCTCCGGGCGGGTGTCGACCACCGAGGCCGCCCACCTCGCCCCGTCGGGCAGCGGGACGTCGCTCGATCGGTCCGGGCCGGTGAGTCCGCCGCAGATCAGCGCGGCCCGTCCCCCGTCGCCCGATTTCAGGGCCGCCAGCGCCCGCACCGCGGCGATCCCGTCCACGGTGACGATGCCGTCCACGGCGGGTCCGAGCGCCCCGGCGATGGCCGTCTCGAAACCCGCTTCGACCGTGACCAGCTCCGACATCGGTCCGAGCAGGCCGTCGGGCGCGTTCTCCAGGAGCCATGCGCCGCCGTCGCCCCGCTCGAGTCCCATGGCGAGTGCGTCCACCCGGGCCGACAAGGAGGCGATGGCGTGCTCGGCGTCGCGGTGCGCGGCCTGCAAGGTGGCCACGCGCTCGTTGGACAGGTTCAGCGCGGCCACGCATCGTTCGTGGTGTTCGTCGAGCGCCTGTTCGGCGGCTTCCAGCTGTGCCAGCTCGCTTGCCGCCGAATCCTGTTGCGTGACTGCGACTTCGGCGCGTTCGGTGGCGGCCGAGATGGCCGCGGTGAGGCGGTGCGCCTCGGCGTCGACCGACTCCGAACGCGTCCGCAGGTTGTCCACCTGCCCTTCGAGGCGCGCCAGACCCTCGCGACGGTCGGCGATGGCCCGGACGGCCGCGAGGTGAGCCGCCTCGGCCGCCTCCGCGATCGACTCGCGTTCGCCGAGCACCTCGCGGGCGCTCTCGAGCTGTTCGGCGGCGATCTCGACACCCTCGGTCAGCTCGGCTTCGAGTTCGGCGGCCTCGAGGGCCTGCTCGTCGAGCTCCTCCGGGTCGGGCCCGGACGCCTCGCTCGGCGGCTCGCTGAGGTACCGGCTGCGTTCGGCGGCCACCCGGCGGGTCGCGTCGACGCGCTCGGCGAGCGCCGACAACCGGAACCAGGCGCGGTTGGCCGCGGCCGCGGCGGGCGTGATCTCGGCGAGATGCTGTTCGTGTTCGGTCACTTCCGCGTTCGCACGGTCGAGTTCGGCGGCCACCTCGTCCTGCCGACGCCGGACCTCGTCCTCGACGGCGGCGTGTTCGGCCATCTCGGCGCGGCGGGTGACGAGGTCGTCGGCGGCCAGGCGCAACCGGGCGTCGCGGAGATCGGCCTGGACGGTCTGGGCCCGGCGGGCGACCTCGGCCTGGCGTCCCAGTGGTTTGAGCTGACGACGGAGTTCGGCCGTCAGATCGTTCAGACGCGCCAGGTTGGCCTGCATCGCGTCGAGCTTGCGGACCGCTTTTTCCTTGCGCTTGCGGTGTTTGAGGACCCCGGCCGCCTCTTCGATGAACGCGCGGCGGTCCTCGGGCCGGGACTCGAGGATCGCCGACAACCGTCCCTGGCCGACGATCACGTGCATCTCGCGACCGATACCGGAGTCCGACAGCAGCTCCTGCACGTCCATGAGGCGACAGGAGCTGCCGTTGATCTCGTACTCGCCGGCGCCGTCGCGGAACATCCGGCGCGTGATGGACACCTCGGAGTACTCGATCGGCAGCGCCCCGTCGGCGTTGTCGATGGTGAGGGTGACCTCGGCGCGGCCCAGCGGAGGACGGCCCGAGGTGCCGGCGAAGATGACGTCCTGCATCTTCCCGCCGCGCAGTGCTTTGGCGCCCTGCTCGCCCATCACCCAGGTCAGGGCGTCGACGACGTTCGACTTACCGGAGCCGTTGGGACCGACGACGCACGTGATACCCGGCTCGAAGCGCAGGGTCGTCGCCGAGGCGAACGACTTGAAGCCCTTCAGGGTCAGGCTTTTGAGGTGCACGACGGTACAGACTACTCACCATCGCGACGTGTTTCGGCTCTCCTCACCGTTCGACGAAGCCGTCGAGGTCCCCGCGCGGTTCATCCACACGCTCGACCACCAGGTCCACCCGTCCGGGCGTGGTTCCCGACCGGAGCGCGTCGAGCAGGGCGAGGGCCTTGTCCCGTGGCCCCTCGGCAACGACCAGCACCCGGCCGTCGGCCCGGTTCGACGCGTAACCGACGAGCCCTAGTTCGAGAGCACGCGCTCTGGTCCACCACCGGAAGCCCACGCCCTGCACGTGCCCGTGCACGTGCGCGGTGAGCCGGACGCGGTCGGTGCCGTCCTCGCTCATGCGGTCACTCCGTCTCGATCCGCAGATCCACCTCGGCGCCGGCCTTCACCGTGCGCCCGACCGTGCACACCGCGTCGATGGCGCGTTCGACGACGACGAGCAACCGGGCCGCGGCGTCGGGCTCGAGTTCGGACAGGTCGATCTCGAGGATCTCCTCGATGCGCGGGTACACCTCGTTCTCGCGGTCGGCGTCGCCGCTGACGCGGATCGTCGCGTCGTAGTCGTCACCGAGGCGTCGCGCCAGCGGCCGGTCCGACGACATGCCGGTGCAGGCGGCCAGCGCGATCTTGAGAAGTTCACCCGGGGTGAAGACGCCCTCGACGTCCTGCGAGCCAATCAGCACCTCCGCGCCGCGCGAGCTGCGACCGGTGTACCGGCGCGTGCCGGTTCGCTCGACCCACAGATCGGTGTGGGCCTGGTCGGCGGGAACCCCGGACGCGGGGGCAGTTGCTTCGGTGGTCATCGAAGACGGGTCCTCTCAAGATGTTGTCGGCCGGCGCCGCCGGCATCGCGACCAATAGTAAGAGCCCCGGCACGTCGATTGTTCCCGGCGCATGTCTGCCGAGGTGAGTCTGCCTGGTGGCTAAGGTCTTCCGCATGCGTCGCAGAACCGCAATCACGAGGACCCACCGACCGACGATGCACGTGCTGGATCCGTTGAGCCGTCGGTGGTGGCGAGCGGTCGGCCGGCGGGTCGACATGTCGACGCCTGAGTTCGCATTCCTGGGCGCGCCGCACAATGGCCGGCACGAGGTCGGCGACGCCTGGCTGCGCCAGTACGAGAAGCAGGGTGCGGTCGCGCCGCCGTCGCCGACCGCCGGCCTGTTCGAAGACATGGCAGTGCTCGACGGACCGGACTTCCGGGCGTCAGCGCTGCACCCCGCGGTGCGAGACTTCTACGAACGGACCGGATCGTGGCGGATGGAGGTCTGGTCGCAGTGGAACCCGCTGTTCGCACCCGGCGGGATGGCGGTCGCAGCGTTGTTCGGGCGGCGCGTCGAACAACTCGCTCTGCCGACCGAACCGCTATCTGTCAGCCGTGGCATGTCCAGCGAGATCCGGGTCGTCACCGACCACTCAGGACACAGAGTGGGCGCGGCGTGGCTGCGACGGCTCCGCCTGGACAATTCCCCTGTGTACAGCGGGTTCTATCGATCGGCTTCGCTTCCAGGACAACCGCAGCCGCACGTCGCCGTCGCGTTTCCCCTGGAACTCGGCAACATCCACGTTTTCCTTGCTCCACGCGCCGAGGCCGACCGGACGCTCACCTTGGCGTCGCGATCTCGGCGATTCGGGGAGGACGGCGCTTATGTGTCGGTGCGGTTCGGCGACCAGTGGTATTCGGCGCAGCCGCCGCTACGGGAATCCTTCCGGGTCTATGTCGACGAGGAAGGCGTACTCCGCGCCGATCATGAACTGAAGGTCGGACGTTTCCGCGCGCTTCGCCTGCACTACCGCCTCGAACACCAGGCCTGATACTCCCGATGCATCATCGCCGCGAATACCGGGACGGTCAGCCCGGGTTCGCCTTCGGCGGCCGCTGGCATCGCGGACACGAGAACGAGCCACGGTTCATGAACTGCTCGCGGCGCATGATCGCGCCGCACCGACGACACGGCTCCCCCGCCCGTCCGTAGGCGTTCAGGGACCGCTCGAAGTAGCCGGACTGTCCGTTGACGTTCACGTAGAGCGCGTCGAACGAGGTACCGCCGACCTTCAGCGCATCCGCCATCACGTCGGTGACGGCATCGATGAGTTCGCGCAGTTTCTTGCGACTGATCGTCTCGGCGATCCGCGCGCCGTGCAGGCGCGCGCGCCAGAGCGCCTCGTCGGCGTAGATGTTGCCGACGCCGGAGATCACCGTCTGATCCAGCAGGACCCGTTTGATCTCGGAGTGTTTGGCGCGCATGCGATCCACCACGCGGACGGGATCGAAGGCCGGGTCGAACGGATCGGTTGCGATGTGCGCCACCGAGACCGGGATGTCGGCGGGCGACGGGTCGGTCGTGTCCGTACTCCCCGAGGGCGCGTACACGTCGGGTGTGTAGTCGTCGAGATGCCAACCCCCGAAGGTCCGCTGATCGACGAAGCGGAGTTCGTTCTCGTCGTCGAGGACCGCGCGGATCCGCAGGTGCGTGTGGTCGGGGGTTCCGGTCCGGGCGATCAGCATCTGGCCGCTCATCCCGAGGTGGACGACGAGCGCCGCACGGTCGGCGGAGTCGGCGACATCGATCCACAGGTACTTGCCGCGGCGCCGGACGCCGGTCACCCGCTTGCCGGCGAGCCGACCGATCAGATCCGGCTCACCGCCGGCGTGACGACGGACCGCGCGCGGATGAAGGACCTCGGTCGAGGCCACCACCCGACCGACGAGATGGGTCTCGAGACCGATGCGGACGGTCTCGACCTCGGGGAGTTCAGGCATCGCGGATCGCGAAAAGCCGGCTGACAGAAGGGTTCACGACGCTGACGCGCGCTCGGTCAGCACTTTCCAGGCGTGTGCGGCGGCCTGCTGCTCCGCTTCCTTCTTGGTCCGGCCGACACCCTCGCCGAGGCTCTCGCCGGCGACCAGCGCGGTCGCGGTGAACTCCTTGTTGTGGTCGGGACCGGTCGCGCTGATCTGATACTGCGGCGGACCGAACCCGCGCTCCGAACTCAACTCCTGCAGCGACGTCTTCCAGTCCAGCCCTGCGCCGAGGTTGCCGGCACGTTCGAGGCGCTCGTCGAACAGACGCAGGATGACACGCTGCGAGGTCTCGAGTCCGTGACTGAGGAAGACCGCGCCGAACAGCGACTCCAGACCATCGGCCAGGATCGAGTCCTTGTCGCGCCCGCCGGTCATCTCCTCGCCGCGGCCGAGGAACAGGTACTTGCCCAGACCGCCCTCGTCCCCGAGACCACGCGCGACGTCGGCGAGCGCATGCATGTTGACGACGCTGGCCCGGATCTTCGCCAGCTCACCCTCGGGTCGATCGGGATAACGCAGGTAGAGACGCTGGGTGATGACGACACCGAGCACCGAGTCTCCGAGGAACTCCAGGCGCTCGTTGGTCGGCAGACCGCCGTGTTCATACGCGTAGGAACGATGGGTCAGTGCCAGCGTCAGCAGGTCGTCGGGAATGTCGGTGTCCAGCGCGTCGAGCAGGGCCGCACGCGGACCGTCCGCACGCACGGCCTCAGTCACGATGTCGTTCCGGGTCGGGGTCGTTTGCGGCACCGTCCGTCGGCGAATCGTCCTTCCCGAGGTCGGCGAACTTGTCGGCGAGTCCGGCCCAGCGCGGGTCGATGACCTCGTGGGAGTGACCCGGTTCGGCGATGGCCAGACGCACCCCGCAGGTCTGGCACAGACCCTCGCAGTCCGACGAACAGAGGGGCGACATCGGCAGTTCGAGTGCCACGGCGTCGATGATCGACTGTTCGAGGTCGATACGGTCGTCGGCGATGCGATGGATGTCGTCGGCGTCGGTGGTCTGCTCGGTCGCGCTGTCCGGGTAGGCGAACAACTCGGTGAGGAAGACCGTCACCGTGCCGTCGATCGGCTCGAGGCAGCGCGAGCACTGACCGACGGTTTCACCGCACACCGTCCCGGTCACCAGGATTCCCTCGGACACCGCCTCCAGACGGAGGTCGAGGTCGACATCGGAATCCGCTGGGATCCCGACCATCTCGACGCCCAGCCGTTCGGGTGTCCGGACAGTACGGTGCACCTCCGACATCGTGCCCGGGCGGCGTCCCATCGAACGCACATCCAGCACGAAGGGCTCGCGCCTGGGAGTAGAACCGGGACCGTGCGACGGCTCTGATGTCACAGCATGATCAGCCACAAACGCCCACCATACGCTCGCACCCGGGAATGATCGACCGACGCCGGCGGCGAGTGGACAGCCGGGTCGACGAGCGTGTCACACCGCGAGCGGCGAACCGTGGTCACGGTCGTAGGTGTGGCGGGCCGAGGTCTCGCGCGAGCGGGGATCGTCGCCACGGGACTCGCGCGAACGCGCACCGTCGCCACGCCCGGACTCGTCGACACCACGGGGGTACTCGACATAGTCGTGCATGCCGGCGCCGGTCCGTAGCTGGTGCCGACCCCGGTTCACCGATCGCAGCGTGCCGGTCAGGATCTCTTCGAACTGGGCGAGCTTCTCGTCCACGTAGACGTCACAGTCACCGCGCAGGCGGTCGGCCTCGGCGTGCGCGGCGTCGATGATCCGCTCGGCCTCGGACTTCGCCGCACCGACGACCTCGGTCTCGGAGACGAGGCGCTGCTGCTCGGCGATACCGTCGGCCACCGACTTGTCGTAGGAGTTGTTGGCGGCGTCGATGGTGCGCTGCGCCTCGGCCCGCGCCCGACCGGTGACGGCCTCGAACTCGCGCGCCGCGCTGGTCTGCAGACGGTGTGCCTCCTCGGCGGCGTCCTCCACCAGCGAGCTCGAGTGCGCGCTCGCCTCGTCGACCATACGGTCGGCCTGCGCCTTCGCCTCGGAGAGGATCCGGTCGGCCTCGGCGCGAGCGTGCGCGAGGACCGCCTCGGACTCCGAATCCGCCTTGGACACCGTCGTCTCGGCGTGCTCGCGGGCATCACCGATCAGCGTGTCACGCTGGTCGAGGACATCCTGCGCGTCGTCGAGCTCGCCGGGGATGGAGTCCTTGATGTCGTCGAGGAGTTCCAGCACGTCACCGCGCGGCACGACGCACCCGGCGGTCATCGGCACACTCCGCGCCTCTTCGACGATCGCGACCAGCTCGTCGAGAGCCTCAAATACCCGGTACACAGCCACCCCAATCCGGCGCTTGCCTGGTTGCAACAGTTGGTGATTCTGTGACTATTGTGCCGAATGTTGCGCTTGTGACTCGTGAAGCGCGTGGGGTGTGTCGCGCCCGACCGAGGGTCAGGCCGAGAGCTCGCCGGACAGCCGGCTCATCAGGCTCTTGTGGACATGTGCGGACAAAAAGGGCGTCACGTCTCCCCCCAGCTTCGCCACCTCCTTCACCAGCGAGCTCGAGACATGGGCGAATCGCGGGTCGGTCAGCAGGAAGATCGTCTCCACATCGGCGAGCTCGCGGTTCATCTGGGCCATCGGCACCTCGTAGTCGAAGTCGACGGCGGAGCGCAGCCCCTTCACGATGGTGTGGATCGACTCCTGCCGCAGGTAGTCGACGAGCAGGCCCTCCCACCGGTCCACCCGCACATTCGCCAGGTCCGCACAGTCCTCTTCGATGAGTTCGATCCGCTCGTCCACACCGAACATGCCTCGCTTGTTGGGGTTGACCACCACGGTGATCACGACCTCGTCGAAACACGCCGCAGCGCGTTCCACCACGTATCGGTGGCCGAGGGTGAAGGGATCGAAGGAACCGGGACACACTGCCGTCGTCATGGCCCGAACTTACCGGTCAGACCAGGCGGGCAATCTCCACCCGGGTGTCGCCATAGGACTTGTCGACGACCACCTCGTATTCGGATGGCCAGATCTCGCCGGTGGACCGCGTCGAGCGTTCGACGACGATCAGCGCGTCGTCGTCCAGGTGTGACCGCAGCAGCGCCAGGTCCGCGGTGATCCGGTCGGCCTGGAGGTCGTACGGCGGATCGGAGAAGACGAGGCCGAACCGCCGTTCCGCGGCGCCGGCGAGGTAGGCCGACACCGTGCGCGTATGTACGGTGGCGTTCGGGGCCACCCCACAGGCCCGCACGTTGGCGGATATCGTGACCGCGGCCCGGCGCCCGAAGTCGACGAACGTCGCCCCTGCAGCACCACGCGAGATCGCCTCGAGACCCAGCGCCCCCGATCCCGCGTACAGGTCGAGGACCCAGACTCCGTCCAGATCGGATCGGGCGGCCAACATGTTGAACACCGATTCGCGAACCCGGTCAGAAGTGGGCCGGGTACCCTCGCCCGGAACACGCAGTCGGCGCCCACCCAGCCGGCCGGCGATGATCCTCGTCATGAGGCCATTCTGCAACCCCGGAAGCCACCCGAACCAATCCGGAATCACGTCTTTGTGACCCGCTTCACATTGCATGTCTGAACAGGGACAAGGTAGGCGTTCCGCGGACCAATTTCCGCAGGTACATGACTTCTACGACACGCATTGTTAACGTCGATTGCGTTATGAGCCCTTCCCAAACAAGAACGGCCCCGACAACAACCCTCACCGTCGATTACCGGGTTCCCACGGTCGACGACGGTATCCGCCTCTGGGAAATCGCGTCGGACTCACAGGTTCTCGACGTCAACTCGAGCTACGCCTACGTGCTGTGGTGCCACGATTTCGCCACGACCTCGATCGTCGCCGAAGTCGATGGCCGCGCAGTCGGTTTCGTCACCGGCTACCGGCGGCAGAGCGACCCCTCCACCCTGATGGTCTGGCAGGTCGCCGTAGACGACGAGGTGCGCGGACACGGCATCGCGGCGAAAATGCTGCACGAGCTGTTCGACCGCGTCAACCGTCAGGGCATGGTCGCCATGCACACGACAATCAGCCCGGACAACGTCCCGTCCCAACGCTTGTTCGCCTCGGTGGCCAAGGCCCGCGGACTTCGTTTCGAGCGTCGAGACCTGTTCGCGGCGAACGCATTCCCCGACTCCCACGCGCGGGAAGATCTCTACATGCTCGAGCCGGAGATCCCCGAGCCCTGAGTCCGGCGCGATCCCGGTCGTCGTCTTGGACCACAGGGCCGACGCCTCAGATGCGGCACGCGCGCAAGGTTTCCATCCTGCCGACCCCGTAATCGGTTGTCCCGCATGACATCCCGACCAAAGGCCGACCCCAGCCCGTGGGGCTCAGCCGAACCCGGCGATCGCGATGACGCGACCCCGAGCCGGACACATGAACCCCACGTTGTCACACCAGAAGGAAGCACACGACATGCCACTTCTCGACACCCACATGGACGATTCAGTCTTCACCGCCCACGAATCCGAGGTGCGCAGCTACTGCCGTAACTGGCCGGCTGTGTTCACCACCGCCAAGGGCTCCTACATCACCGATCAGGACGGCCGCGAATACCTCGACTTCTTCGCGGGCGCCGGGTCCTTGAACTACGGCCACAACAATCCGGTTCTGAAGAAGGCCCTCCTGGAGTACATCGAGTCCGACGGCATCACCCACGGTCTCGACATGGCGACCGTCGCCAAGGGGAACTTCATCGAGAAGTTCACCAGCCACATCCTCGAGCCGCGCGGACTCGCCTACAAGATCCAGTTCCCCGGCCCGACGGGTACCAATGCCGTCGAGTCGGCACTCAAGCTGGCGCGCAAGGTGACTGGTCGCGAGTCGATCATCAGCTTCACCAACGCCTTCCACGGCATGACGCTCGGATCGCTGTCGGTGACCGGTAACTCGATGAAGCGTGCCGGCGCTGGTATCCCGCTCGTCCATGCGACGCCCATGCCGTTCGACAACTACTTCGGCGGCGTCATGGAGGACTTCGCCTGGTTCGAGCGTGTGCTCGACGACTCGGGCAGCGGCCTGAACCGCCCGGCGGCGGTGATCGTCGAGACCGTCCAGGGCGAGGGCGGCGTGAACGTCGCTCGTGCCGAGTGGCTGCGGGCCCTCTCCGACCTGTGCCAGCGTCGCGACATCCTGCTGATCGTCGACGATGTGCAGATGGGCTGTGGCCGCACCGGCGAGTTCTTCTCGTTCGAGGAAGCCGGCATCAAGCCCGACATCGTCACCCTGTCGAAGTCGATCAGCGGCTACGGGCTGCCGTTCGCGCTGACCCTGTTCAAGCCCGAGCTCGACGTGTGGACCCCCGGCGAGCACAACGGCACCTTCCGCGGGAACAACCCGGCCTTCGTGACCGCCGCCAAGGCGATCGAGACCTACTGGGCCGACGACGCGCTGACCCGCGACATCCATGCCAAGGGCGAGCGGATCCACGAGGTCTTCACCGACCTGTGCAACCGCTACGACGGCATCTCCACCCGGGGGCGTGGCATGGTGCGCGGACTCGCGTTCGAGGACCATACCGCCGCGGGCAAGGTCTGCGCGCAGGCCTTCGGCGCGGGACTCTTGGCCGAGACGTCGGGCCCGTCCGACGAGGTGGTGAAGCTGCTCCCGCCGCTGACCATCTCGCGCGAGGACCTCGACCGCGGCCTGTCCATCCTGTCCGATGCAGTCAAGGAGGTGATCGGATGATCGTCCGAACCACTGAAGAAATCACCGGGACCGACCGCGACGTCGCCGACCCCAAGGGCAACTGGGTCTCCAAGCGCATCATCCTCGGCGGCGACAATGTGGGCTTCTCGTTCCACGAGACCACGATCAAGGCCGGCTCGGTCAACGAGTTCCACTACGCCAACCATGTCGAGGCCGTCTGGCTCGTCGAAGGCACCGGCACGCTCCTCGACCGAGAGACCGGCGAGACCTATCCGCTCGCGCCGGGCACGATGTACCTGCTGAACGGCCACGAGCGGCACACCGTCACCGCCGACACCGAGATGCGCATGCTGTGCGTGTTCAACCCGCCTGTCGTGGGCACCGAAGTCCACGACGAGAACGGCGTGTATCCGCTGGTGACCGTGCCGCAGCCGGCCGGCAAGCACGCGGAGACGCCCGTCACCTGACGGCTCTCGCAGACACCTTGAGTACGCACCCTGCCTATCCTGGGCAGGGTGCGTACTCGTCTCCAGCTCGGCTCCGCCCCGGCCGAACACACCCCCCTCGACGATGACGTCGCGGACCGGATCGCACTGGCCGCCGACATCCTCGCCGGACGCCGTTTCGCGGTTCTGACCGGCGCCGGCATCTCCACCGACTCCGGCATCCCCGACTACCGGAGTCCCGGCTCGCCGCCGCGGACGCCCATGACCCTCGAGATGTTCCTCTCGTCGCCGGACTTCCGACGCCACTACTGGGCACGCAACCACCTCGGCTGGCGGCACATGGACGCCGCGGTCCCCAACAGAGCCCATCTGGCGCTCACCGAACTCCAGCAGCGCGGGTGGATGTCGCGGGTGCTCACCCAGAACGTCGACATGCTGCACACCAAGGCCGGCACCCGCGGGGTCATCGAACTCCACGGATGCTACGGCCGTGTCCGCTGTCTGAACTGCGACTGGCGTATCTCCCGTCACCGGCTCGCCGGACAACTCGAAGAGATCAACACCGAGTTCGCGCGTCGGGTCAACGGCCGCGGTGCCATCGAGGTCGCGCCGGACGCCGACGCGACGCTGTCCGACACGTCCGACTTCGTGATGATCGACTGCCCGAACTGCGGCGGCATCCTGAAGCCCGACATCGTCTACTTCGGCGAGACGGTCACGAAAGACGTTGTGGACGAGGCGTATATGGTCGACGAGGCCGACGCCCTGCTTGTCGTCGGGTCGTCGCTCACCGTCATGTCCGGCCTGCGATTCGCGCGGCGCGCGCACCGCGCCGGCAAGCCGCTGATCATCGTGAACCGCGGGGTCACCCGTGCCGACGAGATCGCGACCCTGAAGATCGATCACGAGGCCGGGTTCGTGCTCCCGGCGCTCACGACTTTCTGAGGCTGTTGTTGCGACGACCCTTCGTGACGGCCCTTCGCAAGCTCCGGGCCTCCTCAGGGAGCAGTGGGGAGGGCCCTTCGCAAGCTCCGGGCCTCCTCAGGGAGCAGTGGGGAGGGGCCCTTCGCAAACTCCTGGCCTCCTCAGGGAGCGAAGGCAGGACGCGTCAGCGGCCCACGACCACCAGATCGTCGGCGTGCACCACCGGGCGCTGTAGTTCGGGCGGAAGATCGCCGGTGGAGCGGCCGACCATCGACGCGATGTCGTCGACGCCGTAGGCCGCGACTCCCCTGGCCCGCACCGTGTCGTACTGGTCGACGAGTTCGACGACGTCGCCCTCGTAGAACCTGCCGGTGACCCCGACGATCCCCGCGGCGAGCAGTGAACGCCGCTTGCGCGACACCGCGTCCACGGCGCCGTCGTCGAGCACGATCCGACCCCGCGCGTCGGCGGCGTGACGCACCCAGAACCGACGCGCGGACAGCCGCTCGGGCCGCGCGGCGAACACCGTGCCCACCGAGGCGTCGGCCAGCGCCTGCGCCGCCGACGAGGCGGCCGCCAGCAGTACGGGCACGCCGGCATCCGCCGACAAGCGGGCCGCGGCCAGCTTGGAGGCCATGCCACCCGTACCCAGCGCGCCGCCGGATCCGGCGATCACCCCGTCGAGATCCTCAGGGCCGTTGACCTCGGGTATCAACCGGGCGCGACGGCCGTCGACGTCGACCCGGCGCGGATCACCGTCGTAGAGCCCGTCGACGTCGGAGAGCAGGATGAGCGCATCGGCACCCGACAGATGGGCAACGAGCGCGGCCAGCCGGTCGTTGTCACCGAAACGGATCTCGTTGGTGGCCACGGTGTCGTTCTCGTTCACCACCGCCACGGCGCCGAGTGAACGCAGACGGTCAAGTGTCCGTTGGGCATTCGCGTGGTGACCGCGGTTGGAGATGTCGTCGGCGGTGAGCAGGACCTGCCCCACGGTGCGGCCGTAGCGCGCGAACGACGTACCCCACGCATGTGCGAGGGCCAGCTGCCCGACGCTTGCCGCCGCCTGCTTGGTGGCGAGATCCGTGGGCCGCTTCTTGAGTCCGAGCGGGGCGATCCCGGCCCCGATGGCCCCCGAGGACACGACGATGACATCCGACCCGGCCCGCATCCGGGCCTCGAGCGCGTCGGCCAGTGCGTCGAGGCGGTTGCGGTCGAGTCCCTCGGTGAGGTCGGTGAGTGCCGACGACCCGATCTTCACGACCACGCTGCGCGCGTGCGCGATCCGGTCGCGTACCGACCCCTCGCGAACGCGGTCGGCGGAACCGGTGCTCACGGGAGGTCCCGCTCCCCGCCGTCCTCGTCCGGCAGCCCGCGCCGCAGGCGACGAGCCTGTTTGCGTTCGGCAGCGCCGACGCGATCGGAACGATCGAGCCGGATGTCGGTGCCGCGCCCGGTGATCGGGACGTCGTCGCCCATCGGCGTGGACGGTTCCCAGTCGAACGTGACCGCACCGATGGTGACGGGCGCACCCGGTTGTGCACCCCGCTTCACCAGTTCGTCTTCGACGCCGAGCCGGTTGAGCCGATCGGCGAGGTAGCCGACGGCCTCGTCGTTGTCGAACTGCGTCTGCGCGATCCACCGCTCCGGGCGCGAACCCCGGACGATGAAGCCGCCCTCGTTGTCCGGGTCGGTCTCGATCGTGAAGCCGGTGTCGTCGACGGCCTTGGGGCGGATGATCGCGCGCCGGGCGACCTTGGCGGGCTGGGCATCTCGGTATTCGCGCACCATCCGCGCCAGTGCGAAGGTGAGCTCGCGCAGACCTTCGTGGGCGACCGCCGAGATCCGGAATACGGGCCAACCACGTTCGGCCAGTTCGGGTTCGACGAGGTCGGCGAGCTCGGCGGCGTCGGGTACGTCCAGCTTGTTGAGGATCACCACGCGGGGGCGGGAGGCGAGGTCGCCGAGTCCGTGGTCGTCGTCGAGTGCCGGGACGTACGCGGCCAGCTCGGCTTCGAGCGCATCGATGTCGGAGATCGGGTCGCGCCCGGGTTCCAGTGTGGCGCAGTCGACGACATGCGCGAGCACCGCGCAGCGCTCGAGGTGGCGGAGGAACTCGAGGCCGAGCCCGCGGCCGGTCGAGGCGCCCGGGATCAGACCGGGGACGTCGGCGATGGTGAACACGTCGCCCGCGGTCTGCACCACCCCGAGGTTCGGGACCAGCGTGGTGAACGGGTAGTCCGCGATCTTCGGCTTGGCGGCCGAGAGCACCGACACCAGCGACGACTTGCCGGCCGACGGGAAACCGACGAGCCCGACGTCGGCGACCGACTTGAGTTCCAGGACCAGCGAACGCTGCTGCCCCTCTTCGCCCAGCAGGGCGAAGCCGGGGGCCTTGCGCGCCTTCGACGCGAGCGCCGCGTTCCCCAGCCCGCCGCGGCCCCCCTGCGCGGCCTCGAAGACCGTCCCCTCGCCGACCAGATCGGCGAGGATCGTGCCGCGCTCGTCGAGGACGACCGTGCCGTCGGGAACCTTGAGGACGAGGTCGCCGCCGGTGGCGCCGTCGCGGTTGTCGCCGGCCCCGGGCTTGCCGTTGGAGGCCTTCGCGTGCGGGTGGAAGTGGAAGTCGAGGAGCGTGTGCACCTGGGGGTCGACGACGAGCCGCACGGACCCGCCGTTGCCGCCGTTTCCGCCGTCGGGTCCGCCGAGAGGCTTGAACTTCTCGCGATGGACCGACGCGCAGCCGTGGCCGCCGTTCCCCGCGGCGACGTGGATGGTCACGCGGTCGACGAACCGAGACATCGAAATCCTTCTTCCGTCAAAAAAGAACAGGGCGGGCGGGGTACGCGATGACCCTGCCCGCCCTGTGTAAGAGCTTGTCGTGCCGGTTGCTCAGGTCAGACCGAAGCGGTTTCCGGGACGATGTTGACCGTCTTGCGGCCACGCTTGGAGCCGAACTCCACCGCGCCCGCTGCGAGCGCGAACAGGGTGTCGTCGCCACCGCGACCGACGTTGACGCCGGGATGGAACTTGGTGCCGCGCTGGCGGACCAGGATCTCACCTGCGCTCACCTGCTGGCCGCCGAAGCGCTTCACGCCGAGTCGCTGGGCGTTGGAATCGCGACCGTTGCGCGAGCTGGACGCGCCCTTCTTGTGTGCCATGTGTCAGTCCTCCTGAGGTCTTCTCGAAGCGGGTCGAACTACTTGATGCCGGTGACCTTGAGGACCGTCAGCTTCTGACGGTGACCCTGGCGCTTGTGGTAGCCGGTCTTGTTCTTGAACTTGTGGATGCGGATCTTGGGGCCCTTGACGTGGTCGACGACCTCGCCGGTGACCGAGATCTTGGCCAGCTTGTCGGCATCGGTGGTCAGGTTCGACCCGTCGACGACCAACGCGACCGGCAGGCTCACCGTGCTGCCGATCTCTCCGTCGATCTTTTCGACCTTCACAGTGTCGCCTTCAGCGACCTTGTACTGCTTACCGCCGGTCTTGACGATCGCGTACGTTGCCATCGAAGTATTCCTCTTACTCGTCTACTCGGACCCTGGGGGCGCGAGCGCTCCTGGGGCGTTTGTGTTGTGCGTGCCGGGGCGGGCCGCAGGGCACCCGGGCATGTGGCCGGGGAAGCTGCGGTTCGCACCAGAGGGCCTGCCGACGGACTACGCACCGTTGCTGTGCCGAAGCGGGCAGAACAGCGCAGACCCTCCGCGGGAGGCGACTTTCCAAGGTTACGGGAACGTCGGCGGTCGGGTCAAACTAGCCCGACCCGGGTCCGACGCGGCCCGGTCACCCGGGTCAGTCGTCGGCCGGTGGCGGTCCCGCGGGACGGCCCGCGCTGCGCTTGCGCGGCCGGCGCCGTACCGCGACCGCCGCCTCCGAGTTCCCGGTGGAGACCGGACCCGAGGTCGTCACCGGCGTCTCCGCAGCGACATCCGCCGCGGTCATCACCACGGTGTCCGGCGGTGTGGTCGTCTGCGCCGGACGCCGGACGACCCGCCGACGACGCCGTGCGGCCGCCGGAGCCTGTCCGTCGGTGGCCGAGCCGGCCGGCTCGGGCTCCGTCTCGACCGCCGCAGGTTCGGACTCAGCCGATTCCGTCCCAGCCGAATCCATCTCAGCCGGTTCCGTCGCCACCGGATACGGCAGGGTCTCGGTCGGCTCGGCAACAGCGGTGTCCACCCGGCTGTCGGCCGTCTGCTGCGGCGACGACGCCTCGACGACGGGCTTCGGTGCGTCCTCGGCCCGACTCGTGGTGTCACCGTCGGTGGTCGCGCCGGACTCCTGGTCGTGTTCGTCGTCGTGCGCGTGCGCCGCCATCGCCCGGAACATCGGGTGTTCGGCCGGCTTGTGAGCGGGCGCGACGGCCGGGGCGACTGCCTCCGGTTGCGCGTCGGCCTTCTTCTTGCCTCGACGGGACCGCTTCGAACCGGCACCGTCGCCACGCGAAGAGTCGTCGGTCTTCACCTCGACGGGATTCGCGTGCACGATGATGCCTCGACCGCTGCAGGCGGTGCAGGTGGTCGAGAACGCTTCCAGCAGACCGGTTCCCAGACGTTTACGTGTCATCTGGACGAGGCCCAGCGAGGTCACCTCGGACACCTGGTGACGGGTGCGATCACGAGCGAGCGCCTCGGTGAGCCTGCGGAGCACCAGATCCCGGTTCGACTCGAGGACCATGTCGATGAAGTCGACGATGATCATCCCGCCGATGTCGCGCAACCGCATCTGCCGCACGATCTCCTCGGCGGCTTCGAGGTTGTTGCGCGTCACCGTCTCCTCGAGGTTGCCACCCGAGCCGGTGAACTTGCCGGTGTTGACGTCGACGACGGTCATCGCCTCGGTGTGCTCGATGATCAGCGTGCCGCCGGAGGGCAGCCACACCTTGCGGTCGAGCGCCTTCGCGAGCTGCTCGTCGATGCGGTGCACGACGAACGAATCCGGCGCGTCGGCGTGCGGCTTGTCGAATTTCTCGACCCGCTCCATGAGATCCGAGGCCACCGAGCTGACGTAACCCTCGACCAGGTTCCAGGCCTTGTCACCTTCGACGACGAGCTTCTTGAAGTCCTCGTTGAACAGATCACGGACGACGCGAACCAGGAGGTCGGGCTCCTCGTACAGCGGCTTCGGGCTCGACGACCCACCCTTCTTGGCCTGGGCCACCGCCTCGTCGATGGACTTCCACTGCGACTCGAGGCGGGCGATGTCGGCACCGAGTTCCTCGGCGCTGACTCCCTCCGACGCGGTGCGGATGATGACCCCGGCCTCGTCGGGGACGAGCTTCGCCAGAATCTGCTTGAGACGTTTGCGCTCGACGTCGGGCAGCTTGCGGCTGATCCCGGTCGACGAACCGCCGGGCACGTACACCAGGTAGCGGCCGGCGAGGGAGATCTGCGTGGTCAGACGGGCGCCCTTGTGACCCACCGGGTCCTTGCTGACCTGGACGAGCACGTTGTCGCCGGGCTTGAGCGCCTGCTCGATCTTGCGCGAACCGCCGTCGAGTCCGGCAGCGTCCCAGTTGACCTCACCGGCGTAGAGCACGCCGTTGCGTCCGCGACCGATGTCGACGAATGCGGCTTCCATCCCCGGAAGGACGTTCTGGACGCGTCCGAGGTAGATGTTGCCGACCATCGACGACGACGTCGCGGTCGTCACGAAATGCTCGACGAGGACACCGTCCTCGAGGACCGCGACCTGCGTGTAGTCCTCGACCGCGGCGTGCTCGTGCCCGTCGTTACCGGAAATGCGGCTGTTCGCGCTGCGCTCTCGGACGACCATGACGCGGTCGACCGCCTCACGGCGCGCCAGGAACTCAGACTCGGTCAGGATCGGCGGACGACGCCGGCCGGCATCGCGCCCGTCGCGCCGGCGCTGCCGCTTGGCCTCGAGTCGAGTCGATCCCGAGATTCCCTGCACCTCATCGCGGGCGCGCTTGCTGCGCGGCTCACGCTCGTGCACCACCGTGTTCGGCGGATCGTCGGGAGACGCCTCATCGGGTTCGCCGCCACCTTTGCGGCGACGGCGGCGACGGCGGCGGCGAGTCGACGAGGAATCACCGGAGTCGTCGTCATCGGATGCGTCTTCGGCGTCGGCCGTGTCGGCATCGTCGCCGGACTCGTCGGCGCGGTCGCCCGCGGCGCCGGACGCCTCGGAGTCCTCCGCCTTGTCCGCACCAGAACGACGGCTGCGGCGGCGGGTGCGTTTGCCCGACGGACGGCCCTCCTCCGAGCGCGAGTCCTCGGCCGACTCGTCGGACGTGGTGTCCTCCGAGTCCGTGGCGGCATCGGTTACTCCGTCGCCGGTCGACTCATCGGCATCGGACGCCTCGGCGTCGGACTCATCGGTGTCCGAATCAGAGTCGCCCCCCTGGTCTCCCCGACCGCGCCCGCGTCCACGACGCCCGCGTCGACGCCGGCGGCTCCGACCCGACCCGGAATCATCGGCGTTGGAATCATCAGCGTTGGAATCATCGGCGTCGTCGGCGCCGGAGTCGTCCCGGGTCGAGACGTCGGCGTCTCGGTCAGCTGTGGTCGAATCATCGGCTCTCGACCTGTCCGAACGGGCGGGCGCGTTCGCTGATGTCGAGGTCGCGGTCTCGGCAGCGGCGGACTCTTCTGCCGGGGTGTCCGCCGACTCGTCCTTCGCGCCCGTCTCAGCGCGGGTCTTCGCACGACCCGAGCGGGCGGCGCGGGGCTTGTCGGCCGGGGCCTGAGGCTGCAGGAACAGCGGCTGCGCGCCGGCCGAGGCGTCGGTCCCCGCGGCCGGGACTGGCACCGGTGCGTCGTACTGGGCGGCCGAGAACAACGTCGGGGCCTCGGCCGCGGCCGGTGCCGCGGGCGAGTCGTCGGCGGTGGTCTGTGCAGCATCCTCGGTCGATGCGACTTCGGCCGTCGGTGCGTCGTCGGCGGGGGCCGCTTCGGCGGACACCGCCTCGGTTGGTGCGGCTTCGACCGATGCCGCCTCGGCCTGTGCCGCGTCCGTCGGCGGGGTGTCGGCAGGGGCCTCGGCCGGCGTCGTGTCGGCAGCGGCGTCAGGCAGAGCCGCGTCGCCGGCCGGGGCGGCCTGCGGCGGCGTCTCGCCGGTCTCGTCGACGCCGGAGCGCACCCGTTCGGCCACAGCTTTCGCCAGGTCACGATCGACGCTGGATTGCGGGCTGCGGGTCTGCACGCCGAGATTCGCCAGGTGAGCCAGAACCTGTCGACTCGTCAGGCCCAGGAAGCGGGCCAGGGCGTGCACACGAAGTTTGCTGGGAAATTCTTCCGCCGATTCCGACGCTGCGTTCGCGTCAGCCGGCGACCCGTTGTCGGTCACTCAGTCTCCTCGAACCCCCGGGCGCGTCGGGCTGACGCGGCCACGCGAGGGTCTGCTCTGTGTCCCGGTCCTCGTCGGACCGGTGTTGTGTGGTCTGCGCGTCGTCGCGGCGGTCCGTCTCACGGATCGTCCGACGACGCTCTTGCTGTGTCGATGACCGCGTCCCTGATCGCTTTCCACGCCACCGGGCACAGGCGGAACCTGAGTGTTCGCCCGCTGGCAGCAGGGCGAACTCGGTGGGGTCAGCTGCGGTTCCGTGGCGTCGCGGTGCGTCAGTGCCGCACCGCGACGCGCCGGTACCGGGGCGCGTCATCCGGTCGTCGTCGACAAAGTGTGTCGGCGATAACTGTGCAAGTATCCCACACCGCGGTCGGATGACCGCAAAGGATGAGCGTTTGACGTTGCGCGTCGAGTCGAGGCGCTCGCGTTCAGCCCTCGAGTCCGGGGAACCAGAGAGCGATCTCGCGCTGTGCCGATTCGGGCGAATCGGACCCGTGGACCAGGTTGTACTGGGTGTCGAGCGCGAAGTCGGCACGGATCGTTCCGGGCACGGCCTTCTCGACCGGGTCGGTACCGCCGGCGATCTGGCGGAACGCCGCCACCGCGCGGGGCCCCTCGAGAACGGCCGCGACCAGCGGACCGGACGTGATGAACTCGAGCAGCGAGGGGTGGAACGGCTTGCCCTCGTGCTCGGCGTAGTGCCCGCGAGCGACCTCGTCGCTCGCGGTCTTGAGTTCGAGAGCCACCAGGGTCAGGCCCTTGCGCTCGATACGGCTGATGATGTCGCCGACGAGGTTGCGTTCGACGCCGTCCGGCTTGATGAGTACGAGAGTGCGTTCAGTCACGACTGACACCCTATCGACCGGCTACGGTCACGTACCGGTCAGGAGCAGTACTCACCGGCGACCGGGAAGAAGCCGTAGTCGAAGAGGCTGCCGGTGCGCGAGCGCGGATCGACGACCACCTGCACACAGCCGCCGGGCGAGGCGAGCGCGCCGGCGAGCGCGAGATCGAACTGTTGCGCCAGACCGAGATTCGCGGGCCGGTACTGGGCGGGCACCGGGAGGCTGGCGATGGCCTCGGGCGCCTTCATGGTCGCGGCACGCTGGGTGATCTCGTGGGTGGCGACATAGCTGTACTCCCCCGGACCGACGGGAACAGGTGCGTCCGCGGCGGGTATGAGGTTCGCGATCCCGATGGGTGCCTGGTCCTGCTCCGGTTCGGCCGCCGCCGTGGCCGGGACGGTCAGTGCGAGCGCCGCGCCCGCGAGGACGACGACGGGGAGCACGGGGCGTCGGGTTCGGGCGGAGGTGGTCCGGAAGAGCTGGAACTGCACGTATGTCCTCACATCGGGTGTCTCGGGAAGGGGTTCGACAAGCTGCGAGGATCGACTTGTCGCCCCCGCGGCATGGGCCATTGTTACAGCAAGCCCACCTGGCCGCCCGGGTTCGGCGATAACGGTCCGGCCACAGGTCTTGCGGCCACCAAACCCCGCCCTGAGCAACGAGAACACCGCTGGTCGGACAGCCGGCGGCGAGACGGCCGTGGCCGCCGGACCGATTACTCGATCGGCTCCTGGCCGGGCAGCATCCCGCGTTCGACCCGTTTCTCGACGTCGGCCTTGATGTAGCGGATGTACAGCCAGACCGACCCGAAGACGACTCCCACCACCGCGATCGACCAGTGGAAGAGCCCCCCGATGATCAGGACGACCTGCAGGCCGAGATCGAGGTTGATCGCGTACGGCCGGCCCTGCATCCCGGCGGCCAGGATCATCGCGATGACGACGAGCGTGAGGTATCCGCCGGACAACCAGGTCAGCCCGTCCCCGAGGCGCCACACGATCGGGAACGCCAGGATCACGACGATGACCTCCAGGATCATCGTGCCGGCCATCACGCCGCGGAGCCCCTTCCACGGATCGTTCGTGGGTGGGGTGTACCGGGTCATGAGGGTTCCTTACCGAAGAGTGTTCGCGCGGCACCGGCGGTCACGACGGACCCGGTGATGACCACGCCCGCACCGGACACGCGCTCGCCGTCGGCCTCCTCGGCCAATGCGATGGCCTCCTCGACGGCGTCGGGCAGGAAGGGTTTGACGACCACGCGGTCCTCGCCGAACACCTCCCGCGCGTACTCCGCGAGCGTCTCGGGCTCCAGGGCCCGTGGCGACCCGTTGTCGGTGACGACGACTGCGTCGAGCACCGGCTCGAGGCCTTCGAGGACTCCGCGGGCGTCCTTGTCACCCAGCACGCCGATGACGCCGACGAGTCGACGGAAGTCGAACTCCTCGGCCAGCGCCTGTGCCAGCGCCGCGGCTCCGTGGGGGTTGTGCGCCGCGTCGGCGAACACCGTCGGGGCGCTGCGCAGTCGTTCGAGCCGTCCGGGGTTGGCGACGGACGCGAAACCCGTACGCACCGCGTCGATGTCGAGCTGACGATCGGCGCCCGCACCGAAGAACGCCTCCACCGCCGCGAGGGCCAGCGCGGCGTTGGCCGCCTGATGTGCACCGTGCAGCGGCACGAAGATCTCGTCGTAGACACCGCCGAGCCCCTGGATGGTGAGCATCTGCCCACCGACGGCGATGACCGAGTCGAGGACCGCGAACTCCGATCCCTGGCGGGCGACGATGGTGCCCGCATCGACGGCCGCGCGCAGCAGGACGTCCATGACCTCGGGGCTCTGTTCGGCGATCACCGTGACGGGATCGACGGTGCCGACCGCGTCGGGTTCGGCGGGCTTGATGATGCCGGCCTTCTCCCCCGCGATGGCGGACAGGGTGTCGCCGAGATAGTCCGCGTGGTCCATCGCGATCGGTGTGATGACCGAGACCGTGCCGTCGATGACGTTGGTCGCATCCCAGCGACCGCCCATGCCCGTCTCGACGACGGCGACGTCCACCGGCGCCTCGGCGAAGACCGCATACGCCATCGCGGTCAGCACCTCGAACTTGCTCATCCGGGGTCCACCCGCCGCCGTCGACGAATCGTCGACCATGGTGATGTACGGCTCGAGTTCCCGATAGGTGTCGATGTATGTGCGTGCCGGAATCGGCTTGCCGTCGACCGAGATCCGCTCGGTGACGCGCTGCAGGTGCGGACTCGTGACCCGGCCCGTGCGCCGGTGCAGCGCGGACAGCAACGCGTCGACCATCCTGGTGACCGACGTCTTGCCGTTCGTCCCGGCGATGTGGATCGCGGGGTATCCGTGCTGGGGGGATCCGAGCAGATCCATGAGCGTCGCGATGCGGGTCAGCGACGGCTCGATCTTGGTCTCGGGCCACCGGGTGTCGAGCTCGGCCTCGACCTCGGCGAGTTCGGCGAGATCGTCGGCGCTGTCGGTGACGCGCAGCCGCGCCGGCTCGGCATCCGGATCGGGTTCGTCCTCCCCCAGGATCGCCGAGAGACCCAGGGGGTCGCCCGCCGCATCCATTCCCAGGACGGCTGGATCCTCGTCGGGGAAACCGGTGTCGTCGCTCACGCGCCGACCAGACTCGCCAGCTTCGCGTTCAACCGTTCAACCTCTTCGGTCGCGATCCGCTGACGGTCCCGGATCTTGGCGACCACGTGGTCGGGCGCCTTGGACAGGAACTGTTCGTTGCCCAGTTTCGCCGAGGTCGTCGACAATTCCTTCTCGGCCACCGCCAGGTCCTTGGCGAGCCGCTTGCGTTCGGCTTCGACGTCGACGGTGCCCGAGGTGTCGATCGCGACGACCACGGTGGCCACGCTCAGGCGGACCTCGATGGTCGCGGTCGCGCCGAAGTCGGGACCGGCCGGGTCCAGGCGCGCAAGGGAGGTCACGTACGGCAGCAGGTGTTCGAGCCCGGCTTCGCCGAGTCCGTCGAACTGCACGGCGACGCGCTGGCCCGGACGGAGGCCCTGATCGCTGCGGAAACGCCGCACCTCGGTGATCAGTCGCTGCAGATCGTCCACGCGGGCGGCCGAATCCGACGACCAATCGCGCCCGGAAGTGGTCGGCCACGGGGCCACCACGAGCGATTCACCCCCGGTGAGCGCCTTCCACAGCACCTCGGTGACGAACGGCATCACCGGCGACAGCGCGCGCAGCAATGGTTCGAGTACCGCGCCCAGCACGAGCGACGTTGCTTCCGAACGATTCTCGTCGTTCTCGGCGAACTGCACCTTCGCGAGTTCGAGGTACCAGTCGCAGACCTCGTCCCACGCGAAGTGGTAGAGCGCCTCGCATGCCTTCGAGAACTCGTAGGACTCGAACCCGGCGTCGATCTCGGCGAGCACCTCGTCGAGCCGGCCGAGGATCCACCGGTCGGCGTCGGTCAGCGTCTCGGCGTCGGGGAGCTCCCCGACCTTCGCGCCGTTCATCAACGCGAACTTGGTGGCGTTGTAGAGCTTGGTGGCGAAGTTGCGCGACGACTGGGCGTGGTCCTCGCCGACCGAGATGTCCGAACCGGGGTTGGCACCGCGGGCGAGCGTGAAGCGCAGGGCGTCGGCACCGAAGCGCTCCACCCAGTCGAGCGGGTCGATGCCGTTGCCCTTCGACTTCGACATCTTGCGGCCGTGCTCGTCGCGCACCAGGCCGTGCAGGAACAGGTTGTGGAACGGGATCTCGTTGCCCGGACCCAGATCCTTGCCCACGTAGGTGCCGAACATCATCATGCGGGCCACCCAGAAGAACAGGATGTCGTACCCCGTGACGAGAACCGAGGTGGGATAGAACTTCTCGAGATCCGCGGTCTGATCGGGCCAGCCCATCGTGGAGAACGGCCACAGCCCGGAGGAGAACCAGGTGTCGAGGACGTCGGTCTCCTGGACGTAGCCCTCGGGGGCCTGCTCGTCGGGTCCGACGCACACCACCTCGCCGTCGGGTCCGTACCAGATCGGGATGCGGTGACCCCACCACAGCTGACGCGAGATACACCAGTCGTGCATGTCGTCGACCCAGCTGAACCAGCGCGGCTCCATCGACTTCGGGTGGATCACCGTGGACCCGTCCCGCACCGCGTCGCCGGCCGCCGCGGCCAGCGTGGAGACCGCCACCCACCACTGCATCGACAGGCGCGGTTCGATCGGCTCGCCGGTGCGCTCCGAATGCCCGACGCTGTGCAGGTACGGACGCACCTCTTTCACGATCCGGCCCTGTTCGGCCAGCGCCTCGCGCACCTTGACGCGCGCCTCGAAGCGGTCCATGCCGTCGAATTCGGTTCCGGTGTCGGCGATCCGGGCCGATTCGTCCATGATCGTCGGCATCGGCAGGTTGTGCCGCTGACCGAGCGCGAAGTCGTTGGGGTCGTGTGCCGGCGTGATCTTGACTGCGCCACTACCGAATTCGGGGTCGACGTAATCATCGGCGACGATCGGGATCATCCGGTCGACAAAGGGGTGCGGCAGTGCGGTGCCGACCAGGTGGGCATACCGTTCGTCGTCGGGGTGCACCGCGATCGCGGTGTCGCCGAGCATCGTCTCGAGTCGGGTCGTCGCGACGACGATGTGAGGCTCGGTGTCGTCGAGTGACCCGTAACGGAAGCTGACGAGTTCGCCCTCGACGTCGGCGTAACTCACCTCGATGTCGCTGACGGCGGTCTTGAGGACCGGCGACCAGTTGACGAGGCGCTCGGCCTGATAGATCAGCCCGTCGTCGAACATCTTCTTGAAGACCGTGTGCACTGCGCGCGACAGACCCTCGTCCATCGTGAAGCGCTCGCGCGACCAGTCGACGCTGTCGCCGAGCCGGCGCATCTGCTCGCCGATGTTGCCGCTGATCTCGGCCTTCTCGGCCCACACCCGTTCGATGAACGCCTCCCGGCCGAGGTCGTCGCGTGTCTTGCCCTCGGTGGCGAGCTTGCGCTCGACCATCGTCTGCATCGCGATCGCCGCGTGGTCCATGCCGGGGAGCCACAGCACCTCGTAGCCCTGCATCCGACGACGACGCGAGAGCGCGTCCATCAGGACGTGCTCGTAGGCGTGGCCCATGTGCAGCGAGCCGTTGACATTCGGAGGCGGGATCACGATGGAGAACGGCGGCTTGTCACTCGCCGCGTCCGCGGTGAAGTACCCGGCGTCCACCCAGCCCTGGTAGAGCGACGCCTCGTGCTCAGCGGGGTCCCAGGACTTCGGCAACCCGGTCTCGGGTACGGCAGTCCGGGGCGACGCTGTCTCGGGCAACGCGGATGTCTGGTCGGGTGATGTCACGGCCGCTATTCTATGTTTTCGCCGGGCCGGACCTCGCCCGGGACCCGTCCGCGCCCGAGCGCTTCGTGCTAACCCGCGGAGACGCGCAATCTGTGCAGGTCCTCAGGCGCGTTGACGTTGACCAGCCAGTCCGGATCGGAGATCCCCACCCGATGGGTGTTGAGCGCCTCGATCGCGCCCAGCATGCGCCGTTCACCGCCGGCGACGACATCCGCGATCATCGCCGCGGCATCCGTGCGGTAGATCCCCGCCATCGGATGATCCCGCTGGGCGTCGTGGGCGATGACCGCCTGCGTCGAGTCGGTCAGCCCCAGCCGCAGCTCGTCGATCAGTTCCGGCGCGATCAGCGGCATGTCCGTGGCACAGACGAACGCGAACTCGGCACCCGCGGCAGCCGCCGCGGACAGGCCCGCGACGAGCCCGCCGAGCGGACCCGTCCCCTCCTGTTCGTCGGTCACCCAGTGCACCTTCGACGAGTCGATCCCCGGCGCCGCCCGGTCGCGGATGTCGTCGATGCCGCGGAATGCGGCGGACGTCTCGCCCGCGACGACCAGCACCGGATCGCAGCGCTGGGACACCACCCGCACCACTCGCGCGAGCATGGGTTCACCGTCCCAGTCGAGCGCGGCCTTGTCGCTGCCCATCCGTCGCGAACGTCCGCCCGCCAGCACCAGGCCGGCGAGCACCGAGGTATCCGATCCGTGTTGAGTCACATCGCTCAGTGTGCGCGATCTGGCGCACGGGCGGGGCAAGATGGACATCATGAGCAACACTCGCAACACCGAGACTGCGGCGACGCACCCCGCCGACGAGCCGCGCGAGGTCCGGCGCACACACCCGAAGACCTACGCCGCCGGAGTCCCGGCCGTCGCAGTCGCCCTCAAGCGCGGAGTCGAGCAGATGGGCGCGCTCCGGACAGCACAGACCTTGATCAAGCTCAATCAACGTGATGGGTTCGATTGTCCCGGATGCGCCTGGCCGGAGACGCCGGGCCACCGCAAGCATGCCGAGTTCTGCGAGAACGGCGCCAAGGCGGTCGCCGAGGAGGCCACACGTCGAGCCGTCGCCCCCGAGTTCTTCGCCGCCCACAGCGTCGACGACCTCCGGACACGCAGCGGCTACTGGCTCTCGCAGCAGGGACGCCTGGCGCACCCGATGTACCTCGGTCCGGGCGACACCCACTACCGCCCGCTGAACTGGGACGAGGCCAACGCCGTCATCGCCGACGAGTTCGCCGCGATGGACTCGCCTGACGAGGCCGTGTTCTACACGTCGGGTCGCACCAGCAACGAAGCCGCTTTCCTGTACCAGCTCTTCGCCCGGAGCCTGGGTACGAACAACCTCCCCGACTGCTCGAACATGTGCCACGAGTCCTCCGGCGCCGCTCTCGGCGCGTCGATCGGCATCGGCAAGGGTTCGGTCACCGTCCCCGATCTCGAGGCGGCCGATCTCATCCTCATCGCCGGCCAGAATCCCGGCACCAATCACCCGAGAATGCTCGCCACCCTGGAGAAGGCGAAGCACAACGGGGCCCGGATCGTGGCGATCAACCCGCTGCCCGAAGCAGGCCTGATGCGTTTCAAGGATCCACAGAAGGTCGGCGGGGTCATCGGCGCGGGTACCAAGCTGGCCGACGACTTCCTCCAGGTCCGGCTCGGGTCCGACATGGCTCTGTTCCGCGGCGTCGCACGTCTGCTCCGTGACGCCGAACGAGCCGCCCCCGGAACGGTTTTCGATCACCAGTTCCTCGACGAGTCGTGCGCCGGGGTCGAGGAGTACCTCGACCTGCTCGACGACGTCGACCTCGACCGGGTCGTCGAGGTCACCGGCGTGACCCGCACCCAGATCGACGAGCTCGCACGGACGGTCGCCACTTCGCGCCGCATCGTGCTGTGCTGGGCGATGGGCTTGACCCAGCACCGCCACGGCGTCGCGACGATCGCCGAAGGCACGAACCTGCTGCTCCTGCGCGGCATGATCGGCCGCGTCGGCGCCGGCCTCTGCCCCGTGCGCGGTCATTCGAACGTGCAGGGCGACCGCACCATGGGGATCTTCGAGAGGATGCCAGAGTCCTTCCTCGCTGCTCAGGACGCCGAGTTCGGCATCACGTCCCCACGCGAGCACGGGTACGACACCGTCGCCGCCATCACTGCGATGGCCGCCGGGAAGGTCCGCGTCTTCGTCGGGATGGGCGGCAATTTCGTGTCCGCCTCACCCGACACCGACGTCACCGCCGACGCCCTGCGGCGCTGCGCACTCACCGTGCACGTGTCCACCAAGCTCAACGAATCCCACCTCGTCACCGGCCGTCGCGCACTCATCCTGCCCACCCTCGGGCGCACCGACCGGGACGTCATCGACGGTGTGGCACAACGTGTCTCGGTCGAGGACTCGATGTCGGCGGTCCACCTGTCCCGTGGGTCGCTGCCGCCGGTGTCGGCGCACCTGCGCAGTGAGGTCGCGATCATCTGCGACCTGGCGACCCGGGTTCTCGGTACCGCTCACCCGGTTCCGTGGCAGGAACTGAAACGCGACTACGACCGCATCCGCGACCGGATCGAGCGGGTCGTCCCCGGCTTCCACGACTTCAACATCCGCGTCCGCCGCAGTGACGGTTTCGTGCTGCCGCACCCGCCGCGCGACACCCGGTCGTTCGACACGCCCAACGGCAAGGCCAACTTCGCAGTCCATCCCCTCGAATGGGTGGACGTCCCGGCCGACCGCCTCGTCCTGCAGACACTCCGCAGCCATGACCAGTACAACACCACCATCTACGGCCACGACGACCGTTACCGGGGCATCTCCGGCAACCGCCACATCGTGATGGTCAATCCCGACGACATCGCGTCCCTCGGCTTGCGCGCCGGGCAACTCGTCGACATCGTCTCGGAGTTCGACGGCGAGGCCGGAGTCGAGGAACGACGGGTCCGCTGCTTCGAGGTGGTCCCGTATGACACACCGCGCGGCAACGCGGCCGCGTACTACCCCGAGACCAACCCGCTGGTCCCGCTCGGATCGGTGGCAAAGGAGTCGAACACACCGGTCTCCAAGGCGGTGGTGATCCGCATCGAACCGGCCGAATCCGCCTAGCCGGAGACGACAGCAGCGAGCCCCGTCCGGTCGTCCGGGCGGGGCTCGCTGCTGTCGTCGGGTGAGTGGTGAGCTGCGGGTCAGGCGCTCTTGTCGCGACGTTCGTCGCTGGATGCCTTCCGCGGCACGATCGTCGGAAGCACGTTGTCCCGGACGGTCTCCCCGGTCACGACGACCTTCTCGACGTCGTCGCGGCTCGGGATGTCGTACATCACCGGCAGCAGGACCTCTTCCATGATGGCCCGCAGGCCGCGGGCACCGGTGCCGCGGTGAATGGCCTGATCGGCGACCGCCTCGAGGGCGTCCTTGGTGAACTCCAGCTCGACATTGTCCATGTCGAACAGCCGGGTGTACTGCTTCACCAGCGCGTTCTTCGGCTCCGACAGGATGCTCACCAGCGAGTCCTTGTCCAGGTTCGTCACCGAGGCGACGACCGGCAGGCGGCCGATGAACTCCGGGATCAGGCCGAACTTGATCAGGTCCTCCGGCATGACGTCGGCGAACTGATCCGAGGTGTCCACCTCGTCCTTGCTCGCCACTTCGTTGCCGAAGCCGAGACCGCGCTTGCCGATCCGCTCGGACACGATCTTCTCCAGACCGGCGAACGCGCCGGCCACGATGAACAGCACGTTCGTCGTGTCGATCTGGATGAACTCCTGATGCGGATGCTTGCGTCCACCCTGCGGCGGCACCGACGCCTGCGTGCCCTCGAGGATCTTCAGCAGCGCCTGCTGGACTCCCTCTCCGGACACATCGCGCGTGATCGACGGGTTCTCGCTCTTGCGGGCGATCTTGTCGACCTCGTCGATGTAGATGATGCCGGTCTCGGCACGCTTGACGTCGTAGTCGGCGGCCTGGATCAGCTTGAGCAGGATGTTCTCGACGTCCTCGCCGACATATCCGGCCTCGGTCAGCGCGGTTGCGTCGGCGATCGCGAACGGCACGTTGAGCATCTTCGCCAGGGTCTGCGCCAGGTACGTCTTGCCGCATCCGGTGGGGCCGAGCATCAGGATGTTCGACTTCATCAGCTCGACGGTCTCACCCGTCCGGGCGTCCTTCTTCTCGCCCGCCTGGATGCGCTTGTAGTGGTTGTAGACCGCCACCGCGAGCGTCCGCTTCGCCGTGTCCTGGCCGATGACGTACTTCTCGAGGAAGTCACGGATCTCCGTCGGCTTCGGCAGCTCGTCGAGCTTGACGTCGCCGTTCTCGGCCAGTTCCTCTTCGATGATCTCGTTGCACAGGTCGATGCACTCATCGCAGATGTACACGCCGGGGCCGGCGATGAGCTTCTTCACCTGCTTCTGGCTCTTGCCGCAAAAAGAGCACTTGAGCAGGTCGCCGCCGTCTCCGATTCGTGCCATCTCGCGCTGTACCTACTTCCTCGTTGCCGGACTGTCGTGTCTGGTCCGTCGCGTCGCACGCAGCCGGGCATGGGTCATTTGATCGACACTCGAATGCCCAGTAACCCGACGGTACCCGCGTGCCGCTCGAACTTCGACCGATAAGGCCAAATGTCGCGGCAGAAAATCACCGGGACTTCTGCACTGCCACAACTACTTCTTGGCCAGGACTACTTCTTCATCGACTTCTTGCGGTACTCGAAGACCTCGTCGACGATGCCGTACTCCTTGGCCGCGGCCGCGGTCAGGATGTTGTCGCGGTCGGTGTCCTTGCGGATCTTCTCCTTGTCCTGACCGGTGTGGCTGGCCAGGATCTCGTCGAGGCGGTCGCGGATGCGCTCGATCTCGGCGGCCTGGATCTCGAGGTCGGAGACCTGACCCTGGTAGGCGCCGCCGGTGCGCGGCTGGTGGATCAGGACCGTGGCGTTCGGCAGCGCCGCACGCTTGCCCGGGGTTCCGCCGGCGAGGAGGATCGCCGCCGCCGAGGCCGCCTCACCGAGGCAGACGGTCACGATGTCGCAGTGCACGTACTGCATCGTGTCGTAGATGGCGAGCATGTCGGGCACGCTGCCACCCGGCGAGTTGATGTACATGGTGATGTCGCGGTCGGGGTCCTGCGATTCGAGGACGAGCAGCTGCGCCATGACGTCGTTGGACACGACCTGGTCGATCGGCGTGCCGACGAAGACGATCCGCTCTTCGAACAGCTTCGCGTACGGGTCGTACTGACGCTGGCCGTTCGGGGTGTGCTCGATGAACGACGGCAGGATGTACCGCGCTTCGATGTTCTTCAGCGCCAAGGCCGACGCGGGGATGCCGGCGGCGACCTCGGCGGGCATGCCGTCGAAGGAAAGGGAGTTGGTCATCTGTTGCTCCATTGGGTAGAGGTGGCTCGGCGGTGGGTACGGGCGCGGTCGTCGGACCGGGGTCTCACCGACCCGGGCGCGCGATCACCTTGTCGACGAAGCCGTACTCCTTGGCCTCTTCCGCGGTGAACCACTTGTCGCGGTCGGCGTCGGCCTCGATCTTCTCGAGCGGCTGACCGCTGAACTCGGCGTTGAGCCGGTTCATCTCCTTCTTGGTGAGCGCGAATTGCTCTGCCTGGATGGCGATGTCGGCGGCGGTACCGCCGATGCCGGCGGACGGCTGATGCATCATGATGCGCGCGTGCGGCAGTGCATGTCGCTTGCCCTTGGCGCCGGCGGCGAGCAGAAACTGGCCCATCGACGCCGCCATGCCCATCGCGTACGTCGCGACGTCGCATTCCGCGAGCTGCATGGTGTCGAAGATCGCCATTCCGGCGGTCACCGATCCACCGGGCGAATTGATGTAGAGGTGGATGTCCTTCTGCGGGTCCTCGGCGGAGAGCAGCAGGATCTGCGCGCACAGCCGGTTCGCGATGTCGTCGTCGACCTGGGTGCCCAGGAAGATGATGCGCTCGCGCAGCAGACGCTCGAACACCGAATCGGTCAGGTTCAACCCAGCCACACCCGAACTCATCGTGGGTGTGTGGATGGTCGGCTCACTCACGTATTCCTACCTTTGCCTTGTTGTCATGACCTGCGCGTCACCCGCGGGTGACGCGCACGCACATCGAATGCTTCTCTGATGACGTCCTCACCGACACTAACCAATCGACACCCGCGGACACTCCCGAGGACACGCCTCTTCGCTGAGAGCAGAACGGCCTTCGGCACCGTGAACGGCCCGTGCGTGATGGTGGACCGACGGCGATCGCCGGCCCTCGTACTTCGAGGACCGGCGATCGCGGAGGAAACGTGCGGGCTGTGCTGGACCGCGGGAGCCCGATCAGTTGTCGGAGTCGGACTCGTCCGCAGCGGACTCGTCGGCGTCGTCATTGCCGCCGAAGTACTCGGCGGTGTCGACGGTGGCGCCCTTGGTGTCGGTGACGGTCACGTCGCCGACGATGCTCGCCAGCGACTTGCCGCGCCGGACGTCGGCGTAGACCGCACCGACCTGGTTGGCCTGCGTCAGCTGCTGGATGAACTCCTGCGGCTGCATGCCGTAGCGCTGGGCGGTGAAGATGATCTGCTGGGTCAGCTCGTCCTGGCTGACCTCGGTGTCCTGCTGATCGGCGATCGCGTCGAGCAGCAGCTGCTGCTTGACCGACTTCTCCGCCTCAGCACGGGACTCGGCATCCCACTCCTCGCGGGTCTTACCCTGCGCCTCGAGGAATTTGGCGACCTGCTCGTCGTCGTGTCCGAGCGCGTGGATGACCTGGTGCTGCTGACCCTCGACCTCTTCGTCGACGACCTTCTCCGGCAGCGGGATCTCGACGGTCTCGAGGAGCTTGTCGAGCACCGCGTCGCGGATCTTGTTGGCCTGCTCCAGCTTCGCGGACTGCTCGACCCGCTCGGCGAGGCTGGCGCGCAGCTCCTCGACGGTGTCGAACTCGCTGGCCATCTGGGCGAACTCATCGTCGACCTCGGGCAGCTCGCGCTCCTTGACCGACTGCACGGTCACCTTCACGAGGGCCTCCTCGCCCGCGTGATCGCCGGCGACGAGCTTGGTCGTGAACTCTTTGTCCTCGCCGGCCTTCAGGCCGATGAGCGCCTCGTCGAGTCCGTCGATGAGCTGGCCGGAGCCGACCTCATGGGACAGCCCCTCCGTGGTGGCCTCCTCGACGGCCTCGCCGTCGACGGTCGCGGCCAGGTCGATCGACACGAAGTCGCCGTTCTCCACGCCGCGCTCGACGCCCTTGAGGGTGCCGAAGCGGGCGCGCAGGCCTTCGAGCTGCTCGTCGACCGCCGCCTCGTCGACCTCGATCGCGTCGACCTCGACCGACAGGGTCGAGTAGTCGGGCAGGGTGATCTCGGGACGGACGTCGACCTCGGCCGTGAAGGTGACCGACTCGCCGTACTTCAGCTCGGACAGGTCGATCTCGGGCTGGCCGATGGCCTTGGTCTCGGTCTCGGCGACGGCCTCGGAGTACTTGGCCGGGATGGCGTCGTTCACGACCTGCGCGAGAATCGAATCGCGGCCGACACGGGCCTCGATCAGCTTCGCGGGCGCCTTGCCCGGACGGAATCCGGGGATCCGGATCTGCTGGGCCAACGACCGGTAGGCCCGGTCGAAGTCTGCCGACAGCTCCTCGAACGGGACCTCGACGTTGAGCTTGACCCGGGTCGGGGTGAGTTGCTCGACAGTGCTCTTCACGCCTGAATACTCCTTATATCTACGGTGGTGGAAGTTCGGTCGTTCGCGGGCCGTGCACCGGGTGACCGGTCGGGCCACATCGATCAAGTCGGGATGACAGGATTTGAACCTGCGACCCTCCGCTCCCAAAGCGGATGCGCTACCAAGCTGCGCCACATCCCGGGGTCCGAACACGCGAGGGAACCCCGGAGGGCGACCGCGCATCAGGGCCAACAAGAGATAGTACGTGCCACCGCGGCCGGGCCCGCGCACGGGTGCCGCGGCGACGCCGGAACCGATGGTCGTCCGTCGGATGCCACCTCGTCGCATCCACCCCGATTTCGGTTCCGGCGCCGCTGCCGGTACAGTCACTCATCGCACGCGACGCCGGGATCTCGACGGTCACCGCGAGCAACGCGGGTGTAGCTCAATGGTAGAGCCCTAGTCTTCCAAACTAGCTACGCGGGTTCGATTCCCGTCACCCGCTCCACCGGCTCGGAGACACTATCTCCGAGCCTTTTTCGTCGGTCCGGGCTACTCCGTGCGCCTAGTTGGGCGGCTCCGGCGGCTTGTTCCACGGCAACGGCAGGGGCGCGTACTCGTAGACGATCTCGGGAGTCGCCTCCTCCTCCGGGTGCCCGGGTGCCGACGAATCGCCGGGGCCGGTCGAGACGATCGGTGGTGGGCAGGGCGCGAACTGGCCTGGCGTTTCCCTCACGTTCCTCCGCTGTCTGCGAACCACATGCGATTCGGGTCGGCGATGTCACAGATCCCCGCCCAAGTCACCCAACCGGACCACATCCCGCCGGTCCGGACTCGTCCTGTGATCCACGCCACACCTGGCGTACCGTTGACCCATGTCCTCCAGCCACACGAAAACCCAACGCCGGTGCGGATCCTGCGGCGCACCCCTGTACGTCCGCCGAGACGTGACCGAGTCCGAGGCCGGCATCGGTCGCGTCGACGTGATGCTCGTCTGCCGGGACGAGGCGTGTTCGCAACCTGCGCAACACCTTCGCACCGAACATCCACAACCCGCCTGAGCGGGAACACGGCGCCCCGAACGAGCAGTCCCCAGTGGGACAAACGATCCTGTTGCATACGAGGGTCCAGCGGCCACAATGAGTCCACGCCGGAACCCGCTGCGTATGCGCGACCTCGAATGTGACGACCGTCACACGCGGTGTCGACAACGGCGCTACCTCGGGTTTTGCCACGTCGTACTGAGGGTTCGCGATGGCGGCGTCATTCGGCGTGACCCGCTCCTTGGACCCAAGGCAACGGTTGTGTAACGATGGTTCCGCGCTCAGGCCGATGCGCGAACGAACCATCGAACCGAAGGTACGACCTGTGTTGAACTCTCACCTGCCGACCCCGCGCGCCTCGCGCCGCCGTTCGGCTCGACGACTCGCGGCTGTCGTCTTCGGCGTCCTGGCCATGACCCTCGCACTTCCCGGCGTCGCCAACGCCGTCCCGGTCACCGTGATCCCCGGCCTGCCGCCGGTCGAGATCCCCGCGGTCCCCGGTCTGCCGACCCCGCCGGCGCCGACCACCCCCGAAGCTCCGCAGCCGCCGCCGTCGACGACCGAGGAGAAGCCGGCCGGGCCGGTCATCCCGAACGTCAAGACCGAGACCGGTTACATCGCCCTGGCCGACGACAACACCCACACCATCACCTGGTGGCACAACGGCAAGGTCGTCCGGACGATGCCGATCTCGATGGGTTCGGACAAGAACCCCACCTCGAACGGCGTGTACTACACCAAGGAGAAGTACCGCGACATGTACATGGACTCGTCCACGTACGGCGTCCCGGTCGACTCCGCCGAGGGCTACCGCACCTACGTCGAGTACGCGACCCGGATGTCGTGGGACGGCATCTTCATCCACGGCGCCCCCTGGTCGGTCAATCAGCAGGGTCGCAGCAACGTGAGCCACGGCTGCATCAACGTCACCAACGATCACGCCAAGTGGGTCTACGACAACGTTCCCCGCAACACCCCGATCGTGGTGCGCAACACCATCGGTGGGAAGTATCAGAACACCTAGTCTCGAGCAGACTACGAGGGCCGGTCACCGTCAGGTGACCGGCCCTCTGTCGTGTGACCAGGTGGCGGCCTGGTCGGCGAACGTCGCCTGGACCTGAAGCCACTGGGCGATGACCTGACAACCGGTGGACGCCGGATCGGTGACCGAGGTCCGCCGATAGGGGTCGCTCCGATACGACGTGTGCCGGCCACCCACGGCGTTGGTCAGCCACACACCACCCACCCGGATGCGCGACGGGAGGTAGCACCTGACCTCACGCCACGCCGCCAGCATCCGCCCGGGGTCGCGCCGCCACTGCGCCGGCCGGACCGACGTCCGCCGTGCGTTCTGCAAGTCGTTGGCGCGCAACACATCCCACGCACTCCTCCCCCATCGGCCGAGCCCGGCCAGCGTCATAGAGCCGGTGAGGTCGGCGACGTCGCGGACAAGCGAGTCCGCGTCGGCGTTGCAGATCACGTCCTGGGACGCGCCCACCCAGTACACGGGCAGCCCGGTCGGCAGATCCGCTCCCGGGCCGGCGACTCCCCACCCGTCGCAACCGGGCACCACGCCCGGCGGCTGGTGCGGGTCGGCGACCAGCCCGACACCGAGTACCCGGTCCAGGTCGGATGCAGTCTCGGCGTCCCCGGTCGCCAGATCGGCGACCGCGGATCGGATGACCACGGCCCCCTGCGAGTAACCCACCAGCGCGACCGGTCCTGCCGTGGCGCGGATGGCCGCCCGCAGTCGGCCCGCACCGATCCCGACGCTCTCGACGAAACTCATCCCGCCCGGACGCGGGGCGGGACCATAGCTCGCGGGGTATCCGATCCACCGACAGTCGAAGCGGTCATCGAGTTCGTCGGCCACTCCGGTGAGGAGCCCGGACACCTCGGCCCGTGGGTCACCGGGGTACGACTCCCCCGTCCCGCCGACCACGAAGACGGTGATCGTCGGCGTCCTGCCGGGCCGGGGCCGGGTTCTGACATGCTGCACCTCACCCATGGTGGGTCCCGGACGTATGAACCGCCCGCAGGAGCGCTGAGGGCTCCCTGAGATTCCCACCTCGACCGTGTCATGGCGCCGCGGCCCGCACCTCGCAGCCGTGACCGATCAGGATGCTTGCGCCGGTGGCGGTTTGGCGACGTAGTCGGCGGTCTCGATGATCGCCACGAAGAAACCGCTGCCCTCGATCACGTTGGCGCTGTGCACCAGGCCGGCCGGTATGTAGATGCTCGCGGGCGCCTCGACCTCATAGACCTCGTCCCCGAGCGTGATCTCGTAGACCAGACGGTCGAGCGACAGCAGGATGTTGATCTCCGGGCAGTCGTGTACGTGCGGCTCGCAGTAGTCACGTGAAGCCGCCGAGACGGCCCGCATCTCATGTGCCACGACGCGCTTCTCCGCCTCCGGGAAAAGGTCCCCACCGGCCAGCACACGACGGGTGATCGGCGCGTCGGCCGCGCCGTGGAAAGGTACGCCTCGGAGTGGGGACACCTCGCCCCGCGAGATCAGTCCGGCATGAGACCGGATGCTTTCGCTGATTGTCACACTGCCCCCTCTTGTCTCCCCGACCGTTCGCATGAGTAAGAACCTCACGGCTCCGCACATGCTACTAAGGTTCGGCTATCCACACCGACCGGGCAGTAACCTGTCAGGTCTGGCAGACGGGGCACCAATACAGTTTTCGGGCCTCCAGATCGGCGATCAGGACGGGTGTCCCGCAGATCCGGCATGGCTCGCCCGCCCGCCGGTACACGTAGGTCCGCGGACGGTTCGGGGCGTAGGACGGCGCCCCGGAATCGTCTTCGGGCCGGATCACGTGAATGCGTCCACGACGCACGCCGATCTTCATGAGAGTCACCAGGTCGGACCACAGAGCGTCGAATTCGTCTCGGAGAACACGCTTTCCGGGCCTCATCGGATCGATGCCGGCGCGGAAGAGGATCTCGGCGCGATACACGTTGCCGATCCCGGCGATGACCTTCTGGTCCATCAGCAGGGCGCCGACGGGCCGCGCGGACCGCGAGATCGCCGACCATGCCCGGTCGGGATCGGCGTCGCGTCGCAGCGGATCCGGACCGAGTCGGGCGACCAACGCCTCGAGATCGGCGGGGTGGTAGATCTCACACGCCGTCGGACCGCGAAGGTCCGTTCCGGCGGTCTCGGTCTCGATGCGGAGTCGAACCTGCCCGACCGGTTCCGGCACGGGCACCGCGAGTTCGGTGAACGAGCCGTACAGCCCGAGGTGGATGTGCACCATTCGTTCGGCACGCCCGTCCCGGTAACGATGGACGAGATGCTTGCCCCAGGCCTCGGCCGCGTGGAAGGTGAGTCCGTCCACCATCGCCGCACCGTCGGCGAACCGACCCTGCGGGCTGCTGACGCGAACCCGCTGCCCGCCGAACAGTCGCTGCTGCCGGCGGGCCAGTCGATGGAGAGTGTGGCCCTCGGGCACGAACTCGGCCGAGACCTACTGGGCCGGGGCCCCCGGCACCTCGGGAGCCTCGCCGGTGCGCTCGTACTCCGCGAGGATGTCGATGCGCCGCTGGTGCCGCGCCTCTTCCGACCACGGGGTGGCCAGGAACGCGTCCACGATGGCCAGCGCCTCGGCAGTGCTGTGCATCCGGCCGCCGATGCCGATGAGCTGTGCGTTGTTGTGCTGCCGGGCGAGCTGGGCGGTCTCGACGCTCCAGGCGAGTGCGCAGCGCGCGCCGGGGACCTTGTTCGCGGCGATCTGTTCGCCGTTGCCGCTGCCGCCGAGCACGATTCCCAGGCTGCCCGGGTCGGCGACGGTCTTGGCCGCGGCGGCGATGCAGAACGCCGGGTAGTCGTCGGCGGGGTCCATCTCGTGGGCACCGCAGTCCACGACCTCGTGGCCGGTGGCCTCGAGATGGTCTGCGATCTGGTTCTTGAGTTCGAATCCGGCATGGTCGGCACCGAGGTAGACACGCATGGCGTCACTATAGATTGAGGGCGTGGACACGCCCCTGCCCGTCCCCCGCGAGCCGGCCGCCGGCACACCCGCCTCCGGGGCACCGATCCCCAACGTGCCCGGCGTCGCCGACCCGCCGCCACCCGCGCCCGCCGACCCCGGTCGACGGTGGCTGCGCCCGGCGCACTACGCCGCGCGGCCGCGGCTGCACCCCTGGGAGATCCCCACCCTCGTGCTGGTGATCCTCGCGACGGTGGTCGGGTACGCGGCGATCATCGTCCTCGTCGCGCTGGGCACCCTCGACCAACTCCTGTTGGGCGCGTTGCTGTTTCCGCTCCTGCTGTTCGTGATCCGCGGCCTGACCTATGCATCACCGCGGGTCAACGGCGTACAGATGACGCCGACCCAGTTCCCCGACGGACACCGGATGGTCGTCGAAGCCGCAGCCCGCTTCGGACTGGAGTACGTGCCGGATGCCTACGTCGTCCTCGGCAACGGCGCGATCAACGCATTCGCCTCCGGGCACGGGTTCCGGCGATTCGTCGTCGTGTACTCCGACCTGTTCGAGGTGGGCGGCGCCGCCCGGGACCCGCAGGCGCTCGAGTTCATCATCGGCCACGAGGTCGGGCACATCGCCGCCGGGCACACCTCGTACTGGCGACAGCTCTCGACGATCGTCGGCATGAACATCCCCGTGCTCGGCGCCGCCCTGTCCCGCGCGCAGGAGTACAGCGCGGACAACTACGGGTACTACGCCAGACCCGGTGGGGCGCCCGGGGCGATGGGGGTCCTGGCCGCCGGCAAGTACATGCTCTCGGCGGTGGACTTCGACCAGTTCGCCGACCGGGCGACCCACGAGCGCGGGTTCTTCACCTTCCTGACCAACGCGATGTCGTCGCATCCGGTGCTGACCTGGCGGGCAGCCGCACTTCGCGACCGGACCCGCGCGGGGGCGATGCTGCTGCGTCCCAGCCAGATCGTCCGGGGCGTCGGGAGCGGAAACGTGGTGGCGGTGCCGCCGCCTCCCCATCCGGCGACCCTCGGGCCCGACGGACTGCCCAACGGCATCGAACCGCCACCACGCTTCTGACGTACGGAACCGCAAGCGCGCAACCGAACCCGATCAGTCGAACTGCGGATCCTCGTTGCGGGTGCGCTTGAGCTCGAAGAAGTGGGGGTAGGACGCGAGTGCGCGCGCACCGTCCCACACCGTCCCGGCGTCCTCACCACGCGGGATCCGCGACAACACGGGGCCGAAGAAGGCGACGTCGTTGACGTGGATGGTGGGCGTCCCGACATCGTCGCCCACCTTGTCCATCCCGGCGTGGTGGCTCTCGCGGATGACCTCGTCGAACTCGGTGCCGTCGGCGGCCTCGGCGAGCGAGGCGTCGAGGCCGACCTCCTCGAGCGCGCCCGCGATGACCTCGTCGAGATCCTTGATGCCCTGGTTGTGGATGCGGGTCCCCATCGCCGTGTACAGCGGCGCCAGGATCTCGTCGCCCTTCTGCGCGGCGGCGGCGGCGATGACCCGGACCGGACGCCAGGCGTGCTTGAGGCCCTCGCGGTACTCCTCGGGGATGTCCTTGCCCTCGTTGAGGACGGCGAGGCTCATGATGTGGAAATTGACCTCGATCGGCCGGACCTTCTCGGCCTCGAGGATCCAGCGTGAGGTGATCCAGCACCACGGGCAGAGCGGGTCGAACCAGAAATCGACGCGATCGGTGGGCTGGGCCTGCTCTGACATGGAACATCCTCTCGAGAGTCGACATTGAACACGTGCCGCCGACGATCGGCCGGTGGCGCCGTCGGACGGCTCAACACCCCGGCGGTTCGAACTGTTCCCGATGCGCGGAGCAGTCGCCGGCGCTGTGGATTCGCGGGGCCCGGTCCGGGCACGGTGTGAGATGGTGCAAGAACCGCCGAGGAAGAGGACCCGGGATGCCGTCGTCGCCACCGTCCGATCCGGACGAACCCGCCCGGGTGGTCGCGCGTCTCCGGCCGCTCGAACCCCGATCTCTCGGACAGCGCTCGGCACAGATCGTCCGGGCCGCCACAAGACTGTTCCAGGACGCGGGATTCCGAAACGTCAGCATCGAGCAGATCGGCGCCGCGGTCGGTCTCACCGGGCCGGCGGTGTACCGACATTTCCCCGGCAAACACGACATCCTCTCGCAAGCGCTGACGACGCAGGTGGAGCTCGTCGCGACACTCATGGCCGACGCCGAGGAGCACGGCCGCTCGCCGGTCGAGCAGCTCGCACTTCTGCTCGACGGGCTCGGTGACCTCACCGCCCATCGGGACGTGTCGACGCTGTGGCGTCGCGAGCAACGGCATCTGCAGCCGGCCGAACTCGACGTCATGCGCGGATACTTCGCCCAGTTGAGTGAGCACTTCGCCGCACTGGTCGCAGCGGCGCGTCCCGACGTCGCGCCGTCGGACGCGGCGATGCTGGGTGCCGCTGCACTCAGCGTGTACTCCAACACCTCCGGGATGCGGGGCTCCTTGTCGCCCGCCCGCCTCATGGAGGTCCAGCGCGCCGTGGCGGACTCCATCCTCGCGTGCCGGCTGCCGGGGCCACCGGAGCCGGACCCCGATGCCGAGCGCGCACCCGCGCACCGTCGCCCCGCCTCCCGTCGCGAGCGCATTCTCGACGCCGCCACCCAGTTGTTCTCCGAGCGGGGGTTCCCCGACGTCCGGATCGACGAGATCGCCCGCACGGCCGACGTCTCGATCGCGACGCTTTATCAGGAGGTGTCGGGCAAATCCGATCTCCTGCTGGCCGTTCTGTGGCGCGGCGTGCAGGGAATCCTCTACGTCACCGCCCATGCGTTGAGCCGCGCCGGTTCCGACGACCCCCTCGACGTGCTCATCCGCGTATTCGTCGAGTACGCACTCGACGTCCACGGCCGCATCATGCCCGTCTTCACCAGTGACCTCATGTATCTGCCGGACACCGAGCAGACGCAGCTCCGGAACGCGCAGACGGATTACCGGGCCGAATGGATCGACGCGATCCGGTCCCGTAACCCACTGCTGACCGCGGCCGACGCGAATGCGCTCGCCCAGGCGTTGTTCGGCTACACGTGCGAGATCATCGAGTCGCCGCAGCTGCGGTCCCGGCCCGGGGTCACCGCCGAACTCGAGACGATCGCACGGGCGATCCTGAACCCCGCCGGACTGCGTGGAGCACCGCCGGAGTCCTGACCTGGATAAGCTGGCCTGCGTGACTGCTCCGAACCTCACCAGAGACCAGGCCCGCGACCGCGCAGCGATTCTCGACGTGTCGAACTACCAGATCGACCTCGACCTCACCGACGGTTCCGGGGCGCCCGGGACCGAGACCTTCCGCTCGACGACGACGGTGCGGTTCACCGCGACGGAGGGCAGCGAGACGTTCGTCGATCTCGTGGCACCCACGCTGATCTCGGCCACCCTCAACGGAGCCGACCTCGACGTCTCCGGTTTCGACGAATCAGTGGGTATCCCGCTGTCGGGCCTCGCCGCCGAGAACACGCTCACCGTGGTCGCCGACTGCGCGTACTCCAACACCGGCGAAGGATTGCACCGGTTCGTCGACCAGTCCGACGACTCGGTGTACCTGTACTCACAGTTCGAGACGGCCGACGCCAAGCGGATGTTCGCTTGCTTCGATCAGCCCGATCTCAAGGCGACCTACACGGTGACCGTCACCGCTCCCGCGGACTGGAAGGTCATCTCCAACGCCGCGCACGCGGAGGCTCCTGGCGAACCGGACGGCTCCACATCCGCTGTGGTGCACCGATTCCGGGAAACAGTACCGATGAGCACCTACCTCGTCGCACTCATCGCGGGGCCGTATGCGGAGTGGACCGACGTCTACTCCGACGAGCACGGCGACATCCCGCTCGGCATCTACTGCCGCGCATCGCTCGCCGAGCACATGGACGCCGAGCGCCTGTTCACCGAGACCAAACAGGGCTTCGGCTTCTACCACCAGAACTTCGGGATCCCGTACGCCTTCGGCAAATACGACCAGCTGTTCGTCCCCGAGTTCAACGCCGGCGCGATGGAGAACGCCGGCGCCGTGACGTTCCTCGAGGACTACGTCTTCCGGTCCCGCGTGACCAAATACCTCTACGAGCGCCGCGCCGAGACCGTCCTGCACGAGATGGCACACATGTGGTTCGGCGACCTGGTCACAATGCAGTGGTGGGATGACCTGTGGCTCAACGAGTCGTTCGCTACCTTCGCGTCCGTGCTGTGCCAGGCCGAGGCGACCGAATACGCCAGCGCCTGGACGACTTTCGCCAACGTCGAGAAGTCCTGGGCCTACCGGCAGGACCAGCTGCCCTCGACCCACCCGGTCGCGGCCGACATCCCCGACATCGCGGCCGTCGAGGTCAACTTCGACGGCATCACCTACGCCAAGGGCGCGTCGGTCCTCAAACAGCTGGTCGCCTACGTGGGCCTCGAGGACTTCCTCGCCGGGTTGCGCAGCTACTTCGCCGCGCACCAGTTCGGCAACGCCACCTTCGCCGATCTCCTCGGCGCATTGGAGAAGTCGTCGGGCCGGGACCTGTCGGACTGGGGCGACCAGTGGTTGCGCACCACGGGCATCAACGTCATCCGGCCCGACTTCGAGGTCGACGACTCCGGCGCCTTCACGCGGTTCACCATCGTCCAGGACGGCGCCGCCCCGGGCGCCGGCGAGACCCGGGTACACCGACTGCGCGTCGGTGTCTACGCCGACAACGGATCCGGTGCCATCGAGCAGACGCACAGTGTGGAACTCGACATCGAGGGCGAGCGCACCGACGTCGCCGACCTCGTCGGTGTGCATCGTGGAGATCTGGTGCTGCTCAACGACGGTGACCTCACCTACGCCTCGGTTCGGCTCGATCCGGAGTCGCTGGCGACGGCGACCGCCCGGATCGGCGACATCAGCGATCCGATGCCGCGCACCCTGGTCTGGTCGGCGGCGTGGGAGATGACCCGTCAGGCCGAGATGCGTGCCCGTGACTTCGTCGAACTCGTTCGGCAGGGCATCGCTGGGGAGTCGGAAATCGGTGTGGTGCAACGAGTTCTGCTGCAGGCGACGACCGCCATCGAATCCTATGCCGACCCGGAGTGGGCGGCCACCACGGGCCGTCCCGGATTCAGCTCGCGCATGCTCGAACTCGCCCGCGCGGCCGAGCCGGGTTCCGACCATCAGCTGGCGTTCGTCAACACCTGGCTCGGCGGCCTTATCAACGACGACCACACCGAGGTGGCCCGGGCGCTGCTCGAGGGCGCGGATCCCGCCGACCACGGGCTCGAGGGTCTCGCCGTCGACACGGACCTGCGGTGGAAGCTGGTGACCGCGCTGGCCACCGCCGGGGCGATCGACACCGATCCGGAGTCGACCCCGGTCATCGACGCCGAGGCCGAGCGGGACAACACCGCCACCGGCACGCGTTCGGCGGCGCTGGCGCGGGCGGCGCGTCCGCTGGCAGAGGCCAAGGCGGACACCTGGACTCGCGCCATCGAGGACGACTCGTTGTCGAATGTGTACACCCGCACCATGATCGGCGGATTCGCCCGTCCCGGCCAGGGCGAACTCCTCGAGCCCTACGTGGAGAAGTACTTCGAGGCGGTTCCGAAGGTGTGGGCACGCCGGTCGAGCGAGGTCGCGCAGACCGTCGTCATCGGCCTGTACCCGAGTTGGGCGATGTCGCAGCATGCCCTCGACCTCGCCGAGGACTTCCTGTCCGGGGACCACCCGTCTGCGCTGAAGCGGCTGATCTCCGAGGGCCGCGACGGCGTCGCCCGCTCGCTGCGGGCGCGCGCCTACGACGCGCAGGAGAGCTGAACCCCGCGGACGCCGGGTTCAGCGCCGTCGCCACCGGTAGCGCACCTGCGGGCGGCCCGCCGAGCCGTACTCGGTATCGCGTTCGAGTACATGGTCGTCGGCGAGCCGCTCGAGGTAGCGCCAGGCGGTGACCCGCGACGATCCGAGGGCGCGCGCCACTTCCGAGGCGGTCAGCCCGTCGGGGCTGTCACGGACCGCCCGGCTGACCGCGTCCTCGGTCTGCGGCGCCGCGCCCTTCTTCGCCGACCGACGGGTGTCGCTCGTGCGCAGCTCGGCGAGCGCCCGGTCGACGTCGCGCTGACTGACCGCGTCGGCGTCGCCGGTGAGGGCTTTGCGGTAGCGCAGGTACTGCTCGATCTTCTCCCGGAACGCGGCGAAGGTGAAGGGTTTCAGCAGGTAGAGCAGCACCCCGCGCGACATCGCGCTCCGGACGGTGGCGAGGTCGCGCTGGGCGGTGATCGCGATGACGTCGGGCGCCGGGCGGACACCCGACAGCGCCGAGGCGAGGTCCACGCCACGTGCGTCGGGCAGACCCAGATCGAGCAGCACCAGATCCACCGGTCCGGCGGTGGCCATCCGCAGCGCCTCTTGCGCGGTGGACACGGCACCGACGACCTCGAATCCGCCCAGCCGGACGAGATAATCGCGGTGCGCCTCGGCGATCACGGGTTCGTCCTCGACGATCAGGACGCGGATCATCGTCCGCGCTCCCCCGCGTCGGCGCGCACGCGTACCGAGATGACCGAGCCGTAGGTGTTCTCGGCGCTCATCGTCCCGTGCCGGCGGGCGACGACCTGGGCGACGAGGGCGAGACCGAGGCCGCGCCCGGCGGCGTCACCTCCCGGCTTCGTCGAGTAACCCCGAGTGGTCGCCAGGGCGAGCAGGTCGGCATCCATGCCGCTGCCGCTGTCGGCGACGACGATGTCGAGCACGCGGTCGTCCCCGACGACCGTCACCTCCACCCACGGGTCCGCGGGGTCGCAGGCGTCCAGGGCGTTGTCGATCAGGTTGCCCACGACCGTGATCATCTCACCGGGCGTGAGGAGCCCAGTGGCGGCGTCGCTCACCTGCGATTCCTCGGTCAGGGACAGCGCAATCCCGCGTTCGGCCGCCTGCGCCGTCTTCCCCAGCAGGAGGGCGACAAGCGCGGGCTCGGCCACCGCCTGGGTCATCCGGTCGATAAGGTGCTGGGAGAGCTCGAACTCGGTCGTCGCCAGCCGGATCGCCTCGTCGGGCCGGCCCATCTCCACGAGGGCGACGATCGTGTGCAACCGGTTGGCGGCCTCGTGTGCCTGCGATCGGAGGGCCTCGGCGAACCGCGTCATCGAGTCGAGTTCGCCCATCGCCTCCGAGAGCTCGGTGCGGTCACGGATGGTGACCACCGACGACGCGCGTCGGCCGGCCACCGGGGAACGACTCACCAGCAGTACCCGGCCGCGGTCGGCGTAGGTCACGTCCGTCTCCTCGTCGCCGTCGGTGAGGAAGGCGGGCAGGTCCGCGGGGGCCGTGTCGGGTCCGATCTCGAGGAGGCGGTGCGCCTCGGAGTTGACGAGTGCCGGTCGCCCGTCCTCCACGACGACCAATCCCTCGCGCACGGAACGCAACACGGCGTCGTGGTGGTCGTACATCAGCCGTAACTCGTCGGGCGCGAGTCCACCGGTCTGCCGCAGCAGTCGTCGCCGGATCCACCACACGCCGCCGACGGCGGTGAGCAGTGCCGCGAACGCGGCGAGGGCGATCAGCGGCAGCTGGCCACGCCACGCCGACGTCAGCGAGCGCTGGGTGATCCCGGCAGCGACCATCCCCACCACCCGGCCGTCGGCATCACGGACGGGAACGACCGTCCGGATCGACGGGCCCAGCGTGCCGGTGTAGTTCTCGGTCACGGTCTGCCCGCGCAGTGCCGCGTCGATGCTCCCCAGATACGGTTCGCCGATTCGCGCCGGGTCGGTGTGGGTGTAGCGGGTCCGGTCGGGCGCCAGCACGGTGATGAACGCGATCCCGGTTGCCGCGCGCACCCGCTCGGTGACCGGCTGCAGCACCGCGCTGGGATCCGGAGACGTGAGGGCCGCGACGGTCGACGGCGACTCCGCCAGGCTGACGGCCACCGCTGTCACCTCGGCCCTCGCCGCGCGGTCCGCGTCGATGCGGGCGTCGACGGCCGCCAGAACGCTCTCGGCGACGACGACCACCGCGAAGACCGCCAATGCGAGCGCGGCGACCTGTCCGGCGAGCGTGCGCGGGTACCACCGCATCCCTGCCGACCTCGTTCCTGTCCGCAGTGATGACTCCGGACGTGCTGGGTATGAACGTAATGAACACAATCGTGACCCGCGTCACCACATCGGGCCACAATCCTAATCACTGTTGTCCGAGGTGTACGAGGAGAGAATCACCGATGAACATTCGAGGCAGGTCCGGCGACTCACCGGCCGGGGACGGCTCCGATCCCATCGTGACCACGCCCGACGATACGGCCGACACGCCATCCAAGACCAAGCGCGACCGCACCCACTGGCTGTACATCGGTGTCATCATCGCGGTGATCGCGGGCGTCGTGGTCGGGCTCGTCGCGCCGGGCGTCGGCAAGGACCTCGGAGTGCTGGGGACCATGTTCGTCAGTCTCATCAAGATGATGATCGCCCCGGTCATCTTCTGCACGATCGTGTTGGGCATCGGCTCGGTTCGCAAGGCCGCGACGGTCGGCAAGGTCGGCGGACTCGCGTTCGTCTACTTCCTGGCGATGTCGACGGTTGCGCTGGCCATCGGCCTGGTCGTCGGCAACATCATCCAGCCGGGCGACGGCCTGAACATCGACTCGGTGTCGGGCAAGGGCCAGGAACTCGCCGAGGACGCACACGAGTCCGGCGGAACCCTCGACTTCATCCAGGGCATCATTCCGGAATCGATGCTGTCCGCGCTGACCGAGGGCAGCGTCTTGCAGGCGCTGTTCGTCGCGCTGCTCGTGGGCTTCGCGATCCAGGCGATGGGCCGCACCGGCGAACCGATCCTCACCGCGGTCTCCTACTTCCAGAAGCTCGTCTTCAAGGTGCTCACCATGGTGCTCTGGGTGGCCCCCATCGGCGCGTTCGGCGCCATCGCCAGCGTCGTGGGACAGACAGGCTGGGCCGCGGTCCAGCAGCTGCTGACGCTGATGCTCGCGTTCTATCTGACCTGCCTGGTGTTCGTGTTCGGCGTGCTCGGGGTGCTGCTGCGCACCGTGTCGGGCGTCTCGATCTTCAAACTCGTCAAGTACCTCACCCGCGAGTACATCCTGATCTTCGCGACGTCGTCCTCGGAGTCCGCGCTGCCTCGCCTGATCGCGAAGATGGAGCACCTCGGCGTGGAGAAGACCACTGTCGGCGTCGTGGTGCCGACCGGGTACTCGTTCAACCTCGACGGCACCGCCATCTACCTCACGATGGCGTCGATCTTCATCGCCGACGCGATGGGCGACCCGCTGTCGGTCGGTGAGCAGATCGGCCTGCTCGCGTTCATGATCATCGCGTCGAAGGGCGCCGCCGGCGTCAGCGGTGCGGGATTGGTCACCCTCGCCGGCGGACTCCAGGCCCATCGCCCCGACATGCTCGACGGCGTCGGCCTCATCGTCGGCATCGACCGGTTCATGTCGGAGGCGCGCGCGGTCACCAACTTCTCCGGCAACGCGGTCGCGACGCTGCTCGTCGGCTCGTGGACCAGCACCATCGACAAGCAGCGCGTCGACGACGTGCTGTCCGGCCGGGATCCGTTCGACGAGAGCAACATGGTCGACGACGAACTCGACGACGACCCCACCGCTCGCGGAGCCCACGAGAAGGTCCTCACCCACTGACGACCCGCGACGAAGGCCGCCCCACCGGAATGGTGGGGCGGCCTTCGTGTATCTGGGTGTGCGAGCGATCAGCCGCCGGCGGCGGCGGTGGCCATCACGCGCAGCGAGGCGATCAGCCCGTCGATCAGGTTGCCCTGACGGAAGCCGGTGACCGCGGCGGTGACACCGAGAGCCGCGACGCGATCGTTCACGCGGGTGGACACCTTGTTGCCGGAGACGATGACCACGTCACGCGAGTTCGGGGAGACGGCGATGAGGGTGCCGTACGCGGGCTCGGGCGATCTCGCGAGGATCGCACGGGCGCTGGTCTCCAGCTCACCGTCGAGGTCGCCGATGTAGACCGAGAAGCGCACGAGGGCCTTCTCGCTGGCGGCCTTCAGCGTCTCGTCGAGCGCGATCAGATCCTTCTTGCTGAACGGCGGCGTCGTCGGAGCGTCGGCCGGGTAGCGTGCCGCGGAAATGCGACCGCTGTTGGTGAAGACGGCGCCCAGCGGCAGTTCGGCGGCCGACCGGGCCGCGACCTCGGCGCTCACATTTGCGTGCGTAACCTCACCATTTGCCACTGGCCGAGCTCCCATCGACGTCGCCGGGTTCCGCATGCCGCGGAAGTGCCATCGGTTCGATGTCGGTGGCACTGAAGAGAAGCGGTGCGTGTTCCCACTGCTGGTCGAGGGTGTATTCCTCGACCTTCGGGTACTTGACCCCGGAGGAGAACACCATCGCGACAACACAGAGCAGAACAGCAAGCACCGTGAGAATCGTGACTGGCACTCCGATGGGGACGATCAGGCTGTCGACGTCCATGTCACCCTTTCGATGGTCGCGCCGGACCCGCCCGGTTGTCGGCGCAGGTCATCGTTGATCAATCTAACCCACTGGCCGCCGCCCGGCCCACGGGGGCCTACAGCGCGTCGTAGACGTGTGAGGCGACCCCGTGCGACCGGATCATGCCCCTCACGCGGCGCCGGCATCGAGGTACTGCAGCCACGCCGGATCGATGTCCTTGATGGTGGCCAGCACACGCCAGTGCCTGCCCTTCGGCACGGTCGGAACCGTCCGCAGCGTCCACCCCAGCTCCCCGAGCAGACGATCCGCCTTCCGGTGATTGCACGAGGCACAGCACGCCACGCAGTTCTCCCAGGTGTGCGTCCCGCCCCGACTCCGCGGGACCACGTGGTCGATCGTCGTCGCCCGTGCACCGCAGTAGCCGCACCCGTTCAGGTCACGACGCATCAGAGCGGCCCGAGTCATCGGCACGGTCGCCCGGTACGGCACGTGGACGTATCTGCGGAGGCGGATCACGGTCGGAACCGGGACCGCACCACCCACGGAGTGCACCGCCTCGCCCTGTTCGTCGGCGTGCACCAGATCGGCGCGATCACGGAGGATGAGGACGACCGCACGCCGGACCGTCACGGCCGTCAGCGGCTCGTACGTGGCGTTGAGGAGCAGCACCCGGCGGCGTGTCCAGGCCCCGGCGCCGGGAGCGGGACGGATCTGCCCGCGTCCCGTCTTCGCGTGTGATCTGTGCGTCATCTCGCCTCCCGCCACCCCGCCGAGCACAAGTCCACCACGGTGGCGGTCCCCGTGACAGCTGTTTCACGGTGTCCGGCCAGCTCACGGGGCCGACCCGGCGTCGACGTTGAGACACCGCGCCCGGGTGAGGACAATGGCGAGGGTGACTGGCGAACCCAACACATCCCCTCCGACCGCACCGGCGCCGGCAACCCCCGCGCGGACCTTCTACGACGAGGTCGGCGGTGCCGAGACGTTCCGGCGACTCACGGCTGTGTTCTATCGCGAGGTGGCGCGCGACGAGGTGCTGCGCCCGCTGTATCCCGAGGAGGACCTGGGTCCGGCCGAGCGTCGGATGCGGATGTTCCTCGAACAGTACTGGGGCGGCCCGCGAACCTACTCCGATGAGCGCGGCCACCCCCGACTCCGCATGCGTCACAACCCCTTCCGCGTCGGTCCCATCGAGCGGGACGCGTGGCTGCGCTGTATGCACACCGCAATCGCCTCCATCGACGACGACACGCTCGACGCACCCCACCGCCAGGCGCTGATCGACTACATGGAGATGGCTGCGCAATCGATGATGAATTCACCCATCTGAGAGCGTTTTCTGTCCCGACACGCCGCCCGACTCGCCGACTGACCTGGATTTCTCCGAGAAAACTCAGGTAGGGCACAATGACCACGGTGAGCGATGAGACACCAGAGGTCGTCCCCGCCGAGCCATCCGACGGGGGTCAGCCCGACGACGTCGCGTTCGACGACGGCGCGATCGAGTCCGACGTCGCGTTCGACGACGGCGCGATCGAGTCCGACGTCGCGTTCGACGACGGCGCGATCGAGTCCGACGTCGATGCGCTCGAGGAGCCGGCTGCCGGCGAGGCCGTCGTCGCCGCCGACGCACCGGTCGCACCACCCGTTGTGTCGCAGCTGGATCCGGCTGACACCACGTGGTGGAAGTCCGCGGTGTTCTATCAGATCTATCCGCGCTCGTTCTCCGATGTCAGCGGTGACGGCGTCGGCGATCTCGCCGGTGTCATCGACAAACTCGGCTATCTCGAACTCCTCGGGATCGATGCGATCTGGCTCAGTCCGATCATGGCCTCTCCCATGGCAGATCACGGTTACGACGTCTCCGATCCCCGGGACGTCGATCCCCTCTTCGGCGACCTCGACGTCTTCGACGAGCTCATCGCCGAGGCCCACGAACGCGACATCCGGGTGACGATGGACCTCGTCCCCAACCACACGAGTGACCAGCACGAGTGGTTCCAGGCCGCGCTGGCCGCGGCCCCCGGCAGTCCCGAACGCGAGCGGTACATCTTCCGGGACGGCCTCGGTGACGACGGCGACGAGCCGCCGAACAACTGGCACAGCATCTTCGGCGGACCTGCCTGGACCCGGGTCACCGAGGCCGACGGCTCGCCGGGACAGTGGTACCTGCACATCTTCGCCAAGGAGCAGCCGGACCTGAACTGGGAGAACCCGGACGTCTTCGCCGATCTCGAGAAGACGCTGCGCTTCTGGCTGGATCGGGGTGTCGACGGCTTCCGCATCGACGTCGCGCACGGCATGGCCAAACCCGCGGACCTGCCCGACATGGATCTGTCGGCGACCAAATTGCTGCAGAACTCCGACGACGACCCTCGTTTCAACAACTATGCGGTGCACGAGATCCACCGCAAGATCCGCAAGGTCCTCGACGAGTACCCCGGGGCAGCCAACGTCGGTGAGATCTGGGTCAGCGACAACGAGCGATTCGCCGAGTACCTGCGTCCCGACGAACTGCACCTCGGGTTCAACTTCCGGCTCGCCAAGGCGCCGTTCGAATCCGGTGCGATCAGGGAGGCCATCGAGAACTCACTCGACGCGGTGTTGTCGGTGTCCGGTACTCCGACGTGGACGCTGTCCAATCACGATGTCGCCCGCGAGGTCACGCGATACGCCGTCGCCGACCCGGAGACCGGGGCACTCGACCTCGAGCGCGGCACGAGGCGCGCAAGAGCGATGCTCGTCGTCGAAATGGCGCTGCCCGGAACGGTTTTCCTCTACAACGGCAGCGAACTGGGACTGCCGAACGTCGACGACCTGCCCGACGACGCACTCCAGGACCCGGTGTGGGAACGGTCCGGACGCACCGAACGCGGGCGGGACGGCTGCCGCGTCCCGATCCCCTGGGAGGGGACCGAGCCGCCCTTCGGATTCAGTGCGACGTCCGAGACCTGGCTGCCGATCCCGGATTCGTGGCGCGCGCTCACTGTCGAAGCCCAGCTCGAGGACGTGGGGTCGATGCTGTCGCTGTACCGCGCAGCCCTCGACCTGAGGGTGACCCGTCCGGAGTTCACCGGTGAGCACCTCGAGTGGTACGGCGCGCCGGAGGGATGCCTGGCGTTCCGTCGTTCCGAGGGTCAGCTGGTCTGTGCGCTGAACGCCGGCGATGAGCCGGTGCCCCTTCCGCCCGGCGAATTGCTGCTCGTCAGTTCACCTCTCGTCGACGGGATGCTGGCGCCGGACGCAGCGGCCTGGCTGGTGTGACTGAACTCGGGCAGCCGGCCGCGGACCACGTGAGGGGCACGCAGGCACCTCACCGCCGTCGATAGCAAGCAAGACAATCGTGAAACGCTGCTAGAAGGGCGGCGGGTTGGCGTCGTTCCAGCGCTTCTCGGCGCGTTGGTGGCGTCGGAAGTCGTTGTCGCGCTGCTTGGTGAGTCGGTCGCGGGCGGGGTGATCGGGTGATCGTCTGGGGAAGAGCTTGTTGAACAGGTCGCGTCCGCTGAAGGCGTTGCCGACGAACATGTGACCGGTGGGTGTGGTGAACCAGGCGGTGCGGGACTCGTCTTGGTGGTCCTGCCAGCTGGTGAAGGTCTTGATGCGGTGATGGAAGCGGCACAGCGGTTTGAGGTTGCGCGCATCGGTCGGGCCACCGCGCCGCGGGTCGGTGTGATCGAAGGGTTCGGTGTGGTCGAGGTCGATCTGCCAGACCGGGGCGTTGCAGCCGGGGAAGGTGCAGCACAGTTCGCCGGCACGCACCAGCGCCTGCAGCTTCTTCGACGGGGTGTACCGCGTTGTCGAACTGTCTGCCTCGGGAGCCGATGCCAGTGGCGCGGCGGGGGTCGGTGCGGGATGGATGTAGGTGCGTCGCGCTTCGGCGAGGAGTTCTCGCGCGGTGTCGGCGTCGATGATGCCATGGCGGTCGAGGAACGCGGGATCGTCGTCGAGACCGATCAGGGTCGACAGGTTCACCACGATGTGAAAGGTCGCGCGCGGCGCCAGCGAGTCCGACGCCGAGTCGGTCGGCGCGGCCGGGTCATCGGCAGCGGTGTCGGGGGCTGACGGGTCGACGAAGGTGTCCGCATCCACCATCTCAGCAGCTGGTGCAGGCGGCTCGGCGGTATCCACTGTCGCTGGGTCGAAATCTGGTGCTGTGTCGGGTTCGGTTGCGGCAGGTCGACAGTCGTCGCATAGGCAGGTGATGGCGGCTTCGCCGCGCGAAAGTGCTTTGAGGGCATCGACCCGGCGATTGGCCAACTTTCGAGGGTCACCGGCGTGGACCGCGGTGGCCATCGCCGTCAGGCGGGCGTCGAACTCGGCGGCATCAGCATCGGGCAGCGTCCCGGAGATCCGGGACTGCCCCGGCGTGAACCGATCGGGGGTGACCGTCACCTTGCGGTCGGACTTCACTCGCTCCTTGCGTCGGCGGATCGCGTCGGGTGCCCACTTGGCGACGATCGAATCGACCATGGCGGTGAACCGGGCCGTCGACATCGGTGGGCGGGCGAAGATCGCTTCGGCGAGATGGGCGTCGACGGTCTGCATCTCTTCGTCGTCGGTGATGAGATCGGTGCGCTTGAGAGCGATGAGGAAGCGGCGCTTGTCGATTCGACCGCACGCCAGTGCGTGCCCGGTGAAGGAGAGTCGGTAGCGCAGTGCGTCGCCGGCCTCGATGAGGTCTTTCGCCTCGGCCGGTGTCACGGTGAGGGTGGCGCCGACTTCGGCGATGGCTTGTTCGAGACCGTTGGGCCCGAACTGCTCGTAGGGGTTCTCGCCGGCGGCCACTCGCGCTGATAGGTGCTCGAAGGCTTCGATGGAGTCGAGTTCGCCGCTGTGCGTCTCGGCGCGGCGCTGCGCGTAATCCATCTCGCGTTCATCGTGAATGAGGCTGGCAACGACCATCATTCGATGCGCGGACGCTGCCGCCAAGCCCGCGCAGTGGTTGAGGACCTCGACGAGTTCGGATGCGGAGAGTTCATGGTCGGGACGAAAGCGCGGTTCGACGGACTCCTGTGATGGGTCCACCGCCGTGGATCCGGCCCCCGCCCCCGATGACATGACACCATCGTACTCGAAAATATGTTCGAGTCAAGGCTTGATTTTTCCAAGTCCCGGATGTTATCTCGCAGGACATCGGTGACACTTCCGCATCAGGACATCGGTGACAGTGTGAGTGGTCTTGGTGGTGACACTTCGCTGTGAACGACAGTCGAGGAGCCGATCATCTGTGCAATGTCCGCCTGTCGCGGCACCGCACTGTTGGTGGGCTCGGTCCGGTTGTGCACAAGGGTGGTGGGTGCGCGCTCGCCTATGCGAGAGACTGACCTGACGCAAGCTATGTGGTCGTGACTTCCTCAGCCCGCCCGTCAGTCCAGGGCTCTGGCGGTGCTAGTGGAATGCCGCGACGTCAACGTCTGCACCGGTTCAGCAGCACCCGGTGGTGGCGCTGAGGACGTTGCGCAGTGCTTCTAGCGAGTCGGGTTGTGCGCGGTAGTAGACGTTCATTCCTCGGCGGTCAGGGCTCACCATGCCGGCCTTACGGAGCTGACCCAGGTGATGGCTGGTCGTCGCCTCGGTGAGGCCGACCGCGGTCGCGAGATCGCAGGTGCAGATTCCGTCACCGGTGTCGGCGAGCAGGATCGACACGAGCTTGATGCGCACGGGATCGGCAAGAGCCTTGAGCCGCAACGCGATCTCGAGCGCGGTGTCGTCATCGAGCGGGGCTGCCGATACCGGGGCGCAGCAGATCGGGGCACTGATGTCGACCATCGGCAACGTCTTCGGCATGCCCCGACCATACCCTGTCACTTGACATATGTCGAAAAGGTAGGCACCCTGCAGGGTGACCGTAGTTCGATATATGTCTCACAGGTGAAGGTGATGGCCATGTCCCGTATGCAGCTCGCGCTCAATGTTGATGATCTCGATACCGCAATCGAGTTCTACTCCAAGCTGTTCAACACCACCCCGGCCAAACGCAAGCCGGGATACGCCAACTTCGCAGTCGTCGAGCCGCCGTTGAAGCTGGTGCTGCTGGAGAATCCGGGCCAGGGCGGCACCATCAACCACCTCGGTGTCGAGGTCGAATCCAGCGAGAAGGTGCACGCCGAGATCGCCCGGCTGTCCGGGGAGGGCCTGTTCACCCAGGAGGAGATCAACTCGACCTGTTGTTTCGCGACGCAGGACAAGGTGTGGGTGACCGGCCCGGCGCAGGAGAAGTGGGAGGTCTACACCGTGCTCGCTGATTCCGACACGTTCGGGACCAGCCCGAAACTGTTGGAACAGACCACCACTGAGGACACCGAACCGGGTTCGGTGTGCTGCGGCGGCAGCGCCGCCAACCCGGCCGAGGCACGCACAGCCTGCTGCTGACGAGCCGCGGGTCGCGTTCTCGCCTACCGCGTGAGTCGGTCGGCGAGAGCGCGAATGCGGTGAGTGATGTCGTCGCGGATCAGCCGCATCCGCTCGACGCCGTCGATGCCCCGCTGCGAGGGCTCATCGGTGTCCCACACTTCGAGGACCACACCAGGCGGGGGCGTGACCTCGGCGGTGCCGACCACCACGACGAGATCCGCAGCCTGCATCAGTTCGTCGGTCAGTTGCCGCGGCTGGTGGCCGGCGACATCGGCGCCGACTTCGGCGAGCACCTGGGCAGACAGTTCGTTGACCTGCCCGCCGATCTTCGCACTGGTTCCAGCCGATGATGCTGCGATCTCGTGGGTGACCGTGGGCGTGAGATATTCGGCCATCACCGATTTTCCGCGGTTGGACACGCACACGAACAGCACCTGCGGTGGCGTGTTCATCGGCCGGCCTGCTGGTCGGCGGGTGCGAGTTCGTCGAGCAGATCCTCGACGAGCCTGCGGATCTGGTCGCGGATCGGGCGGACCGCGTCAATGCCTTGACCTGCTGGGTCGTCGAGGGCCCAGTCGCGGTAGCTGATGCCGGGGAATACCGGGCACGCATCGCCACAGCCCATGGTGATCACGACGTCGGAGGATTCGACGGCGTCGGGGGTGAGGATCTTGGGTGACTGGTCAGAGATGTCGATACCAACTTCAGCCATCGCCTCGATGGCAGCAGGGTTGATCGAGTCGGCGGGTGTGGATCCGGCGGAGCGGACCTCGACGCTGTCGTGGCCGAGTGCGGTGAGGAAACCGGCGGCCATCTGCGAGCGGCCCGCGTTGTGGACGCACACGAACAGCACGCTGGGTCGAGAGGAAGACATGACAGACAAGCCCTTTCGGGGATGGTGGAAGCTCGGGAAAGTCACACACGTTCGGTCGCGAGCTCGACCAAGAGCTCGCGAACTCGGGTATCGAGATCGTCGCGGATCGCGCGAACCTCGTTGAGGGGGCGGCCCTGCGGATCAGAGACCGTCCAGTCCAGGTAACGCTTGCCGAGATAGATCGGGCACGCGTCGCCGCAACCCATCGATACCACCACGTCAGCGGCGGCGACCACATCGTCGGTGAGCGGCTTGGGGTACTCGGTCCCCAGATCGACACCGATCTCAGACATCGCCTCCACGACGGTCGGGTTGATCGAATGAGCCGGCACCGATCCGGCCGAGCGCACATGCACTCGCCCGGCGGCGTGATGGGTTAGCAGTCCGGCAGCCATCTGCGAGCGCCCGGCGTTCTGCACGCAGATGAACAACACCTCGGGCACATCCTTGGGCACTGAACCCTCGGCCTGGGCCAGGGCGCGTAACCGATCGGCAGCGAACCGGCCGGCGAGAGTCGTCAGGTGCGCATGCACCCGCGAGGTGCGCCGTAACGCGGTGTACGACTCGAAGACACAGCGTTCGACCGTCTGCCGAGACACCACCCCCTCGTACTTTGCGGCCAGGTCAGCGGCCGTGCGGGCAAGCACGGTATGGGGCATCAACAGTTCAGGTTGGGCGCGGTGTTCACCGCGCCTCAGACGTTCGTCCAACATGTACTCAGACATCGCGAGCGGTCTCCTTCACCCCGTCTGGGCTGGAACTGGCAGCGGCGGTCGGGCCGGTGAGGCGCTTCCGCAACGCGAGGGACACATAGACCAAGGCCACGAGGACGGGAACCTCGATGAGCGGTCCGATGACCCCGGCCAGGGCCTGCCCGGAGGTCGCACCGTAGGTGGCGATCGCAACCGCGATGGCGAGTTCGAAGTTGTTGCCCGCGGCAGTGAATGCCAGCGTGGTGGTGCGCGCATACCCCAAACCCATCGCGGCGCCGAGCGCGAACCCACCGCCCCACATCACCGCAAAGTAGATCAGCAGCGGCAGAGCGATCCGCACGACATCCCAGGGCTGCGAGGTGATCTGCTCACCCTGCAACGCGAACAGGATGACGATCGTGAACAACAATCCGTAGAGCGCCCACGGCCCCAGGCGCGGCAAGAACGACGACTCGTACCACTCACGACCCTTGGTGCGTTCACCAATCCGGCGGGTCAGATAGCCTGCGACCAAAGGGATGCCGAGGAAAATCAGCACCGACTTCGCGATCTGCCAGGGCGAGGCGTCGATGGTCGTCTGTTCCAGGCCGAGCCAGCCGGGCAGCACCGAGAGGTAGAACCACCCGAGCACGGCGAACATCACCACCTGAAACACCGAGTTCAGGGCGACCAGGACGGCAGCGGCTTCGCGGTCACCGCACGCCAGGTCGTTCCAGATGATGACCATCGCGATACATCGGGCCAGCCCGACGATGATCAGTCCGGTCCGGTACTCCGGCAAGTCCGGGAGCAGCAGCCAGGCCAGCGCGAACATCAACGCCGGGCCAAGGACCCAATTCAGCAGAAGCGACCCGAGGAGCAGGCGGCGGTCGCCGGTGACCGAGTCCAGCTTGTCGTAGCGCACCTTGGCCAGCACCGGATACATCATGATCAGCAACCCGAGAGCGATCGGCAGCGAGATGCCATCGACCTCGACCGCGGCCAACGTGTCACCCAGGCCTGGAACAATACGCCCGAGCAGCAGTCCGGCGACCATCGCTGCGCCGATCCACACCGGCAGAAACCGGTCCAGCGTCGACAGCTTGCCCGCGACCGCGGTGTCAGGGGCGGTCACCGGTCGGCCTCACACGAGCGTGTTTCCCCCACGACCGTAGCGAGATCGCCCAGCAGATCCGACAGTTGCTGCAGCGCTTCAGCGTTCACCCGGTAGTACACCCACGTCGCGCGGCGCTCACTGGTCACCAAGCCCGCTTCGCGCAGCACCTTCAGGTGATGTGAGATCGTCGGCTGCGACAACTCGAAGGGTCCGGAAATGTCGCACACGCAGGCTTCGCCTCCCGGATGCGCGGCAACCTCCGACAACAACCGCAACCGAACCGGATCCGCAAGCGCCTTCAACAGTGGGGTGAGGGCCCCGGTCTGGTCACCACTGAGGCCGCGGCCCGGTGGCAGCAGAAGATTCTTATTCGACACTCGTCAATATTGACATACGTCAATGCAAGCGACAAGGCGTCGATTCCGTTCAGCGGGTGTGACATGCCCGATGGGCTGCAGCCAAGCCGGCACCCTGGTCTTCGGTTCACGCTGCGAGCACTCGACGCTCAGGCGGTGGCAGTTAACGAACCTATCGATCCTGTCGTGCGGCTGGCGATCTCGCAGTGGCCTGATGATGCACCCCGCGGAGCGGTCTCGACATTCTGCGCCGAACACGGGATTTCGCGGAAGTCGTTCTACGAGTTGCGTAAACGAGCACGAGTGGATGGGCCGGCGGCGGTCCTGGAACCCCGTACCCGCCGCCCGAAATCGAGCCCGTCAGCGCTCAATGAGGAGGTCAAAGCGCAGGCGGTGGCCGTGCGCGCCGCGTTGGAAGCATCCGGTCTGGATCACGGGCCGATCAGCGTGCACGACAAGATGCAGTCGATGGGGTTGACGCAGGTGCCTTCGACGGCCTCGCTGGCCCGGATCTTCCGCGAAGCCGGTGTCGCTCGCCGTGAGCCGAAGAAGAAGCCCCGCTCGGCGTGGCGGCGGTTCGTCTACCCGGCGCCGAATGCGTGCTGGCAACTCGATGGCACCGAGTACGTCCTGACCGGTGGCCGCAGGTGCGTCATCCTGCAGCTCATCGACGATCACTCGCGCTACGCCGTGGGCTCACATGTGGCCGACGGTGAAACCGCTGAGGCTGCGATCGCCGTGTTCGACAAAGCAGTGAGCGCCCACGGAGTACCTCAACGACTCCTCACCGACAATGGGCCCGCGCTCAACCCCTCCCGGCGCGGACGTCTCGGCCAGCTCGTCGAGCACGTCCGCGTGCTCGGGGTGGAAACGATCACCGGCAAGCCCTACAAGCCGACCACGCAGGGAAAGAACGAGCGATTCCATCAGACGCTGTTCCGGTATCTGGACAAGCAGCCATTGGCTGACACCCTGGCCGAGTTGCAGGCCCAGGTTGACGCGTTCGATCACATCTACAACACCCAACGGCCTCACCAGGGCCTGCCGGGGCGGGTCACACCACTGGCCGCGTGGCAAGCCACACCGAAAGCCGATGCGCCACACCCGATAGCCGGTGGGTCAGTGTTCGACCGACCTACACCGCGCCCGCGGCCGGCGCCGCGCCCACCCGCCGATCTGCCCGAGGGCGTCCTGGTACGAACTGTCAGCACTTCCGGCACCATCAGCGTGGACTCAGTCACCTACATGGTCGATGTGGACCACGCCTTCGACCAGGTCCTCGTCGGCATCGACGAGGACGTAATCGTCATCGCCAGCACCGAACAAGAAGTCATTGTCGAACACCCCCGGCCCGCTCCCGGCATCACCTACGTCGGCAACAGCCGACCGCGCGGCCCACGTCCCACCAAGAAGACCGGACCGTCACCGAAGTCCTGACACACCAACTGTCACCGAAGTCCTGATTCAGAACTGTCACCGAAGACCCGATACATCACATTTCCAAGTCCCGGACGTCCTACAAATCGAACCACGACGTACTGACAGGCCTCCGACTTCGAGATAATCGTGTCTGCGTGGCGGCCAGTGCGAATCACCATGGCTGGAGCTCAGGCGACAAGAGAGATCATCGTGAGACACACCGTTTAGTTCAGGACGGTGACCGCGAGATCGCGGTGCCGGCGCTGATACACCGAGCCGAAGCGTGCATCGATCCGAATCCACGCCGCCGACATCCGGATTCGTACCGGTTCGTCGGCTGCGATCGCCCCGGTGTCGGAGGTCTCGGTGACCGCTCGTCCGTCCGCGTCGCGGATGAATCCCATGCCGGTCAGGGCGAAGACCGATCGCATGCTCACCGCGGCCCGCAGCGCACCCTCCTCCGACGTGACCTCGAGGACATCCTGATCGAGCAGACCCGTTGCGGGACCGTGCCCGCTCCCCTCCTCGCGCGCCACCCGGGCGCCTTCTCGGGACAGTTCGACCACGCTGCGGGCGGGTACGTCGTCGATGTGCCGGAACCCGACCGCAGCGGGAAGCGCTCCGCGCCAGGCACTGTCGAGTGAGAAGCCGGGATCGACCGCGGTGCCCGGGCCGGCCGATTCGACGGTCGCACGCAGTGTCGAAGCGTCGCACACGATGTCGGTCGGCGCGATTCGTCCGGTCACCGACCGGGTGGCGAGGACGTCGAACCCGGTATGTGCCCACAAGGCCACCAGACCGTCCGAACGCGCGACCACCCGGACGACGGCGGCATCGTCGAGACGTACTGCGTGCGAGAGGAACGCGAGGGCGTTCGATCGGTCCGAGGACGCGAACTCGATGAACCGCTCCATCAACTCGGCCCGCCGCGTGTGGCCGATTCCCCGGCAGGGCGGCGGAATCCGGCGAGGTAGACCTTCTGTTCCGGGGTGAGCCGGGCGATGCGCTGGGCCGCCACGTCGAAGGCGACGAGCTGTGTGCTGGCGACCACGGCGGGGCGAGAGGCGGGGTCGGCACCCGCCGCGCGCACTTCGTAGCCGACGGTGAAGTCGACGGCCCGCAGGCGTTCGACGAACATGGTGACCTCGATCGGTCCCTCGGAATGACGCAGCTGCGCTTGATATCTCACGTGTAGGTCGGCGACGAGGCAGCCGTCGCGCAGGGGCGCGGTCGGTCGGCCGTCGTAGAAGAGCCAGGGAATGCGCGCCTCTTCGAGCAACGTCACCATCCGGGCGTGGTTGATGTGCGCGTAGACATCCATGTCCGACCAGCGCACCGGCACCTTGACCAGGTATCCGTCAGCGGTCGTGGTCCCGGCGTCCTCGTTGAGCACGTGCGTCATCCCCTGTCAGATCGGTGTCGGCGGGCGGCCAGCGCGGCCACCCCTGCCCAACCCTACGCACTACCCGACCCGGTCAAGCAGGCGCGATCTCCACCGGCAGACCGTTGAGGACGACGGTCCCCGAGAGCGGGTCCAGCAGGGCGCCGTCGTTCAGGTCGTTCACGTTCGCACCCGGCTCGGCGGCAGCGACGCCCAGTCTGATGCCGTCGACATCATGACCCCACCCGTGCGGCAGCGACGCGACCCCGGGCCGGATGTCGGTGGTGATCTCGACGGGAACGGTCAGCGAACCGCCCGCACCACGGACCTTGGCGACGTCGGAGATGCCGAGTCGGTCGGCATCGTCGGGATGCATGAGCAGGGTGCAGCGATTGGTACCGCCGGTGAGGGCCGGGAGATTGTGCATCCAGCTGTTGTTCGAACGCAGGTGGCGGCGGCCGACCAGCAGCAGGCTGCCGTCGGCGGCCGGCGCCGGGTCGCCCCCGGCGTCCACCGCTGCGCTCAGGCGTGCGAGGTCGCCGATGAGCGGGTCGGGAGCGAGTTCGATCTTGCCGGATGCCGTGCGGAGCACCCCGGGCAGGCGCGGCCGCATCGGCCCCAGGTCGATGCCGTGCGGCGCGGCCAGCACATCCGCGAACGTGAGGCCGTTGCGCGCGCCGAAGGCGTCGCCGTACGCCCCGAGGCGGAACAGCATGTCCAGCCGACGCTGGTGCCCGGGCGCGTCGGGCAACTTCGCGACGAGCGAGGCGACGTCACGGCCGGCAACGGGCGAATAGGGGTCGGCGACCTCCTTCGACAGAGTCGCCGCGATGACCTGTTCGTCGACGAGCCCCGGGTCGGCGTCGACCCCGGCCCCGGACAGGCCCATGATCAGCCGGCACACGATCTCGATCTCGTCGGGACGGCCTGCCGGCAGCGGTAACACGGGCGGCGAGTAGCGGGCGGTGGCCCGGACCGCCAGGTTGTTCAGGATGGCATCGAAATGCGGACTCTGCGACGGGCGCGGCGGCGGCAGCACGACGTGTGCGTGCCGCGTCGTCTCGTTCAGATAGGGGTCGACGCAGACCACGAACTGTGCGTCGTCGAGTGCGCGTCCCAGTCGTGCGCCGTTCGGCGCGGACAGGACGGGGTTACCCGACACCGTCACCAGCGCCCGCAACCGCCCCTCGCCGGGCGTCTCGAACTCCTCGGCCATCGCGACGGCGGGGAGCTCACCGCCGACCTCCGCGTGACCGGAAACCCGGCTGCGCCACCGCCCGGTACGGAACCCCCGGCCCGCACGGGCCGGGCGGGGCGACGGAGCGGTCGGTGCGAGCGGGAACATCACTCCCCCGGGCCGGTCGAAGTTGCCGGTGAGGATGTTCACCACGTCGATGAGCCAACTGCCGATGGTCCCGAATTGCACTGTGGTGGTGCCCATCCGGCCGTAGACGGCGGCCGATTCCGACGCGGCGATCGACCGGGCGAGAGCCCGGATGTCGGCGGCCGCCACACCACAGAACGAGGCGACCCGTTCGGGAGTGTAACCGCTCAGCTCGTCGCGCAGCGCCTCCACACCGAGGACATGCGCGGCGATCCCGCCGAGGTCGTCGGCGACGAGATCCTCGTCGAACAGGCACTGCACCACCGCGCACAGCAGCGCCGCATCCGTTCCGGGACGCGGCGCGATGTGGGTGTCGGCGAGCTTCGCCGTGCGGGTGCGTGCCGGGTCGATGACGGTCAGGCGGCCGCCCCGGCGGCGCAGCGCGGTCAGTTTCCCGGGGAAGTCGGCGGCGGTGGTTACACTGCCGTTGGAGACCACCGGGTTCGCACCGATGATCACGAGATGATCGGTGCGGTCGAGGTCCGGGACGGCGAAGGTCCCGGCATGACCGACGAGGTAACCGGTGGCCGCCTGCTTCGGCATCTGGTCGAGGGTGCTGGCGCTGAACACGTTGCGGGTGCCGAGTGCCCGGATGAGCAAGGGCGCGTATATCGTGCCGGCGACGGTGTGCGCGGACGGATTGCCGAGGTAGAAGCCGATCGACTCGCCGCCGGAGGTCGAGATCACCTCACGCAGCCCGTCGACCGCAGCGGTCAGCGCTGTGTCCCAATCGGTTTCGACGAGCCGACCATCGCGCCGGATGAGCGGACGGTCGAGACGATCGGGATCGTTGTCGAGCTGGGCGAAACTCGCACCCTTCGGACACAAGTAGCCGGCACTGAACACGTCGTCGGCGTCACCGCGCGCGGCGGTGACGATCTCACCGCCGGTCGTGCGGTCCCGGCCGATGGTGAGGGTCAGACCGCAGGTGGCCTCGCAGAGCGGGCAGATGCGCGGTGCGGTTCGGGTCATGTGCTCAGGCTAGGCGCTCGGCACACCTGACTGCGACGGATTCGACGACGGCAGCCGTCGCCTGCGCATCAGCGGATCACGCTCCGCAGCTGCCGGGCCGCGACGGAGAGCGTGGCCAGATCCGCGGTCCCGGTCTCCTCGATCTCCCGGAGCACGCTACGTACCCGGCTCAGCCGGTTCGACCGCGAGGACTCCCACTCGGCGATCTTGTCGGCCGTGCTCTCGCCGGGTTCGCTGACCTCCAGGATCCGCAGGGTCAGCGCACGGAGCGCACCGTGCATGTCGTCACGCACTGCCAACCGGGCCAGCGCATGCCATCGATCGCCGAATTCGAGTCCCGACACCGCCGTGAGCAGCTGTTCGAGACCGAAGTGCTCCATCACCCCGAAGTAGAGGTCGCCGACCTCGCCGGCGTCCCGGTCGGCGATCTCGGCCGCGTCGATGATGTCGAGCAGACAGAAGCGGTGCAGGCTAGCCGCGACGGTGTGGGCGAGGTCCTCGGGAACGCCGTGCTCGATGTAGGTGTCGGCGCGCTCGGCGACATCGCGTGCCGAACTCGGCCCGTACCAGTCGTCGATGACCTCGGACAGTGCTGCCACCCGCTCGCCGTAGCGGGTGATCTCGGCGGCCATGGCCAATGGTTGCGGCCGGAAGGCGAGCAGCCACCGCGAGGCGCGGAACAGCAGACGGCGCGCGTACAGCATCATCTCGTCGACGGCCTCGACCGGAGCCGGTGCATGCCGGATGCCCTCGAACACCTCATTCATGCCGAAGACCTTGTTGGACACCACATACGCGCGGACGCCCTCCTCGGTACTGCAGCTGCTCCCCTCGCTCAACCGGAACAGGTGGGTCATCCCGGCGTGGTCGATCACGTCGTTGACGAGGGTCGTCGCCACGATCTGACGCCGCAACCGGTGTCCGCTGATCGCGTCGGAATGCTCGGTGCGCACCGCGTCCGGGAAATAGCGCGCGACGCGGGGTGCGAACACGTCGTTGTCGGGGAGGTCGGTGGCGAGCAGGTCGGATTTGGACTCGAGCTTGACGTGCGCCATGAGCGTCGCGAACTCGGGCGACGTGAGACCGCGGTGGAGCTCGCCGCCGACCCGCTTGCGCAGCTCGCGCGGCTCGGGCAGCGCCTCCAAGCGTAGGTCGACGCCACGTTTGGCGGCGAGGTGTTCGAGCATGCGGGCGTGCACCTCCACCCGCAGCAGCTCGAATGTGCGGCAGAATCCGAGCTCGGAGTTCTGCGAGATGTTGTCGGCGAGAACGAGTTCGGCGACCTCGTCGGTCATCGACTCCAGCAGGGGGTCGCGTTCGTCGGCGTCGAGGCCGCCCGCCGAGACCGCCGCGTCCAGCAGGATCTTGATGTTCACCTCGTGGTCGGAACAGTCGACCCCGGCCGAATTGTCGAGGGCGTCGGTGTTGATCCGGCCCCCGGCGAGGTCGAACTCGATGCGACCGCGTTCGGTGACCCCGAGGTTGCCGCCCTCCCCGATCACCTTGGCACGCAACTCGTTCCCGTCGACGCGGATCGCGTCGTTGGACTTGTCGCCGACACTCGCATGTGATTCGGTCGACGCCTTCACGTAGGTCCCGATGCCGCCGTTCCACAGGAGGTCGACCGGAGCGAGCAGGATCGCGCGTATCAATTCGGGGGGTGAGAGTTCTGTCGTACCGTCTTCCATGCCTAGCGCGTCCACCATCTCGGGGGTGATCGGGATCGACTTGCGGTCGCGCTCCCACACCCCGCCGCCGGCACTGATGAGGTCGGTGTCGTAGTCCGCCCACGACGACCGCGAGAGGCCGAACAACCGCTTCCGTTCGGTGAACGACGCCGCCGCCTCCGGATCGGGGTCGACGAAGATGTGCCGGTGATCGAACGCGGCGACGAGCCGGATGTGCTCGCTGAGCAGCATCCCGTTGCCGAACACGTCGCCGCTCATGTCGCCGATCCCGACGACGGTGAAGTCCTGCGACTGCGTGTCGGTACCCATCTCGCGGAAATGCCGCTTGACCGACTCCCACGCGCCCCGGGCAGTGATACCCATGGCCTTGTGGTCGTATCCGGCCGACCCGCCGGAGGCGAAGGCGTCGCCGAGCCAGAACCCGTACGACTTCGACACGTCGTTGGCGATGTCGGAGAACGAGGCGGTGCCCTTGTCGGCCGCCACCACCAGGTAGGTGTCGTCGGAGTCGAGCCGGACGACCCCGCGGGCGGGGATCACCTCCCCGGTCGCGAGGTCGATGTTGTCGGTCACGTCGAGCAGGCCGGCGATGAACTGCCGGTAGCACGCGATCCCTTCCTCCCGCTGCGCCTCCCGGTCCCGCGCGGCGTCACCGGTCGGCGGCGGCGGCCGTTTGACCACGAAACCGCCCTTGGCGCCGAGCGGCACGATCACCGCGTTCTTCACCGCCTGCGCCTTGACCAGGCCGAGGATCTCGGTGCGGAAATCCTCCCGGCGGTCCGACCAGCGCAGGCCGCCACGGGCGACCGAGCCGAATCGGAGGTGCACCCCCTCTACGCGTGGTGAGTAGACGAAGATCTCGTGCAGCGGACGGGGTTTAGGGGTCTGCGGGATGTCGCGCGGACGGAGTTTGAACGAGATGACCGGACAGTGATCGGAGTCCGACGACCCGCCGTCGACGAAGTAGTTCGTGCGGTCGGTCGCCGACAGCACCGCCGCGAACGCGGAGACGATGCGGTCGGCATCGAGGCTCAACACGAGTCCGATCTCCTCGTCGAGCTTGTCGCGTACCCGCTTTCGGCGCTGTTCGTCGGCGGTGTCGGGATCGAACGACGCGACGAACAGGTCGACGAGGCCGCGGGTGATGGCGAGGTGTTGGCCGAGGACGCTGGCGACGTGGGCCGAACTGTACGAGAACCCGCATTGGCGCAGGTACTGCCCGTAGGCGCGCAGCATCGCCGCCGACCGCCAGTCCAGGCCCGACCTGATGACGAGTTCGTTGTAGGCGTCGACGTCCGCACCGGCGAGCCAGATCCGGCGGAACGCCTCGGTGAACCGATCGGCGAGGTCGTCGGCGTGGTCGAGGTCGACGGTCATCCCGGCCGCGAGTTGGACGCTGAATTCGTAGGCCCAGCAGACGGTGTCGTCGAGCCGATGGATCTCGTACGGGTGCTCCTCGAGGACATCGAGACCGAGACTGTGCAACACCGGCAGGACATCGGTCAGTGTCGCCGACGCACCGCAGAGGTACAGCGTGAAGATCCACCGGTCCGGCTCGCGCCCGTCGGTCGCCGTCTCGGCGGCGTCGAGGGTCACGTCGATCTCACCCGGTTCCAGACCGACGACGCGGATGAGGTCGGCGAGGGCCGCATGCGGCTCGCGGAGCTCCTTGTAGTCCTCCGACAACGAGGACAACTGGCGCAGCAGCACGTCCGGGCCGCCGTCGAGTGCCGGGATGTCTTCTGCGACAGCCAGTTCGCGCACCCGCTCGTCCCAACCGCGGATGGCGGCGACCAGCGCCGCCTGCACGCGTGCGTGGGCCGGTGATCCGGTGTCGACCGAGCCGAGTTCGGCCGCCGTCGTCGGGTCGATACAGACCAGCACCTGCAACAGTGCCAACGGCATCTCGCTGACACGCGCCGTGTACTCCAGCCCGGTCCCGTCCACCTCGGCGACGAGCGCGCGCTCGAGGGCGAGACGGGTGGACGTGTTGTAGCGGTCCCGGGGCAGGTAGATGAGGGCGACGGCGGTGCGTCCGTCGAAGTTGGTGCGCAGGAACAGCCGCAGCGACCGCGTCGCCACCGCGTCCAGCATCTCGGTCAGGCGGCGTTCGAGCTCGTCCTCGGTGGACGAGAACATCTCCACCAGCGGATAGTTCTGCAGCAGCTCGATCATGGACTGACCGGCGAAGGAATCCTCCTCGACGCCCGCCTGCGCGAGGACGTCGTGCACCTTGGCGCGCAGGACCGGGACGTCGAGCACCGCCTGATGATTGCCGGCGGAGGTGAGGGTACCCAGGAAACGATGCTCGCCGTCGTGTTCGCCATTCGCATCGAACGTCGGAACCTGCACGAGCACAGGGAAATTGGTGCGCTGGATGCCGGTCGCCACGAACACCCGGCTGACCCGCGGGACCAGCGGACGATTAGTCACCGACGGGAAGTCGCGGCTGATGGAGTCGGTTCGCCACACACCGAGACGGTCGGCGTCCCCGGCGGGCCCGTCCCCGCCCACCCGCACATGGCCCAGCGGGTGGAAGTGGTTGCCGGCGAACCACTCGAGCAGTGCGGCGTACTCACCACGGTCGGCGTCGGAGACTCCGGCCCCCGGCAGCGGCGCCTCGGCCATCCCGGCGGCGCACTCGGCCATCCGAGAGCGCATCGCCGACGCATCGGCGTCGACGTCGATGACCCGCGAGACGACCTCGCGGAGGTCGTCGCGCAGCGGTTCAGGATCGATGCCCGGGTGACGTGCGAGGCCGCAGACCGCGATCCAGGACTCCGGGGTCGTCTCGCCGGAGTCGACGGCGACGAGTGTGCCGTCGGGGTCCCGCTGAACGGGTATCACCGGGTGGTCCATGCGATCGACGGTGAGGTCGTGCGCCTCGACCGTCGCCAGGACGGCTTCGACGAGCATCGGCATGTCGTCGTTGACGACGAGGATCTCGACGGTGCCGCCCTCGCCCGCGGTCACCCCGACGAGCGCCTCTCCGCGGCGGCGGACCCGCGCGTCATCGAGATGTCTGCGCACCCGGTCGGCGGCCGACTCACCTGCCGACCCGTCGGTCCGCGACCTGAAGTAGTGGTCCACCGCGTCCGGAACGAGTGACGTCACATCTGCCGATGCTAGTCACCCGCGCCGGGCGGAACCGGGATTAATCGCGAGTCAGTTTGCGGTGCGTGACCCGGTGCGGGCGGGCGGCGTCGGCGCCGAGGCGATCGACCTTGTTGGCCTCGTAGGCCTCGAAGTTGCCCTCGAACCAGAACCACTGCCCCTCTTCGACGTTGCCCTCCCACGCCAGGATGTGGGTACAGGTGCGGTCGAGGAACCAGCGGTCGTGGCTGATGACCACGGCACACCCGGGGAACTGCTCCAGCGCGTTCTCCAGCGAGCCCAGGGTCTCGACGTCGAGGTCGTTGGTCGGCTCGTCGAGAAGGATCAGGTTGCCGCCCTCTTTCAGGGTGAGCGCGAGGTTCAGGCGGTTGCGCTCACCACCGGAGAGCACCTCCGAGCGCTTCTGCTGGTCAGGGCCCTTGAACCCGAAGGCGCTGACGTAGGCGCGCGAGGGCATCTCGTTCTGGCCGACCTCGATGTAGTCGAGCCCGTCGGAGACGACCTCCCACACCGTCTTCTTGGGGTCGATGTTGGCGCGGCTCTGGTCGACGTAACTCAGCTTGACCGTCTCGCCGACCTTCACCGTGCCCGAATCGGGCTGCTCGAGGCCGACGATCGTCTTGAACAGGGTCGTCTTGCCGACGCCGTTCGGACCGATCACACCGACGATGCCGTTGCGCGGCAGGGTGAACGACAGGTCCTTGATGAGAACCCGGCCCTCGAAGCCCTTGTCCAGGTGCGAGACCTCGACCACGACGTCGCCCAGGCGCGGCGGCGTCGGGATCTGGATCTCCTCGAAGTCGAGCTTGCGGGTCTTCTCCGCTTCGGCCGCCATCTCCTCGTAGCGTGCGAGGCGGGCCTTGTTCTTGGTCTGGCGGGCCTTGGCGCCGGAGCGGACCCAGGCGAGCTCTTCCTTGAGCCGCTTCTGCAGCTTCTGGTCCTTCTTGCCCTGGACCTCGAGACGCTCGGCCTTCTTCTCCAGGTAGGTCGAGTAGTTGCCCTCGTAGGGGTGCAGCTTGCCGCGGTCGACCTCACAGATCCACTGCGCGACGTGATCGAGGAAGTACCGGTCGTGGGTCACGGCCAGCACTGCTCCCGAGTAGTTCGCGAGGAACTGCTCCAGCCACAGCACCGACTCGGCGTCGAGGTGGTTGGTCGGCTCGTCGAGCAGCAGGAGGTCGGGCTTCTGCAGCAGCAGTTTGCACAGTGCGACGCGGCGACGTTCACCACCGGACAGGTGGGTGACCGGCGAATCGGCCGGCGGGCAGCGCAGCGCATCCATCGCCTGCTCGAGCTGGGAGTCGAGGTCCCAGGCGTCGTTGTTGTCCAGGTCCTCCTGGAGCTTGCCCATCTCTTCCATCAGCTCGTCGGAGTAGTCCGTCGCGAGCTGTTCGGCGATCTCGTTGAAGCGGTCGAGCTTGACCTTGATCTCACCCATGCCCTCCTCGACGTTCTCCTTGACCGTCTTCTCCTCGTTGAGGGGCGGCTCCTGCAGGAGGATGCCGACGGTTGCGTCGGGGTCGAGGAACGCCTCGCCGTTCGACGGCTGGTCCAGGCCGGCCATGATCTTCAGGATCGACGACTTGCCCGCGCCGTTGGGTCCCACGACGCCGATCTTGGCGCCCGGGTAGAAGGACATGGTGACGTCGTCGAGGATGACCTTGTCGCCGTGCGCCTTGCGAACCTTCTTCATCGTGTAGATGAACTCAGCCACGTGAAAACTCCTTCGGACCTGCTCGATGCCGTGTGATCTGTCTGCCGCGGACGCGGGGGGTGCGCGCCCGGGCGCACACACAATGGGGACAAGCCTAGTCGCCGTCGCATGCCGGGCGACGGTCCGGTGCGTCTGCGCCGGTTCGGTGCACCGTCTTTCGCGGTTGACGCGCGGGTGGGCAGGTTTGCCGAGAGAATGTCGTGGGGACGAGAACGGGGGAATGGGTGAGCGCCGTGCCGGTGTGCGGCGGCGAGGCGATGGGAGCGGTCGATGGGTGCGGTACCCAGATGGACGATCGTGTCCGTGGTCCTGGGTGTCATGGTCGGGTCGATGGGCGTCGTCGCCTGCGAGCCGGCGCCGCGCGAGTGTCCGCCGACCATCTCTCCCCTGCACGCCCCGGCCGGGGACTGCCTGCGGTTCGGTGTCAGCACCCCGAGCGGCCCGCTCCGCCCGGCCGAGGTCGCCGCGGTCACCGACCTCGTCGGGGTCCGGCCGACCGTCAACCTGTTCTTCGAGGACTTCACCGCGATCCCCCCGATCGCCGCACTCGACGCCGTGGTCGCCTCGGGTGCCGAACCGGTGGTCACCTGGGAGCCGTGGCGCCACCTCGGTGGTGACGACTACGACTGGGGCGCGTTCACGATGTCGTCGATCGTGGCCGGAGCCCACGACGACTACCTGTACCGCTGGGCCGACGAACTCGTCGCCTGGGGCGGGATCGTCTACCTCCGGTTCGCGCACGAGCCGAACGGCGACTGGTACCCGTGGAGCCCCGCCGGCGGGACCTCCCCCGAGCTGTACATCGCCGCGTGGCGCCATGTCCACGACCTCTTCGCGTCCAAGAACGCGACCAACGTGAAGTGGGTGTGGGCCCCGAATGTCCCCCTTTCCGACGACGCTCCGCTGTCACGCTGGTACCCGGGCGACACCTACGTCGACGTCCTGGGGATCGACGGCTACAACTGGGGCGCGGTGCCCGGCCACCGATGGACTCCGCCGGCGGAGTTGTTCGCCGATTCGTTTGCACAGCTTCGTAACTTGTCCTCCGAGAAACCGATACTCGTCACAGAGGTCGGGTCGACAGAAGCCGGTGGTTCCAAAGCCGACTGGATCGCCGACCTGGTGACCTACCTCGACGACGCCGACGACGTCACCGGCTTTGTCTGGTTCGACCACGACAAAGAAGCGGACTGGAGATTGGGCAGCACGGCAGCAGCGGGCGCCGCGATGGCGCACGCACTCGAGAAAGCGGGACTGAGGTGACCCTGGTGGACGCGCACATCGATGCCGACATCGAAGAGGCACGACTGCATTCGATGCAGCAGTTGAACGTACTCGACTCGCCCCCGGAGGATCGGTTCGCGCAGATCACCCGGATGGCGAAAGCCGTGTTCGGCGTACCGATGTCGACGGTGTCGCTGCTCGACCGAGACCGGCAGTGGTTCAAGGCGGTCGACGGCATCGAGCTGCAGAACCTGCCGCGGGAACAGACGGTGTGCCAGGTGACGGTCGCGCGCGCCTATGACCACCCCGACGATCCGGCGCTGATCATCCCCGACGTCTCGAAGGTCCCGGCCTTCGCCGCGATCCCGCAGATCGCCGCAGACGACGGAATCCGCTTCTACGCGGGATATCCGCTGTACGGCCCCGGCGGACATCCCGTGGGGACCTTCTGTCTGTACGACACCCGGCCGCGGGAACTCACCACCGATCAGGAGGCGGCGTTCCGCGAGCTCGCCGCATGGGCGCAGCGGGAGATCGCGAACAGCGACGACCTGGAACGCGCGGCACTGGTGCAGCGTCAATTGCTGCCGCCGCCCCTCGGAGTCGTCCCCGGATGGTCGATCGCGGCGATGTGCCTGCCCGCCTTCGCCGTCGGCGGGGACTTCTACGATCACTACCCCTGGAGCGACGGCCTGGTGTTCACCGTCGCCGACGTCATGGGGAAGGGACTCGGCGCGGCGATCCTCACGGCGACGGTTCGATCGGCGATCCGAGCCGCATCCCGCGCACTCGACGCCGCCGGACATGGTGCGGCCGACGCCGACCTCGCGAAGGTGGTCGAGACGGTGGCCGATCAGCTCGCCGACGACTTCGCCGGCACCGAGACGTTCGCGACCGCGTTCCATGCACGCCTGCACACCGACGAGGGGCAGCTCGAGTACGTGGACGCCGGCCACGGTCTGTCGATCGTCCGCCGGGCCGCCGGAGGTGTGGAGTCGCTCCCCGGGGGCGGTCTGCCGATCGGCATCCTGCGCGACGACACCTGGGACTCCGCCCGGGTCCACCTCGATCCCGGCGACATGGTCGTCATCACCTCCGACGGGCTGCTGGACCTCTTGCCGTCTGGTGACGAGTCGGCGTTGCAGGCACTGTTCGCCGACACCTCGACCCCGTCGGAGGCGTGCTCGATGGTGAGCGAACTGGTCGCCTCACGGCCGCCGATCGACGATGTGACCGTCGTGGCCATTCGTCGAGACGATGCGGGATGAGCGAGAGCGTCGAGAAGGCCACCCTCGCACGCACGGCCCCGTCGCCGTGGCTGCGGCTGGTGATCGTCGCCGCCGCGATCCTCGGGATCAACTACATCGTGTGGCGCTGGCTGGCGTCGGTGAACTGGGACGCGTGGTGGATAGCGGTTCCCCTGGTCGTCGCCGAAACGTACAGCCTGATCGACTCATTGCTGTTCGGGCTGACGATGTGGCGACTGCAGCATCGCCCCGACCCGCCTCCCCCGCCCGAGGGCGCCACCGTCGACGTCTTCATCACCACCTACAACGAACCCCTGGATCTGGTGATGAAGACCGCCGTCGCGGCGAAGGCGATCACCTACCCGCACACCACGTGGATCCTCGACGACGGTGATCGACCCGAGCTCGCCGAGGCCGCGGCCCAGGCAGGCATCGGGTACATCACGCGATCGTCGAACTGGCTCGACAAACCACGACACGCCAAGGCCGGCAACCTGAACAACGCCCTGATGCAGACCGACGGCGAGTTCCTCCTCATCCTCGACGCCGATCAGATCCCCGAACCGCAGATCCTCGACCGCACGCTCGGCTACTTCCACGACGACAAGATGGCCCTCGTCCAGACGCCGCAGTATTTCGTGAACGTGCCGCCCGGGGACCCGCTCGGCAGCCAGGCTCCGCTGTTCTACGGGCCGATCCAGCAGGGCAAGGACGGGTGGAACGCCGCGTTCTTCTGCGGATCCAACGCCGTGCTGCGCCGGGAGGCGCTGATGCAGCTCGGCATCACCCAGTACGTCTCCGCCGTCTCCGACGGCATCGATCGCGCCCTGCGCACCGCGCGTTCTGTCCTCAAGTCGACGCGCAAGCAGGTCGGGAAAGACAACCCCACCGCCTCGGCCGCGCTCGACGCCGTCGACGAGGCCGTGAAAGACGCTCGCGCGCAGCTGAAGAAGAAAGAGCCACTGGCCGAGATCACCTATCGCTTCCAGGCGCGCGTCGAGGAGGCGGCACGCGGGCTCGTCGACGCCGACGTCGAGGCCATGCGCGCCGACCTCGAGGCCATCGAGGCGCTCACCGAGCTGAGCGAGCAGGAAGCCGGTGCCGGCGCCGTCGACTACGACGCACTCGCGGTCCTCGCCGAGCGCGAGTGGTCGCCGCTCGGCGCCATCGAATCCATCCGCGCCATGGTCGCGGCGGTCGACGTCGGGCGATCCGACGAGGCCCAGCCCATGCTGCCCCTGGCCACCATCTCGGTGACCGAGGACATGGCGACCTGTATGCGGTTGCACGCCCTCGGCTGGAACTCCGCCTATCATCACGAGAATCTTGCCTTCGGCCTGGCGCCGGAGGACCTGAAAACCATGGTGACGCAACGGCTTAGGTGGGCGCAGGGCACGATCCAGGTGATGCTGCGGGAGAACCCGCTGGTACAGAAGGGCCTCACCCTCACCCAGCGACTCATGTACTGGGCGACGATGTGGAGCTACCTCGCCGGTTTCGCGGCCATCGCCTACATCGCGGCACCGGTGGTCTACCTGGTGCTGGGCATCCTGCCGGTCGAGGCCTACAGCTGGGACTTCTTCCTGCGGCTGATCCCGTTCCTGGTGGTCAACCAGATACTGTTCCTGGTGGTGGCACGAGGCACGCCGACGTGGCGCGGCCAGCAGTACAGCCTCGCTCTGTTCCCCGTCTGGATCAAGGCGTGCACCACCGCATTTCGCAACGTCTACATGAACCGTCCGCTCGGTTTCGCGGTGACCCCGAAGACCAAGCAGTCGCAGGATGCGTTGCCCTGGCACATCGTTCGGCCACAGCTGATCGCGATGGCGTTGCTCGTGGTGGCCTCGGTCATCGGTATCGTGCAGCTGTACCGGGGCGCCGTCTCCGTTCTCGGCGTCGGCGTGAACCTGTTCTGGGTAGTGTTCGATCTGGTGATCCTGAGCGTTGTCATCACCGCGGTGCGGTACCGCGGTCCCGATGAGGAAGGGCAGTGATGGCGAATTTCGCAACACGTAGCGTCGACGGCGGCGCCGTGGCGATCCGGCCCGAGGGCCGGCTCAACATGGTTGTCGCCCCGCGACTCCGAGACCAGTTGCACGAGTTGGTCGGGTCCGGTTCGGCCCGGATCGTCGTCGACTTGTCCGGCACCGACTTCATCGATTCCTCGGGCCTGGGCGCACTCGTCTCCGGGTTGAAGGTGGCACGCCAGGCCGGCGGCGACCTCCGGATCGCGGCCCCGACGCCGCAGGTGGTCACCGTCCTGGAGTTGACCAATCTCAATCGCGTTCTGCGCGTCCACCCGTCGGCCGACGACGCCTTCGACGGGGCCTGACGGGACCCGTCCCACTCACCCAGAGATCGAGGACCCGGCGATGACCGAGAACACCGCGACCCGCACCCTCGAGGAGATCACCTCGCTCGAGACCATGGACCACATCCACGCACTCCTCGCCGATCTCCTCGCGGAGTGCCCCATCGACGACATGGACGCGATGCAGTTCGAGCTCGCCGTGGCCGAGATCGGCGCCAACATCATCGAACACGCCGGGGACGGAGCAACCGTCACCCTGTGCCTCGAGCTGGAGGTCGCACCGGACCGGATCGAAGCCCGCTACTCCGACGACGGCAGTCCCGCCCGCGTCGATCTCGACGCCGTGAGCCTGCCCGACGACTTCGCCGAGCGTGGCCGCGGCCTGGCCATCGCGATCAACGTCCTCGACGAACTCGCCTATCGTCGTGCCGACGGCAAGAACCACTGGCGACTGGTCCGGAACCGTTCGGACTGAGTCGTAATCGGCTCAACCCCACGATCGTGCGTTCACGCCGCCGACTCGCGGGTCTCGGGCGCGGTTGCGACGACCGGCGCGTCGGCCGCGCGCCCCTGGGCGGGCGTGCCCCGATAAGTGACGACGCAGCGACTGAGGTCGAGTCCGACGGCCACGGCCGTCATCTCGAGATCGGAGCGACGTGAGCCGTCCGCCGACGGGTACTCGTTGGTCTTGATCTGACCGTGCGCGATCACCGGTCGACCCTTGGCGATCGCCAGGCCGACCCCGGTCAGCAGGCGCCGCCAGCAGCTGACCGTCAGGTACAACGTGGGTCCGTCCGACCACTCGCCGGTGTTCTTGTCGATCCGCCGCGAGGTGCACGCCACGCGGAAGGAGATCACGTCCTCCCCGGTGGTCGTCTGCCGCCGACGGGGATCGGACACTACGGTTCCGATGACGGTCGTGTACGTCTCAAACATGGTCGTCTCCTACGGTTGTCGGCCACGGGAAGGTGTGGCCGCACCAGCATCACCCGCAGCGGGGCCGTCAACCGTCGAGGCCGCACGACTGTGGAGAACTCGACGGGTTACCCACAGATCGCGATCCACCTGACGCTCGCCGCCCATACACTTCGCAGGGTGCGCATCCGAAGGCTCCTGGTAGGTCTCATCGCAGCGGCAACAATGCTGGTTGCCCCGCCCCTCGCAGGCGCTGCGCCGGTCGCTTCGCCGACATTGACCGGTCTGACCGAGGCGATCGCGGGCCGGCTCGCACTGGCCGACACCGTCGCCGCGACGAAATGGGCGTCCGGCGCGGCCATCGACGACCCAGCGCGCGAACAGGTGGTCCTCGACACCGTGTCGCAGCTGGCCACCGACCGCGGTCTCGACCCCGCCTACGTACGCGGTGTGTTCCGCGATCAGATCGAGGCTAGCAAGACCGTCCAACGCGGACTGTTTGCGCAGTGGCGGCTGCCTGGGCAGACTGCTCCACCTGCGACGTCCGATCTCGGTCCGGTCCGGACCGCGATCAACGAGTTCACCGTGGCCATCGTCGACCAGCTTGCCGCCGCAGGCGAACTCGTGACGAGCTTCCGGTGTCCCCCAGAGCTGATCACTGCGACCGGCCGCACCGCTGCCGATTTCGGCTTCGATCCCCTGCACACCGGCGCCTTGATCCAGGCCGGGTCGTCGGTCTGCACGGTGTCGACGGGGTCCGGCTGAGACCTGTTGCCGCTCAACCGCGCTTGTTGAGTTCCTTCAACATCTCGTTGTAGCTGCCGAGGTCCGCGTCGTGGTCGCGGTCCGCGTTGCGGTCGAAGCGTCGCGCCAGCTTCGTATCGCTGCGCTGCCACTGCACGAACAGCGCGAGCAGGACCACCACCAGGGGGATCTCGCCTGCGGCCCAGGCTATTCCGCCCCCGACACGTTGGTCGTCGAAGAGTCCGTAGTTCCACGGGAGATTGAGCCCGCGGTAGTAGGTCTCGGCGATGACCGCGGTCGTCATCATGAGGGCGATGCCGAAGAACGCGTGGAACGGAATCGAGGCCATCACGAGGCCCAGCTTTGCCACGGGTGACACCTGACGCGGGGCCGGGTCGATGCCGATCACCAGCCAGTAGAAGAGGTAGCCGCTGATCAGGAAGTGCAGATTCATCAACAGGTGCGCCGCGTGGTACTGGACCACGGACTCGTACAGACCGCCGAGATAGAGAACGTAGAAGCTGCCGACGAACATGACCGCGGCGATCAGCGGATGCGTCAGGATCCGGGACGGCGCCGAGTGCACGCCCAGCTGAATCCACTCGCGCGGGCCCGGCGGATTGCCCCGACCGGCCGGCGGCAGTGCCCGCAGGGCGAGCGTGACCGGGCCACCGAGCACCAGCAGGACCGGCACCATCATCGACAGCAGCATGTGCGCGATCATGTGGATGCTGAACATCGCCGGGGCGTAGCGGCCCAATCCCGATGACGTCGCCAGCAACAGCAGCAGACACCCGAGGAGCCACGCGACGGTGCGACCGACCGGCCAGGCATCACCCCGGCGCCTCAGGCGGATGACTCCCCGGAGATACACGACGGCGAGCACGATCGCCGCGAGCCCGAAGATCAGGTCGAAGCGCCACTCGGTGAGAAGGCGGACGAACGTCGGCGGCCCGTCGAGGTCGTAACCGATCGCGTTCTCGGTCGCCGAGATCTGGGTGGTGTCCACGAGTGGAGGCGGCGTACGGCTCAGGCCGACGGCCAGGCCGAAGGTCGCGGCGAACACGGCGAGTTCGACCAGTCCGAAGCGGACGAACAGCGACGGCTTGTCGTCGGCGTCCAGTTGGGCGATGGTGACACGACGATGCCACGCGCCGAGTCCGCCGAGCACGACCAGGGCCACCACCTTGGCCACGACCAGACGGCCGTAGGTGTCGGTGAACAGGTCGCCGAGCGGCACCCGCACCAGGGCGTTGACGACACCGCTGGCCCCCACGACGAGGATGCACCAGAACGCGACGCGCGAGAACCGGCGCACCGCCAGGGCACGCCATCGTCCGTCGGCGAGGGCGTAGACCACGACCGCGGCGAGACCGCCGAGCCACAGGGTCGCGCCGATGATGTGCAGAATCAGGCTGTTGGTGGCGACGTCGTGGTTGCCACCCGACGAGGAGTGGCCCGCGAGCGCGGACGGCATCAGGCTGAACACGGAGAACGCGATGACCGCGATGGTCGGACCCCAGTGCAGGGTCATCCGGGCGATGATGGCCGCGACCAGTGCGAACACCGCGGTCCAGAACCAGGTGCGCACCTCCGCGACCTGGCCGTAGGCGGTCAGCAGGTTCGCCGGGCGGATCGCCTCCGCCAGCGGCGCCCCACTGACCTCCGACGCCGAGAACGGCATCAACAGCAGAGCGGAGACCGACCACGTCAGCGCGCTCGCCGCCGCGATCCGGATGGCGCGGTAACCCCCGACGTCGAGGACGCCGCTCGCCTGGGGCGGCACGAAGAACGCGGCGAACACGGCCGACCCGAGCGCGATCGCCGCGGCGAACTCGCCGATCGCGGTCAGAGCAGGTGCGCCGTAGGTGGTCAGCGGCCCCGGATCGGGCACACCGGTCAACCGGAGCGCCGACGCCGCGGAGATCGCGGTGACGGCGACGGCGACGATCGCGGCGAGCCAACCCGATGCCCACAGGATCGCGGTGACGACGCCGCGCGGTTCGTTCATCGCGTCGCGATGCTGCTCCGCGGAGGCGGGCGTCGACGTGCGGGTCATCCTCCAACTGTAGGACCGGTCACTGACGTGATCCCAATTCGACGTGGCCCGCCGTGGCGCACGGCATAGCGACGACGGTGTCGTAGACTCTCTCTGCCCGGCCGCTCGTGCGCCACGTCACGCTCGCCGGTCAGCCTCCGTAGCTCAGGTGGATAGAGCAAGGGCCTTCTAATCCCTAGGTCGCAGGTTCGAGTCCTGCCGGGGGCACGTCATGTGCCTGTCGCCGACCGCTCGAAGTGGATCGGGAACCGTTCGGGGCACGCCGTGCGTCATAGTCCTGCCCCACACCTCGGTGGGTCGCGACTCCCTGGAGGATCATGACGCTCCCCCGCTCTCTGTCCGGTTTTCCGCCCCTCTCATCTGGTCGACGAGACCAGAAGGGTTCAGAAGCATCGCTGTTCGGTGTCGATCCCGCCGAGGTCGAGGGCATCGCGCGCACCTGGCGGGCCGCCGCGATCGCGATCCACGCCGCGGATGTCGAGGCCGTCGGAGCGGCGCTCGGACCCTCGAGTCGCGTCGTGCGTGCCCTCGCCGCCACGATCGGACCCGCACGGCTGGCGGTGGACTCCATCGGTGAACGCCTGATGACGATGAGCCAGATGCTGCGAGCGTTCGACGCGACGACGGCAGACGCCGACGCGCGGTCGGGCACCCGGTTCCGCTCGCTTCGGAACCGCTGATGCGACCCACCCTCTCGCAGTTGCGCGCGTGGGATCCGCAGTCGATCGCCGCCGCCGGGTCCGCTGCCTCGACGCTCGCCGAGCGCATCGACACCGGCATCGGTCGGGCGGTGCGTGCCTTCGACGACGCCTCGGGGTGGTCGGGCGGCACGCACGATGCTGCGCACCAAGCCATCTGGGCGGAACACGATCATGCCGGCGAGGTCCGCAACGTGGTGCAGATGATCGCCGACGAGGCCACCGATGCCGCCGCCGACCTTGGCTACGCCCGCGACTTCGCACTTGGTGTCGTCCGGGGCGCCGAGGGGCTGGGCTTCACCGTCTTCGACGACGGCGAGGTGACACATCCACAGCACGAATTCGACGGTCAGGCCGCCCTTCTCGCGGAATCCATCGCCGAGGCTCTCGACACCGTCGACGCCCTCGACGAGCGCTACGGTGCACGACTCGAGACCTTCGCGGCCGACCTCGCGTCGATGACGGCGGGTCAACCCGACGTCACACTGCCCGGGGGCGCCGAGATGGACGCGGATCAGGCCGTCCGCATGCTGGAGACGCTCACGCCGACCCAGGTCCGCGACATCATCCAACAGATGGATGCCGACGACGTCCGACGCCTGATGCAGGCGAACCCACACGTCGTCGGGAACCTACCGGGCGTCCCGTTCGCGATCCGCGCCCAGGCCAACGAGATCAACATCCGCAACGCGCTTCTCGACGAGATGGCGGCCGGTCGCGGGCACGGCCGAAGAGCTCGGACCCTGCGCGGACTCCTCGAGCCCAGCCCCGACCCGATCGCCGACGAGACACCCCGCGGCGACGACGGACTCGTCGAGCGGACCTTCATCACCTTCGTCAACACCCCGCGCGGACGCCTGGTCGAGATGATCGGATCGTTGCGGCCCGGTACCCCGAACACGGCGACCTACGTGCCCGGGACCGGCACGAACCTCGACACCGTGGTCGGCCACAACCGCACGGCCGCAACCGAACTCGCGGCACGCACCGGCGGCCCGGTGTTCCTCTACCTCGACGGCGACCTCCCGCCCGACCTCCGCTCGGCGGCGAGTCCGAGCTTTGCCGCAGCCATGGCGCACCGCCTGGAGCTGTTCGGTCGCGAACTCGACGCCGAGATCGCGCATCTCGCACCCGGCGCGACCACCACCTACATCGGCCACAGCTACGGCGGGTCGGTCGTGGGCTCGGCCGAACAACTCGGTTTGTCTCCCGACCGCGTCATCTACGCGTCGTCGGCGGGCACCGGCATCTACGACACCCCGCATCCCGACGGCGTGGATCGATACTCGCTGACCTTCCCGGGCGACCCGATCCACTACGTCCAGTCCTTTCCCGGGAACCCGCACGGCCACGACCCCGACACCGCGCCCGGCGTGATCAGGCTCGACACCGGCACAGTCGACGTCATCGAGCGCACAGTCGACGCAGATGGACGCACGGTCGACGGGGGTCTGGTCACCCACGGTGCTTATTGGAACGACCCGGAATCCACGGCCTTCCAGAACATGGTGAAGGTCATCGTCGGCGCCGAACCCGACCTCTACGTCCCTCGCAAGCCCGACGTCGCCGAACTTCCGCCACCGGTCGGCGCACCCGCTCCCCTGTGGTGGCTCTATCTGTTCAACGATCGCGCCGACGGGGACATCGACCTGCCGGGGCCGATTCCCGACATCCCGCTACGGCTGCCGTGGTGAGCCGCGACTCGAACACACGCCAGGCTTTCGAGTAGTCGTCTGTTTTGTCCCGGTCCCCTCGCGACCGTCCACCTGCGAACCTCAACTCGACTCCTGGACCTCGATCGAAGTCGATCAGTCGAGTTGAGGTTCGTCGGTCGGACACCTATGCGTCGCCGTGGTGAGTGCCCGTCCGGCCGACATCCACCGTCCCCCGCCACCCGCCGATGAGGCGCATGGAGTGATAGATGACCAGTGCCGCGACCGAGCCCAGCGAGATCCCGGCGAACACGAGGTCGCCGACCTGCCAGGTGTAGTCGGCGATGCCGATGATGAGCGGGATCGCCGCGGTGAACTGATTGATCGGTTTGGAGAAATCGACCTTGTTCGCCACCCAGATCTGGACGCCGATGACACCGACCAGACCGTAGAGCGCGGTCGTGACACCGCCGAGCACGCCAGGCGGGATCGCGGCGATCACGGCGCCGACCTTGGGCGACAGTCCGAGCAGGATCGCCGCGCCGCCGGCCACCCAATAGGCTGCTGTCGAGTACACCTTGGTCGCCGACATCACGCCGATGTTCTCGGCGTAGGTCGTCGTGGCCGACCCGCCGCCGCTGCCGGCCAGCATGGTGGCCACTCCGTCCGCGGCCAGCGCCCGACCCATGGTCGCGTCGTAGTCCTTCCCGGTCATCATCGCGACCGACTTCACGTGGCCGATGTTCTCGACGACGAGCACCAGCACCACGGGGAGGAACAACGGCAGGACACCCAGGTCGAACGTGGGCGTCTGGAAGTCGGGCAGTCCGATCCAGGCGGCGTCGCCGATGGCGGAGGTGTCGATGTAGTCGTTGTCGCTGTCGATCCGGTCGAGGATCAGCGCGAGGACATAGCCGGCCACGACGCTCAAGAAGATCGCCAGGCGACCGAGCAGCCCGCGGAACAGCACCGCGGATGCCACCAGCAGCACCAGCACGATCGTCGCCAGGACGGGATCGGCGACGAAGTTGTTCTTGGCCGCCGGCGCCAGATTGAGCCCGATCAACGCGACGATCGCGCCGGTCACGACGGGTGGCATCAGGGTCTCGATCCATCGCACACCCGCGAAATGGCTGATGAGCCCGATGACGACGAGCAGTGCGCCGACCGCCACGAGTCCCCCGAGCGCCGACGACGCCCCGTCGGAGGCGACGGCGGCTGTCACCGGCGCGATGATGGCGAAACTCGAACCCAGGTAACTGGGCAGGCGGTTGCGGGTGATCAGCAGGAACAGGATCGTGCCGACGCCGGAGAAGAACAGCGTCGTCGACGGTGGGAATCCGGTCAGCACCGGGACGAGGAAGGTCGCGCCGAACATGGCGACCACATGCTGCAGACCGATGCTGACCGTCCGCGGCCAGGTCAGCCGTTCCTCCGGTGCCACGACCGCGTTGTCGGTCAGCTTCCAGGACAGCAGATTCCGAGACCTCGTCTCCGGTTCACCCATGCCGAACAGTGTGCGGCACGGATGCTGACGACGCCTCACTTCGGGTCCTCCTCGGTCGGTGTCGCCGCCGCCCGATATGCAACTCGACTCATATACACCCTGTTGCATAGTGCGTTGTTGCACTGTTAGCTTGCTCTCATGGCGCTCGAACACGCGATTCTGGTGTCGCTGGCCGAGCGACCGGGAACGGGCTATGAGATCGGTCAACAATTCGACCGCAGCATCGGCTACTTCTGGTCGGCCACGCACCAGCAGATCTACCGGACGCTGAAGAAGCTCCTCGACGACGAACTGGTCAGCGTCGAGTCGATCAGTCAGGACGGTCGTCCGGACAAGAAGGTCTACACGATCTCCGATGCGGGGCGAGACGCCCTGGCCGACTGGGCGATGAGTCCGACCCCACTGCAACCGCTCCGCAGCGACATCGGCGTGAAGCTGCGGGCCGCCGAGTTCGGCGACCTCGCCGCCATCATCGGCGAACTCAAGGCCCACCGCGACGAGCACCTCGCGCAGCTGAAGCTCTACACCGGCTTCCAGGCCGACTACTACCCCGATCCCGACACGCTCTCCGGCCGCAAGCTGCACCAGTACCTCGTCCTCCGCGGCGGCATCCGCCAGGAGCAGGGATACATCGAATGGTGCGACGAGGTCATCCACGGACTCGAACGGGAATTGACCGAGAGCTGAGTTCGCCGGTCCCGCAACACCTTCGATATCGCCAATCCGTCCACCCAGGTTCACCGAGATGAAAGGTCGCGCCATGTCAGCCCCGACGGCACAACCGAACCAGCACTATCCGCACCTGTTCACGCCCCTGCAGATCGGCGGCATGACCATCGAGAACCGACTGGTCATGGGTTCGATGCACACCGGTCTCGAGGACCGGTTCTGGGACACCGACAAGCTGGCCGCGTACTTCGCCGAACGCGCCAAGGGCGGTGCGGGACTGATCATCACCGGCGGCTTCGGCACGAGCCGGACGGGTTTGCTCGCCTTCGCCGGCGGCAAGATGACCAACGTCGTCGACATGACCCGCCACAAGCGCGTGACCAAGGCCGTGCACGACGAGGGCGGCAAGATCGCGATGCAGCTGATCCACGCCGGCCGCTATGGATACACGCCGTTCAAGGTCGCTCCCGGCACCGATCCGTCGCCGATCCACCCCTTCAAGCATCTGAAGATGACCGAGCCGATCATCCGCCACGTCATCAGGTCGTTCGGGCAGTCCGCCAAGCTGGCACGCAAGGCCGGTTACGACGCCATCGAGATCATGGGCGGCGAGGGCTACCTCATCAACCAGTTCCTCTGCCCCCACACCAACGACCGCACCGACAAATGGGGCGGCAACACCGAGAACCGCCAGCGTTTCCTGGTCGAGGTCATCAAGGAGATCCGCCGTCAGGTCCCCCGCGACTACCCGGTGATCCTGCGTCAGTCGATCGCCGACCTGATCCGCAAGGGACAGACCTGGGACGAGGTCGCGCTGATGGCTCGCAAGGCCGAGCAGTACGGCGTCGACGCCATCAACACCGATATCGGCTGGCACGAGGCCCAGGTTCCCACCATCGTCACCTCGGTGCCGCGCGGCGCGTTCGTGAAGTTCACCGAACGGCTCCGCGACGAGGTCTCGATCCCGCTGATCGCGGCCAACCGCATCAACACCCCGGAACTCGGCGAGGAGATCCTCGCGAACGGACGCGTCGACGCCATCCAGATGGCCCGGCCGTTCCTCGCCGATCCCCACCTGGCGAACAAGGCCCGCGAGGGTCGCTCCGACGAGATCAACACCTGCATCGGCTGCAACCAGGCCTGCCTCGACCACGCCTTCGTCGGCAAACACGTGTCGTGCCTGGTGAACCCGATCGCGGGACGCGAGACCACGCTCATCCTGGGTCCGACGCGAAAGGCCAAGCGCCTCGCCGTGATCGGCGCGGGCCCGGCCGGCCTCTCGGCCGCCGTCGCCGGCGCCAAGCGCGGCCACAAGGTCACCCTGTTCGAGGGCGGCGACTCCATCGGCGGCCAGTTCTCCATCGCCGCACGCATTCCCGGCAAAGAGGAGTTCAGCGAGACGATCCGCTACTTCACCCGTCAGATCGAGGTGCTCGGTATCGAGGTCCGGCTGAACACCCGCGCCGACGCCGAGCAGATCATCGCCGAGAAGTTCGACGACGTGATCGTCGCAACCGGCGTCGTGCCGCGCATCCCGAGCTTCCCCGGCGTCGATCACCCGATGGCGATGTCGTACGCCGACGCCGTGCTCGGACATCGGGAGATCGGCAAGCGTGTGGCCGTGATCGGTGCCGGCGGCATCGGTTTCGACGTCAGCGAGTTCCTCACCACCGACGAGTCGCCGACGGTGAATCTCAAAGAGTGGGAACAGGAATGGGGCGTGACGGAGGATCCGGAGAAGCCCGGCTTCGTCACCAAGCCGCGGCCGCTTCCGCCGGTGCGTCAAGTCTACCTGGTCCAGCGCAAGGTCGGTAAGCAGGGCAAGTCCCTCGGCAAGACCACCGGATGGGTCCATCGCGCGACGATGAAGATGAAGGGCGTCGAGCAGATCAGCGGCGCCACCTACGACAAGATCGACGACCAGGGGCTGCATCTGAGCTTCCGCGACGACGAGGGCAACGTCACCGACACCCGCGTGCTCGAGGTCGACAACGTGGTGATCTGCGCGGGCCAGGAGTCGGTACGCGATCTGGTCGATCCGTTGACGCTGGCCGGGGTCACGACGCATGTGATCGGCGGGGCCGATTACGCCGGCGAGCTCGACGCCAAGCGCGCGATCCGGCAGGGCACCGAGGTCGCCGCCGGCATCGACTGACGCTCGGTCTCGGCGCGAGAGGCGGCGGCTACCATTGCGACATGCCGGTACCGCCGCCCTCCGCCACCGCCCGTGCCGTCGTCACCGGGGCCTCGTCCGGAATCGGACGGGAACTCGCACGCGCGCTGGCCGCCCGGGGTCATTCGGTCATCCTCGTCGCCCGCCGGGGCGACCTTCTCGAGGAACTCGCCGGCGAACTCCGCACGGCACACGAGGTCTCGGTCGAGGTCCGCGCGGTCGACCTGTCGGACCCGACGAAGGTGGAAGTGCTCGCCGCCGAGTTCGCCGGCCGCGACATCTCGATCCTCTGCAACAACGCGGGCATCGCGACCTTCGGACCGGTCGCCGACCTCGACGCCGACTACGAACGCGCGCAGGTCCGCCTCAACGTCAACGCGGTCCACGACCTCACCCTGGCGGTGCTCCCGCAGATGGTCAGGCGCGGCTCGGGCGGCATCCTGATGGTCGGGTCAGCCGCCGGAAACATGCCGATTCCCAACAACGCGACGTACGCGGCATCGAAAGCCTTCGTGAACAGCTTCAGCGAGTCCCTGCGCGGCGAGGTGTCCGGGCAGGGCGTGCACGTCACCCTGCTCGCGCCCGGCCCGGTGCGCACGCACACTCCCACCCCGGACGAGGCGTCCATCGTCGACAAGGTCGTCCCGGACTTCCTGTGGCACTCCTCGGCCAAGGTCGCCGCGATGAGTCTGGACGCGTTGGCGCACAACAAGATGCGCGTCGTGCCCGGCACCCTGTCCAAGGCGATGTCGGTGGCCGGCGGGTACACACCGCGCGGGGTGGTGGCCCCGATCGTCGGCGGCTTCTACCGCAAGTTCAGCGCAGAGTAGGAGTCGTCTAGACCGCCGTTCAGCGCCGGCGGCGACGCCCCGTGCCGAAGATCGCGCGACTGAACTCACGTCCGGCCGCGCTGGCCGCCGATCGCAGGAAACTCTGCATCGGCTTGCTCGTGAGCACCTCGGTCAGCAGCCCCGGCTCCTCCGGCATCGGCTCCGGGGCCGGCGTCGGCGGCACGGGTGCCGGTGCGTCGGCGGGCTCCCCCGGTGCGAGGGTGTTGGCGGCCAGGATCTCGTACGCCGACTCGCGGTCGATGGGCGTGCCGTACTTCGCGTACAACGGCCCGGCTTTCGCCGCCGAGGTGACGGCGTCGGCGCCGATGGCCTCCATCGCCGACCGGGGCGCTCGGACCACCGTCCACGCGACCGGGGTCGGCGCACCGCGCTCGGACAGCACCGTCACGACCGCCTCGCCCGTACCGAGAGAGGTCAGCACCTGCTCGAGGTCGTAGACCTCCGACACGGGGTAGGTCTTGACCGTCGTACGCAGCGCCTTCTGGTCGTCGGGGGTGAAGGCCCGCAGCGCGTGCTGGATCCGGGCACCCAGCTGGGACAACACTTCTTTCGGGATGTCCGTCGGCAGCTGGGAGCAGAAGAACACGCCGACGCCCTTCGACCGGATCAGTTTCACCGTCTGGACGACCTGGTCCACAAAGGCTTTCGACGCATCGTCGAACAGCAGATGCGATTCGTCGAAGATGAAGACCAGCTTCGGTTTGTCGAGGTCGCCCACCTCCGGCAGGAACTCGAACAGATCGGCCAGAATCCACATGAGGAAGGTCGAGAAGAGCGCGGGGCGGGCCGCCTGGGTACCGAGCTCGAACAACGTGATGATGCCGCGTCCGTCGGGCGTCGTCCGGATGAGGTCGGCGGGATCGATCTCGGGTTCGCCGAAGAACGTGTCACCGCCGTCGGCCTCGAGATTCGACAGCGCCCGCAGGATCACGCCGGCGGTCTGCCGCGACACCCCGCCGATCCCCTTCAGATCGGCCTTGCCCTCGTCGCTGGTGAGGAAGGCGATGACCGACCGCAGATCCTTCAGATCGAGGAGCGGCAAGGCCTTCTTGTCCGCCCAGTGGAAGATGAGGCCCAGCGTCGACTCCTGGGTGGCGTTGAGCCCCAACACCTTACTGAGCAGGATCGGCCCGAACGAGGTGATGGTCGCACGGATCGGTACCCCGATTCCCTCCGAACCCAGCGAGACGAACTCGACCGGGTGCGCTGCCGGTTGCCAGTCGTCGCCGGTCTGGTGGGAGCGTTCGGCGATCTTGTCGTTGCCCACGCCCGCTCGGCTGAGTCCGGACAGGTCGCCCTTGATGTCGGCCATGACGACAGGAACGCCGTTGCTCGACAGTTGCTCGGCGATGAGCTGCAGCGTCTTGGTCTTTCCCGTCCCGGTCGCGCCGGCGACGAGACCGTGCCGGTTCATCATCGACAGCGGGATTCGGACCTTCGCCGCGGGATCCACCTGCCCCGCCACCGAGACGGCGCCCAGTTCGAGTGCGGCGGTGCTGAACGCGTATCCGGCGGCGATGTGCTGCGCCGGACTGGAGGCTTCGGTCACAAGCACACGATAGACCTCGGGGGCCGATGTCCCACGGATTCGCGCGCGAGGTTGGCTAAGGTTGTCGGGTGCAGGACAAACTGGTGTGGATCGACTGCGAGATGACCGGACTCCGACTCGAGTCGGACAAACTCATCGAGATCGCGGCCCTGGTGACCGACGGCGACCTCAACATCCTCGGCGACGGTGTCGATGTCGTGATCCACGCCGACGACGAGGCGCTGGCGTCGATGCCCGACGTGGTGACCAAGATGCATGAGGCCTCGGGTCTCACCGAGGAGGTGCGGGCGTCCACCGTCACCCTCGCCGAAGCCGAGAAGCTGGTGCTCGACTACATCCGCAAGCATGTGACCACCGCCGGCGCGGTCCCCCTCGCGGGCAACTCGATCGGTACCGACCGTGGATTCATCACGCGGGACATGCCCGAACTCGACGCCTACCTGCACTACCGCATGGTCGACGTCAGCTCGATCAAGGAATTGTGCCGGCGCTGGTACCCCAAGGTCTATTTCGGCCAGCCCGAGAAGGGGCTCGCGCACCGGGCCCTCGCGGACATCCGCGAGTCGATCCGGGAACTCCGCTACTACCGCGCCGCGGCGTTCGTGCCCGCCCCCGGCCCGGACACCGATGCCCTCGCCGAGATCGTCAAGGACCTCGGCCCCGCCTGAACACGCAGGTCGGGTAACCGATTGGAGTTCTGCGGCACCGACCCGCTAGAGTGTTGATGGCTCTGAGACCCGGCGCTGACGCCCAGGTTTCCGACGCCGATGGTGGATGTAGTTCAGTTGGTAGAGCACCAGGTTGTGATCCTGGCTGTCGCGGGTTCGAGTCCCGTCATCCACCCCGACGAAGCCCCGTCTGCGATCCGCAGGCGGGGCTTTTTGGTGCTGCGGTCTCTTCCCCGGCTTGCTGTCGATATCCGGAATCGCCGTACGTCACCATGGTGTCGGACCGATCCGGTTCGGCATCATGGCCACATCAGTCGGCCGAGACTGGAGGAACGATGAAGTACGCATTGCTGCTCATGGGACATGTCAACGATCCGGCCTGTGGTGAGGACGGTGGCGCCAGCCCCGAAGAGTTCTTCGCCTTCGACGAGGAGATCACCAAGGCCGGTGTCGTCGTCAACTCCTTCGCGCTGGAGGACGAGCGCGCGGTGGTGCACACCGACGACAGCGGCGAGCGGGTGGTCGCGTCGTCCGGGCCGTTCGCCGAGGTGCGGGAGTTCGTCGGCGGGGTGTACGTCATCGACGTCGCGAACGTCGACGAGGCGATCGAGTGGGCCCGCCGCAGCCCCGGTTCGGCGCCCGGCGGCCATGTCGAGATCCGGCCGCTCGCACCGTACTGAGCGATGACGAACAATTCACACCGTTCGGCGGCCACGGATTCCGCAGGGTCCGTGGCCCGCCGGGCGGTGTCGGCCGTCGATCGCGACGTCCGTTCTCGTGTACTCGCCACGCTCACGAAGAAGTTCGGCGATCTCGACCTCGCGGAGGACGCGTTGCAGGACGCGATCGCGCAGGCCCTGATCACCTGGTCGCGTACCGGAGTCCCGGATTCACCGGAGGCATGGCTGACGACGACGGCCAAACGCAAGGCGCTCGACGTGGTGCGGCGTGAATCCGTCCTCGCCGGGAAACTGGCCCGCCTGCACACCGAGAGCGAACGTGCCTCCACCCCTGCGGAGTTCAGAGACCCGGCCGAGGCGCCGCCACCGGGGTTGCCGGACGAACGCCTCGGCATGTTCTTCGCCTGCACCCATCCCGTGCTACGCGCCGAGGATCGAGTCGCGCTCACCCTCCGGTTCGTCGCCGGGCTGACCACCGCGGAGGTCGCGCATGCGCTGCTGATCCCGGTACCGACGACCCAGCAGCGAATCGTGCGCGCCAAGAAGCGAATTGGCGCGCTGGGTGTTCCGTTCGCGCCGCCGCGCGAGGGCGATCTCCCGCGTCGGCTCGGCGGGGTCCTGCGAGTCATCTACCTGCTGTTCTCCGAGGGGTTCGCGCGCTCGACCGGGGACGCGCACATCCGCGACGATCTCACCGGCGAGGCCGTCGCCCTCGCGCGCACCCTGCGCGCACTGCTCCCCAACGCCGAGACGACCGGACTGCTCGCCCTTCTGTTGCTCACCCAGTCCCGCCGGCCGGCTCGACTCGACTCCGACGGCCGACCGGTTCCGCTGGATGACCAGGATCGCCGGCTCTGGGACCGGGCGCTCGTCGCCGAGGGCGTCGCGCTCGCGGAACACGCTGCGGCACAAGCAGACGCCGGTCTGTACACGATCCAGGCGGCGATCGCGGCCGTGCACGCCGAGGCCGCCACCGCGGACGAGACCGACTGGACCCAGATCGCCGTCCTGTACCGACTACTCGAAGTGCACGATCCCGGACCCGTGGTGCGCGTCGGTCGCGCAGTCGCCGTCGGACGCGCGTACGGCCCGGCGCGCGGTATCGCGATGCTCGATCGATTGCAGTCGGACACACAACTCGACCGGTTCCGGCCCTTCCACATCGCCCGTGCCCTCACGCTGAGCGAACTGGGCGACGACCGCGGCGCGGCGACCGCGTACCGTCGCGCGCTCGAACTACCCGGCAACGGCGCCGAGGACGACTATCTCGCCGACGCACTGTCCGGGCTCTTCACCGGCCCGGTCCGAGACGACAGGAAGCTGGGCGAGATGTGATCTCGTTGCAGAAGCCGTCGTCCAGTCGGACGAATAGGTGTCAACCTCACTACGCCGAACCCGCGATGTATCACACTGAGATCCCCGTCTAGGAGATCCCCGTGCGTAGAATTCTCGCCCTGCTCTGCGTTTTTGCCGGCGCTGCTCTCGGGTTGACGAACGCTGTGCCAGCGAACGCCAGCGTCAACGTGCTTTACACAATCGAGGCGGATGCCCCTCACGTGTCGATCGCGTATGCCCCTGGACAGTGGCAGGACTATGTGATTCCGTACTCGAACCTCGCCGGACGGTACTCACTGACACTCAACACCAGACCTGCGACCAGGCCGGCCGCAATGTACATCGCCGCAATCGGCTCCGGGACGGTGCACTGCCGAATACGCGTCTCCGGTCAGGTCGTTGCTGTGGACAATTCACGGTCCGTCGTTGTCTGCCAGGCGTGACCTCCCGACCGCCAGACTTTAACTCGACCGGCAGACTTCGATCGAGGTCTGCCGGTCGAGTTGAAGTCCAGGGGTCGGGGGGTCGACGGCGCCCGGGGACCTTCGTCCCCGAAAGTCCCCGAAGCCGGGCGCATGGGCATGCCTCGCAGTAACGTTCACCACATGCCTTCCTACTGGGTCATGCCTGCCGTTGCCCTGATCTCGTGCATCATCATCGGGATCGGGTTCATCATCGGGATCCCGGGCGGCGACGACAACGACTGAGTTCGACGTCCTGAACTGATCTCGACCACACGGCCGCGCCGTCAGGGCGTGTGCCGCGATGACACCGCACGTCTGCCGGTGTCGTCCGACGCCCGGAAGGACGGCACGTGGACCTCACGCGCAGACAGTTGATGGCCGGTGCCGCCGCGACCGCCGCCGCGGCCGGGCTCGGGTCCGGCCTGTCCGCCGCCCCGGCCGGCGCGTCGCCCCCGGGGTCGACGAGTTACCTCGTCGGCTGCGGCATCGGAGATGTCACGGGCGCGGTCGCCGGCCAGGGCATGATGGGGTATTCGAATCCAGAGCAGGTCGCGGCCGGGCTCCTGCAGCGTTGCTGGGCGCGGGCCTACATCATCGTCGATCCCGCCACCGGTCAGCGCGTCGTCTTCCTGACCGCCGACCTCGCATGCCTGTTCCAGTCGCACCACATGGGCCTGATGGCCAAGCTGCGCAACCGATTCGGCTCCTTGTACACCGAATCGAACGTGAATCTGAACGCACAGCACACGCACGCCTCCTGCGGCGGCACGTCCTGGGACTACGCGTATTCGCTCGCCGCGTTCGGGTTCAAGAAGAACTCCTACGACGCCGAGATCGACGGCATGTTCGCCGCGATCGTTCGCGCGCACGAGAATCTCGCGCCCGGCAGCGTCACGATCGGCCGCGAGGAACTGCACGACGCCAGCCGGAATCGATCCCGGGTCGCCTTCGACGCGAACCCGTCGGCAGACAAGCGGCACTTCCCCGATGCGATCGACCCTCAGGTCACGGTGCTACGACTGCGGCGGCACGACACCTCCGGCGGCCGGGATGTCGGTGCCATCACCTGGTTCCCGACACACGGCACGTCCCTCACCGACCGCAACGTCCTCATCGCCGGCGACAACAAGGGTTACGCGAGCCACCTGTGGGAGCGCACCCTGCCCGGGTTCGTGGCCGCCTTCCCACAGACCAACTCCGGCGACATGACGCCGAACCTCGCACTCGCGCAGTTCGATCCGCGCGGACCGACATCGGACAACAGGCGCAACTGCGAACTCATCGGCGAGCGTCAGTACGTCGCCGGACGGCGAGGCTTCGAGGCGGCCCGTCCGATGACCCGGGGCGGCGTCGACTCCATCGTGCGGTACGTCGACATGTCGGCGGTCCGGATCTCCGGTACCTACACACCCGACGGCCGACCGGCGTCGACCACCCCCGCGATGATGGGTGCCGGCGCGGTCGCGACCAGCAGCGAGGACAACTACGAGCAACCGCTGCCCTTCCTCGTGGAGGGCATGACCAATCCCCTCGTCACCGCGCTCGGCGGAGACCGCGTCCCACCGATCGCACCGTGGATGCGAGACATGCAGGCGCCCAAACTGATCGCGTTCCCGCTCGGTCTGCTGCCGCCCTCGGGCTGGATCCCGGCGGTGGTGCCGCTGCAGCTCATGCGCATCGGCGAACTCGTGCTCGTCGCCGTACCCGCCGAGGTCACCGTCGTCGCGGGTCTGCGGCTGCGTCGAGTGGTCGCCGACGAACTGCGGACCGACGTCGACAACGTCCTCGTGCAGGGGTTCGCGAACGCCTACACCCAGTACGTCACGACGCCCGAGGAATACGACCTGCAGCACTACGAAGGCGGCGAGACCCAATTCGGGCGGTACACCCTGTCCGCCTACCTGCAGGAGTTCGCCGCGCTCGCCGCGGCCATGTCGTCCGGACGCCGGATCGGCCGTGGTCCGGCGCCGGTCGACAAGTCCGGACTGCAACCCGACCTGGTGCCCCCGGTCCCCGCCGACCGTCCGATACCGGGCCGACGCTACGGCGACGTCCTGCGTGAACCCGACGCCACGTACCGCCCCGGTTCGATCGTGACCGTGCAGTTCGTCGGCGCGCATCCCAACAACGACTTCCGGCACGGCCGGACCTATCTCGAGGTGCAGCGGCGTACCGGCAGCGAGTGGACGACGGTCGCCGACGACAACGACTGGTCCACGGAGTTCCGGTGGGCGCGCCCGGCCGGCAGCACCGACACGTCGCGGATCACGATCACCTGGCGGTCGCCGACGGACGCGTCCGGGATGTACCGCATCCGCTACTTCGGGGACAGCCGCGATGCGAACGGGTCGACGAGGCCCGTCTCTGGGACGAGTCGCACGTTCCGCGTCGGGTCCCGCTGACGCACGGACGCCACCGACCGCGCTGCGGTTCGGTGGCGTCCGAAGGCGTGCTGAGCGTCAGGCGTTGTCGGCGTTGCCCTTGCGCCACACCGACCATGGGATGTTCCAGTCGCCGAGACCATCGGTGCCCGACAATGTTCCGCCCGTGGTGTTCTTCACGATGACCGGGTCGCCGCGGAGGGTGTTCTCCATGACCCAGAGAGCGTTCTCCGGACTCAGGTTCAGGCAGCCGTGACTCGTATTGGTGTTGCCCTGCGCCCACACCGACCATGGTGCGGAGTGGAAGAAGATGCCGCTGTAGGACATCCGGGTCGCGTAGTCGACCGGGGTGCGGTAACCGTTCGACGAATTGACCGGCACGCCGTAGGTCGACGAGTCCATGATGATGTGGTCGTGCTTGTCCGAGACCAGGTAGATGCCGTTGTCGGTCTCGTCGCCGGCCTTGCCCATCGACGTCGGCATGGTCCGGATGACCTTGCCGTCGCGTTCGAAGACGACCTGCTTGGTGTTGTCGTCGGCCGTGACGATCATCGAGCGTCCGACGGTGAAGTTGGTCCGCACGTTCTCCTGGCCGAAGAGTCCGTCACCCAGGTCGATGCCGTAGGTGTTGACCGCGACCCGCACCTTGGTGCCCGGCTTCCAGTACTCCGCCGGCCGCCACCGGACCTCGCTCGGGCTGATCCAGTAGAAGGCCCCTTCGACCGGAGGGTCGGTGGTGATCCGGATGGCGCGCTGCGCCGCACGACGATCCGCGATCGGCTCGTCGAACTTCACCGCGACCGGCTGTCCGATACCGACGGTCTCGCCGGGGCTCGGTGTCAGATACGCCTGCGTCAGGTTGTTGGGGCTGCTCGTGGTGAAGGTGACCTTCTTGGTGACCGCACCACCGATGCCCACCGCGTCGGTCTCCAGGGTGTAGGTGCGGTTGTAGCCGAGGGCCTCGTTGCTGACCCACACCGTGTCGTTGTCGGCGAGGGTGCCCTTGACGGGGGTGCCGTCGGACTTCTTGATCAGCACCCGGCTGATGGTGCCCTCACTGGTCTTCACCTTGATGGGCGCACCCGGCTGCACGCCGACGGCGTTGTCGTTCAGGGGACGTTCGGCCCACTCGGTGATCTCGAGACCCGGCTTGAGCAGATCGTCGAAGAGACTCGAACTGCTGACGTTGTCGGAGTACGACGCCTCCTGCGTGCACGACGTCACCAGCGCGACGATTGCCAACATCACACCGCTGATGATCAGCGGCATCCGCCGAGTACGACCGATCCCCATCTCACTCCCGCCTGTCGACGCCCCGACCCCGAACCGGTCGGTCACGCTGCCCCGCAACCTTGAGAACACTGCACACCCCGAATCCGAAACGGACATTCCGAACCCCGATGTCGCGGACCAGTGTACGAGAGATCGGACCGAACGCTTCGGCCGTCATCCATTCGAGCGGCGTGTTGCGCACCCGAAACGCCGAACGTTCATCTGCCGTTCATCGACCACCGGCCGCGGTCGAAACCGTCTGAGACGCCACAAGACGCCTCGCTCGATGCGAGGCGTCTTGAGTACTCTGTGCGCCATCAGGGACTCGAACCCCGAACCCGCTGATTAAGAGTCAGCTGCTCTGCCAATTGAGCTAATGGCGCTTGGCGGTGCGAGATGGAACCTTACAGGACCCCCGCGGCAGAAGTGAAATCGCCTGGTCGGAGTGGCTTCTGCCGTTCGACGGGCCCGTGCGGACGAGGTCGCGCCGCCGATTGCTGGATCAGCGGGTCATCGCGAGGCGACCTTGCGGACGACGACGAGCAGGACCAGGGCGCCGACCCCGGCGAGTGCGTACTTCACCGCAGGCGTCTGCAGTGTCGCGAGAGCCTTCGACTTGGCGTCGTCGGCGAGCCGCTGGGGGTTGGCGCGCTCGGCCAGCGCGTCGAGCGTGCTGGCGAGGTCCTCACGGGCCTTGGCGATGTCCTGCTCGATACGTTCGGTATCTCCGGCCACGTTGCATCCTTCCGGCGCTTCTCGTTGGTCTTCTCACTTCCCGGCCGCCGCACGACCTCTCGGCGCCGGGGACGAACCGCCAGATGGCAGCGACTCGATGCTACGACATCCCGGCATCCGGGCATGTCGCCATGCACTAGCCTGGCTCTCATGGCTGAGACCACCACCCGACTGTCCGTGGGCGACACGGCGCCGTCGTTCACGCTGCCCGACGCGAACGGCGACCCGGTCTCGTTGTCGGACTACGCCGGCCGCAAGGTCGTCGTCTACTTCTATCCCGCAGCGGCCACCCCGGGGTGCACCAAGCAGGCGTGCGATTTCCGCGACAACCTCGGCGAGCTGAACGAGGCCGGGATCGCGGTCCTCGGCATCTCCCCCGACAAGCCCGCGAAGCTGGCGAAGTTCGTCGAGGCCGAGGGCCTGACGTTCCCGTTGCTCAGCGACCCGGAGAAGAAGGTGCTCACCGAGTGGGGCGCATTCGGGGAGAAGAAGATGTACGGCAAGACCGTCACCGGCGTCATCCGGTCGACGTTCCTGGTCGACGCCGACGGCACGATCGAACTCGCGCAGTACAACGTCCGGGCCACCGGACACGTCGCCAAGCTGCGCCGCGACCTGTCCGTCTGAGCCGGCCCCGATGCCCGAGTCCGCCGAACCGCTGGTGCCGCGCAAGCGGCCCACTCAGGAACGCAGCAAGCGCAAGTTCCAGGCGATGCTCGAAGCAGCACGCGAGCTGTTGATCGACGTCGGGTTCGAATCGCTGACCTGTGAGGAGATCGCGACCCGGGCCGAGGTCCCCATCGGCACGCTCTATCAGTACTTCGCGAACAAGTACGTCATCGTGTGCGAGCTGGACCGCCAGGACACCGTCGACGTCCGCGAGGAACTCACGGCGTTTTCCTCGGAGGTGCCGTCCCTGGAGTGGCCCAGCCTGCTCGAGAAGTTCCTCGATCACCTGGCGGCCCTGTGGCGCACCGACCCGTCGCGGCGGGCGGTGTGGCTGGCCGTCCAGTCGACACCGGCGACCCGCGCCACGGCGTCGCTGAACGAACGGGTGCTCGCCGAACAGGTCGCGCGGATCATCGCGCCGCTCACGCCGTCGCAGCGCGAACGCCGCGAGATGATGTCCCAGGTGCTCGTCCACACGGCCTACTCGCTCCTGAGCTTCTCCGTACAGGACGGCCACGACCACGACGAGACCGTCGCCGAACTCAAGCGGATGCTCGCCGGCTATCTGCTGCTCGAGGAGTCGACGACGGTCTGAGAGCCGCGCGGGGCTACCTGCCCTCGAGGATGGCCACCGCCGCAGCGGTGTCCCCGTCGTGGGTCAGCGACACATGCACGGTCGTGTCGCGCAGATGCTCGCCGATCTCGCCCGACAGACGGATGGCCGGACGGCCCCACGTGTCGGTCACGACCTCGATGTCGCTGTGCCGGATCAGCGGCAACAGCGGCGACCGCGAGAAGCGGCTCACCGACCACGCCTTCACGACCGCCTCCTTGGCCGCCCAGCGGGCGGCCAGATGCCGGGCGTCGTCGCCGGTCCCGGCGGCCGAGTCCCGACGCTCGCCGACCGTGAACCGGTCGGCGAACGTCGTACCCGGCTGCCGGAGCTGCTCGCCGAACTCCGGGATCGACACGATGTCGATTCCCACACCGAGAACGCTCATCCCTTGGTAGTCGCTCGCGCCATTCGCCTCACCGGGTGTCACCGACCACCCGCCACCGGCTCACCGGCGACGTAGACGTCGGCGCCGTCCAGACGGGTCTGCGGATCGAGGAGCATGCCCGCCTCGGCGTCGTGCTCGTCGACCGACTCGTCGAAGCGACGGTTCGGCGGACGCTGGTAGGCAGGCTCGCCACCGCAGATCGACTGCAGGAAGCGCTGACTGCCCAGGCGGGTCCGCTCGTCGGCGCGCTGACGGTAGGCGTCGCGCTCCTCCGGGTTCAGCGAGGCGATGAACGCCTCCGGGTGCACCACCGCGATCAGTCCGGACACGTGACCGAAGCCGAGGCTGGTCAGCAGACCCGCCTTGAGCGGGAACCGCTCGCCGAGCTGGAGGGTCTCCCGCGGCCAGACCAGGTGCGGGTACTCGGCCATCTTGTCGTCGACACAGTCGAGGCTGCGGTTGGGCGGGATCACGCCGTCACGCAGGATCTGGCACAGACCGATGAGCTGGAAGGCCGCCGCGCCACCCTTGGCATGACCGGTCAGCGACTTCTGCGACACCACGAACAGCGGTGCGCCCTTGCCGCGGCCGATGGCCGCCGCGAGCCGCTCGTGCAGTTCGGACTCGTTCGGATCGTTCGCCTTGGTGGAGGTGTCGTGCTTGGACACGACCGCCACGTCGTCGGCGCTGACGCCGAGCGAACCGAGCGCACGTGCCAGCGGCGAGGACAGCGACCCGCGAGCCGCGCCCAGGGCACCGAGACCCGGAGCCGGGATCGAGGTGTGCACACCGTCGCCGAAGCTCTGCGCCCACGCGACCACACCGAGCACCGGCAGACCCATCTCGGCCGCGACATCGCCGCGGGCGAGCAGGATCGTGCCGCCGCCGGCCGACTCGACGAACCCGCCGCGTCGGCGATCGTTGGCACGCGAGAACCGGCGATCGTCGATGCCGCGCGCGGTCATCTTCGCCGAGTCGGCGGTCGCCGACATCGCGCCGAAGCCGACGATGCCCTCGATACCCAGGTCGTCGAAGCCGCCCGCCACCGCGAACAGCGCCTTGCCGAGGCGGATCTTGTCGACGCCCTCCTCGACCGACACAGCTGCGGTCGCACATGCCGCCACCGGGTGGATCATCGCGCCGTAGCTACCGACATACGACTGGACCACGTGTGCCGCCACGATGTTCGGCAGGGCCTCCTGCAGGATGTCGTTGGCGTTGGCCTCGCCCAGCAGGGTGTTGATGTACAGGTCGCGCATGGAGGTCATGCCGCCCATACCGGTGCCCTGCGTGTTGGCGACCAGACCGGGGTGCACCCAGCGCATCAGTTCGCTCGGCGTGAAGCCCGACGACAGGAAGGCGTCGACCGTGGCCACCAGGTTCCACAGGGCGACCCGGTCGATCGACTCGACCATGTCGGGGCTGACGCCCCAGCGGGTCGGGTCGAAACCGGTCGGGATCTGACCGCCCACGGTCCGGGTCAGCGCGAACTGGCGCGGAACGCGGATCTCGGTGCCCGCCAACCGGGTGACCTGCCAGTCGCCGTCGGCGTTCTGCGTGACCCGGGTCTTCTCCGGGTTGGCACTGGCGAATGCTCGCGCCTCGGCCTCGGAGTTGACCGTGAAGGTCAGGTCCTCGTCGACGAAGACCGAGGTCAGCAGCGGCGAGGTGTTGTCGACCATCGCCCCGTCGTCGGCGTAGCGGCGGATACCGCAGCGGGCGACGACCTCGTCGTGGTACCGCTCGGCGATCTCGCTCTCCGGCACCGGGTCTCCGGACGCGGTGTCGTACCAGCCCGGCTTCGGCGCCGAATCCCAGTGCACCAGTCCGGTGTTCCAGGCGAGCTCGAGAACGCCTGCGGCCGAAAGCTTCTCGTCGACCTCCATCTCGAAGCGGGTGCGGGCCGAACCGAACGGGCCGAGCTCGCCGGCACCCACGATGACCACGAGGTCCTCGGGTCGGGCGTCGATCGACGGCCACTGCGGACGCATCGCCTTCGGGGCGCGCGCCGGTGCCGGCAGCGCCGCGACGGTCGTCGCCGACACCTCGTCGGTGTCCGCGGACTCCTCGGCGGCCGCCGCCGCGGTGGCCGCGAGCGCCTTGAGGTCGGTCGAGCTGTCCAGGCCGCCGGTGAAGTCGGCCAGGATCGGCGCACTCACCGCGGCCGACCGCTGCTCGGGGCGGCACAGGGTGAGCAGGTTCGCCGCCATCTCGTCGGTGCTCCAGGTGCGCACACCCGCCGCCTCGACCGCGTCGACCATCCCGTCGTTGTGACCCATCAGCCCGGTGCCGCGCACCCAGCCGATCAGGGCGTGGGCGAGCGTCGTCTTGGAACCCCAGGACTCCTCGGCCGACCAGCGCTGTACGAGTGCGTCGAGCGAGGCCTTGCTCTCGCCGTAGGCACCGTCGCCGCCGAACATGCCGCGGTTCGGCGAACCGGGCAACACGACGTGCACGCGGGCGGCGATGTCGTGATCGGAATGGACGTCGGCGAGACCGCCGATGAGCCGCTCCACCGACCAGAGGAGCACCTTCATCTCCAGCTCGGCGCGACCACCGGCGTCGGTGAGATCACCGGCGACCCGCGGTGCGGCGAACGGGAACAGCAGCGTCGGCTTCATCGCCGGCTTCACCACTGCCGTTGTGCCACCGAGGTTCTCCGTCTGCTCCCCCGCGATCCAGCCGACGAGGTCGTCGACATCGGCGTACGACGCCATGTTCGCGGGAGCAATCCACAGCGCGGCACCGGCCCGGGCGTTCTCGCGGTACAGCTTCTTGTAGAAGGCGAGACGGTCGGAGTTCAGGCGCGACGTCGTGGCGATCACGGTCGCGCCACCGGCCAGCAGCCCGGCGACCACGCCGGCGGCGATCGAACCCTTGCTCGCACCGGTCACCACGGCGATCTCGCGGCTGTAGGCACCCTTCTCGGGATTCTCCGCAGCGTGCGCGATCGCGCCGAAGATGCGGCCGTGCACGGCGTTTCCGTTCGCGAGGGCCTTGCCCTGCCACCAGGTGGCGTGGTCGGCGACGGTGTCACCGGCTCCGGCGAACCCGCCGACGATGGTGTCGAAGTCGGCGTCGAGGTCCTGCTCGTCGGTCAGCCAGAGTCGGACGAGATCCTCACGGGCGGTTGCCCACCGGTCGTCGATGAGGACGACCTTGGCCGCGTCGAAGGCCGGCGCCACCGTACGGGCCCAGTCCGACCCGAGTTCGGCGCTGACCAGCTCGGCGAGCTCGGCGTTCGGGTCGGCCACGGCCTCGGCGAGATCGGCGACCTCGGCGAGTCCGAGCTTGTCCAGCAGGGTGTACGCGGCCGAGGCCAGCGCGCCGGACCGGCCGGTGATCTGCTCGGTGAACTCTCCCAGCGCCGCGGCGTCGACCGTTGCGCCACCACCGGATTCGGCGGCCGGCTTGCCGACCGGGATGCCCTTGACCGCACCCACCGCGGACACGGCCTTGTCGATGAGGGTGTCGAGTGAATCGGTGTCCGTCAGCGGGCCGTCGAGCAGATTGCCCAGCGCCTCGCCGCGGACGGACGCGCCGTCCCTGGTGCCCAACGCCAGCGCGACGGTGGTGTGCAGACCCCACCCCGGACCCAGCTGCCAGACACCCGACACGCGGTCGGTGATGTAGTTCTGGCGCTTGCCCAGCGGGCCGAGCACCTTGCGGACCTGGTCGCTGACCGCATCGGTGAGCACCGCACCCAGCGGCCGGTAGCCACGGGCGAGGGTCTCCACGGTCGACGACAGCGCGGTCATGTCGGCTTCGGCGGCACCGTCGATGGCGCCGAGTCCGAGCTCGCCGCCGATGTCGAGGAGCAGCTGGTTACGACGCGACGACACACCGTCGCAGAGCGCCTCGATTGTGTCCGCGGACCCGATCTGGTCGACGCGCATCTTGGTCCACAGCGCAATCACGGACTTCACCGCATCCGACGGCGTGAACGCGATGTCGTCGGGACGCGGGCCGCCGGCGGGTGCCGCCGGTGCCGCGGGAGCAGCAGGCGCGGGCGCCGCCGCGGCGGCCGGAGCCGCGTCCGCCGCCGACGTCTCGGCCGCTGCGGGAACGTCGAGCTCGTCCTCGTCGGGCTCGTGCCCGGCGTCCTTGGCCAGGATCGTGTCGGTGTCGCGCTCGACGTTGAGCACCTCGGTGGTGGCCGCGGCGTAGTCGTCGAGCTTGAGGGTGTTGGTGGCCAGACCCGACAGCGTCGGGGCGCCCTTCAGACCGATCTCGACGAAGCGCTGGACTCCCAGCCCGTTCCGCTCGGGACCGCTGAACAGCAGTTCCTGGGTCTCGATCCACCGCACCGGGCTGGCGAACTGCCAGGCGAGCAGCTCGATCAGGATCACCCGGGCCAGTTCGCTCGGGGTCGCCTCCCAGGCGTCCCAGTCGGCGAGGACCTCGTTCAGCGGATCCGACGGCACCAGCGCCGCGATCTCCTCGACGAAGTCGCGTCCGAGGTTGAACAGGCGCGGCACCAGGTTGGGGATGTAGCGGCCGATCAGGATGTCGATGTCGATGTCGGCGGGCAGCAGCTCGGCGAGCTTGCCGCGGAATTCCGGGACCCCGGCGCGCAGCACGCTCGAGTGGAACGGGACGTCGATGCCCGGGATCAGGATGAACGCGCGCTTGCCCCCGAACTCCGCACGCCGCCGGTCGATCTCGGCCTCGAGCAGTTCGAGACCGCGAACCGTGCCGGCGATCGCGTACTGCGAGCCGAGGAGGTTGAGGTTGACGACCTCCAGGAACTCGCCGCCCGCGGCGCCCACGCCGGACACGAAGTCGGTGACCTCGGCGTCGGCCAGACCGAACTGGCTCGGCCGGATGGCGGCCATCCGATAGTCACTGCGCCCCTGCTCATCTCGCGGGACGAGGTGATGCATGGCCTCGCCGCGCTGGAACACGACTTCGAGGACGGCCTCGAGCGGGAGGACGCCGGCGCATGCGGCGAGCGCGTTGTACTCACCGACCGAGTGACCACACGTGATGGCACCCTCGACGAAGCCACCGGACTCCTTGAGCTCGGCGATCTGCGCGACACCGAGCGTCGCCATGGCGACCTGGGTGAACTGCGTCAGGTACAGCACGCCGTCGGGGTGGTTGTAGGTGGTCCCGTTGGCGACGAGCGTCGTCGGGTTGTCGCGGACCACGGCGAGGATCGAGAAGCCCAGCGCCGCACGGGTGTGCTTGTCGGCACGATCCCAGATCTTGCGGGCGGCCTTCGACCGCGAGCGGGCGTCGAGTCCCATGCCCTTGCTCTGGATGCCCTGGCCGGGGAACGCGTAGACGGTCCGCGGCGCGGCGAGCAGACCGGTCGCGCTCATCACGAGGTTGTCGCCGACCTTGGCGCTGACCTCGACGACCTCGTTGCCGTTGTCGAGACCCACGCGGTCGACGCGCACCGAGATGCGGTCGCCGAGCCGGACCATGCCGAGATAGCGTGCGGTCCAGCCGATCAGCGGACGAGGCGATGGCGTCGGATTCTTCGCGTCGGTCGCGGTGACGACCTGCTGCGCGGCGGCCGACAGCCACATCCCGTGGACGATCGGGTCGCCGAGACCGGCCAGCTTCGCGGCTGCGGCGTCGGTGTGGATGGGGTTGCGGTCACCGGACACGACGGCGAAACCGGTCATCCGGTTCGGCGCGGTGATGGTGGCCGTCCGGAGCAGCTTGCGGGTGGCCGACTGCTCGGCGGCGGGTGCACCGCCGGCCCGGGCCGGGTCGGTGAGCTCGGCGGCGCCCAGACGCCCACGGATCGCGAAACGCTCCTCGAGCGTCGCGATCGGGCCGGCTGGTCCGGCGATCTCCACCGTGACCTCGACGACACGACCGACGTCGGCATCCCGGACCGCGCCGGTCCGTGCGGTGACGGTCAGTTCGGCTGCGGTGGCGGGGATCTCCCCGGTCAGCGCGATCGCGTGATCGAGGTGGACCAGGTCGAGCAGACCCTCGACGACCGGGTCACCGGAATCGGTGCGGGCGGCGCCGATGACGCTGAACACGCTCGGCCAGCACGCGCCGACCAGGGTGTCGGGCACGGCGAAACCGAACGGGTCGGTCGGGGTGGTCGGGCGCAGGTGCGGCGGCAGGGAGAACCCGGTCACCGCAGCGTGATCGGCGACCGAATCCGGCTGCCAGGAGACGGTCGTGACCGACACGCCGTCGGTCACCTCGGCCAGGCTGCCGCCGGCGGCCACGGTGAGGATCTCGCGCATCGCGGTCGACGCGTCGTCGAGGCCCACCAGCGGCGAACCACCGTCGCGCAGGCTTTCGCCGGCCAGCAGCGGGATACGCACGGAAGCGCCCGAGATGGGGACGACGAGGTCGAAACGGGTGGCGTCGGAGTCGGCGGAGACCTGCTCCAGGACGGCGCCGCTGACGGCGTGTTCGGCCCGCTCGGGTCCGACCACGGTCCAGGCGTCGCGATCGCCGAGCAGCGCGATCGGGCTCGCCACGATCCGGCCGGCCCAGCTGACGTCGTCGGACTCCAGCACCGAGGTCAGCACGCCGGCCTCCTCGGCCAGCCCGGCCCGGTGCCGGGAGGCGACGGCGACCGGGCGCTCGCCGGTGGCCTGCAGATCGGACGCGACCCGGGCCTCGAACCGATCGAGCAGTTCGCCCACGGGCTCGTCGACGCGGGTGATGCCCGCGACGGCGACCGGCCCCGGGATGACGCAGACGGCGTCGGCGCCGTAGCGCGGGTCGTGGGCCTGCCACAGGGAGTCACTGCGCCACCAGCGGCGCACGTCCTTGTCGATCACCGGCACGAAGTTGACGGGCTTGCCGGGGGTGCGGCACAGCTCCAGGAAGAACGCGACGTCCGCGGGATGCAGGATGTCGGTGTCGATCTCGGGGTACACGCTGCCGAGCGCGTCGATTGCGGCATACGCATCGGCGGCAGCGGTGACCTCGGCGAACATCGTCGGGATGGGCCCGGAGTCCTGCGGGTGCATGCGCGCCTCGGTGCGCTGCAGCATCTCCACGAAGCGCTGCTGCCAGGTGATGTCGGCCCACGGGACCTGCTCGCCGCGGGCGTCACCGACGGCCAGCGCGGCGTACCGGTCGAGCCACTCGCGGTAGGTCATGGTGGCGACGTCGCCGAAGTACGGCTTCGCGGTGTCGGCCATCGCGGCGATGATCTCGTCGCGGCGGGCGGCCACGGCGTCGGCGTCACCGGCGACCTCGTCGAGCAGCCGGCCGCACCGCGACGCGGTGTTGTCGACCTCGTGGATGTCGGCGCCGAGCTGCGAACGGCCGGACGCCATTCCGGCGGTGGCGTGACCGGCGCCGATCCACTCGTCGATGCCGGCGGTGTCGACGAGGAGCTGCTTGACCTCGGGGGTGGTCGTCGCCTCCTTGGCCGCCATGGCGGCGGTGCCGATGAGGATGCCGTCGAGCGGCATCGTCGGGTAGCCGTAGCCGGCCGACCAGCTGCCGGTGAGGTATTCACTGGCGCGCTCGGGCGTGCCGATGCCACCGCCGACGCAGATCACGACGTTCGGGCGGGCGCGGAGCTCGCCGTAGGTCGCGAGCAGCAGGTCGTCGAGGTCTTCCCACGAGTGGTGGCCACCGGCGCGGCCGCCCTCGATCTGCACGATGATCGGGTGATGCGGAACCTCGGCCGCGATGCGCACGACGGACCGGATCTGCTCCACGGTGCCGGGTTTGAAGGCGACGAACCGGAGTCCGGCCTCGACGAACTCGTCGACGAGCGCGACCGCGTCCTCGAGTTCGGGTATGCCCGCCGAGACGATGACGCCGTCGAGCGGGGCTCCCTGCGCGCGGGCCTTCTGCACGATGCGCTTGCCGCCGAGCTGCAGCTTCCACAGGTAGGGGTCGAGGAACAACGCGTTGAACTGCGCCTCGCGTCCCGGCTCGAGCAGATCGGTGAGCGTGGCGATGTTGCGCGCGAAGATCTCCTCGGTGACCTGACCGCCACCGGCCAGCTCGGCCCAGTGTCCGGCGTTGGCCGCGGCGGCGACGATGGCCGGGTCGACGGTCGTCGGCGTCATGCCGGCGAGCAGCATCGGCGAACGTCCCGTGAGGCGGGTGAAGGAGGTCTCGACGACGGTACGGCCGTCGGGCAGCTCGACGAGGGTCGGCGCGAACTGCGACCACGGGGTCGCGACCTCGGGCACGCCGCCGGGGCTGAACAGGTTGCGCTGTCCGACTCGCAGCGCGGCGGGCACCAGGCCGACGCCCTGCCCGCGGACCAATGATGCGGTGAGACGGGTTGCGATGTCCCCGGGACCGAAGTCCAGGACCCACTTGGCGCCGCCGGCCACGATCGAGTCGACCGAGGCGACCCAGTCGACGTGCCCGACGAGGATGTCGTGGGCGTGGCGGGTGGCGAGGTCACGGTCGATGCCGCAGCGGTCAGCCCACTGGCCGACCAGCTCGACAGCCTCTGCCATCGCCGGGTGGTGGAAGGCCACCGACACCTGCAGGTGGTCGAACTTCGGCGCGAACGGCGCCCCGCCGGTGAGCTTGCGCTTGCGCTCGTCGGCCTCGGTCGCGGCGACCCGCTCACAGAGGGCGGCGAACGCGGCGAGGTGCCGCGGTGCCCCGGACAGCACGACGGCGGTGCGGCTGTTCTTGATGGCGACCACCGGGGCGGTCGTCAGATCGTTGTCGGACAGGCCGGCGCGGTACTGCGCCAGGATCTCGTCGACGCGAGCCGGGCTGACGTTGGTCAGTGCGAGCATCGGCGTGCCGTCGGTGGTGACACCCAGCCCGCGGCGACGCGCGGTCAACGAACCGGCGGCGCCGATGAGGTGCGCGACGGCCAGCAGCAGGCCCTGACCGGACTCGGCGATCCGGCCGTCGGCGCCCACCGCATCGGTGGCCAGCGAGCCCTGGGAATGCCCGACCACGGCCTTCGGCGGGAGCACGGCGGTGTCCAGGCCCTGCTTGCGGAGTGCCTCCACGGCGGCGAGCTGGGTGAGCAGCACACCCGGACCCGAGAGGGTGAAATCGGCGAGAGTGGCCTCGGCGGGCACGTCTTCACCTGCGTCGTGCGCGTGCACCCAGGTGAGCGGGTGGAACCCGGACACCCGTGCCACGACGAGTTCGTCGGCAACCGGCTCGACGAGCCGTTCGGCGGAATCGACGATGGTGGCGACCCGGTGTTCCAGGTCGGCGTCGACGACCAGCTCGGTCAGCGTGGGCAGCCATGCGCCGCCCTGCCCGCCGAAGCTGATCGCGTAGGGCTCGCCCTGCGTGAGCCGCTCGATGAGCGTGGTGGTGGGCCGTTCTGCGTTGGCGGCGCCCTGCGAGCCGGAGCGGAACTGGTCGACGGTCACGGATACTCCTCTGTGGTGGTCGGTCTCAGAGTGTGGACTTGCGGAGTGCGTAGGTGCGGTGCAGTAGATGTCTGTGGGTGTTGTGCGGTTGGTCTGCGAGTCGCGGCGGCGCGAGAAACGCTGTCGGCAGCGGCCTTTCCGTGCGCTGACGTGATCGGTCTCGCCGCCGTCGCGCACGACCGGCCGCGGTGGCGACACCGCCGGGTCGAACTAGCTGGTACAACAAAGGAACACGCCTGCCGCACAACAACATTGGCGCGCACCGGTTTTGTCCGGAGCCGGCGTCGGCGTGAACGTGACACCAATGATGACACACGAAAGTGAGGGAACCCTCATGTTTGTCGGTGACCGGTCGGTATACCGACCAGTAACCGCGCGGGTAACTTTCGGCACCGTGTCAACCGCCATGGGAAGCGTCGGAAAACCGCCAGGCCAGGCAACATACCCAGGGGTACGCGTGCGCCCGAACTCTCGCTCGGTCAACCGTTATCAAACCGTTATGTGATGTGGGGCACCATTGCGCGTCGCGGTCCAGCCGTGCCGCAGGCCGAGTGCCATCGAGACACCCCACTAGAGTCGGCCGCATGAGCAGTTGCATCTTCTGCGCCATCATCGCGGGCACCTCCCCGGGTCGCATCGTCTACTCCGACGACGACGTCCTCGGGTTCCTCGACATCCGGCCCGTGACCCGCGGGCACACCCTCCTCGTGCCCCGGGTCCACTCCTCCGGGCTCGGCGACCTCGACCCGACCCTCGGCGCCGCTCTCTTCCGCGCCGGCCAACGAGTCGCCACCGCGATGAAGACCGGACCGGTGTCCGCCGACGGGGTCAACCTGGCACTGAACGACGGCCGCGCGGCCTTCCAGACCGTCTTCCACACCCACCTGCACGTCGTCCCCAGACACGACGGGGACAAGCTGAGTTTCGCCAAGGGCTTCCTCGTCCGCCGCGACCCCGACCCCGACGAGACCGCCGCTGCGGTGCGCGCCGGGATCGAGTCCGTCGGATGACCTTCGCCGGCGAGCCCGACCCGGACACCGGGGCCGGGACCCGGATTCCGGACGGGGTGGCCGACCTCGTGCGCCGCGCGGAGTGGATCACGGTGTTCAGCGGCGCGGGTATGTCGGCCGAGAGCGGCATCGCCACCTTCCGGGACGCCCAGACCGGTTTGTGGGAGAAGTTCGATCCCGCCGAACTCGCCACCCCGGAAGCGTGGGCGCGCGACCCCGCACTGGTCTGGGGGTGGTACCGCTGGCGCGCCCGCGAAGTGCTTGCCGCGCAGCCCAATGCGGGCCACCGCGCGCTCGCCGAACTCGCCACGAGCCGCACCGTCATGATCGTGACGCAGAATGTCGACGATCTCCACGAGAGGGCCGGCAGCGATGTCGTCAGCCACCTGCACGGCAGCCTGTTCGCCCCCCGGTGTTCGGTCTGTGGGACCCCGTACGACGGCCCGGGCGCATTCCCCGATCCCGGCGACACCGGTACCGCGCCGGACGACCCGCGCGTCGACCCGCCCACGTGTCCGCGCTGCGGCGGGAAGGTGCGGCCCGGCATCGTGTGGTTCGGCGAAGCACTGCCCGGATCGGACTGGCAGCGAGCGGATCAGGCGTTCCGTGCGGCCGAGGTGGTGCTCGTCGTGGGCACCAGCGGGATCGTCTACCCGGCAGCCGCGCTACCCGAACGCGCGGTGCGCGCGGGCATCCCGGTCATCGAGTTCAACCCGTCGCCGTCCGCGCTGTCCGACATCGTGACCCACAGTCTGCGGATGCCCGCCGCGGTCGGTCTGCCGGCGTTGCTCGCGTCACTCGGCTGACGTGGTGCGGCGTCACTCCCCCGCGGTGAGATCGATCGGCTGCCATCTCCCGACATCATCCGTCGTCTGAACCGCGACGAGCGACCCCGGCTTGCATCCGCGCTCGTCGAGCACGGCGGCGACATGGTCGAGCACGCGGTCGGGATCGAGTTCGAACTCCGACTCGCGCACGCGGACGAATTCCCAACCGCAACGGCGCAATTCACGCTCGCGTTCCAGATCCGACCGAGCCTGCTGCCCGGTCCCGGCGAACTCGTCGGCATCACACTCGACGGCCATGCGCGCATCGGCCCCCAACACGACCAGGTCGACGATCCGGTTGTTGACCGTGACCTTCGGGGTCACGTGATAGCCGAGCGCCGCGAGACGGTTGAACACGCGCTGTTCGAGGAGGTTGTCGAACGGGCTCACGCGGCGATCATCGGGCACGTCGGACGGCATGGCCCCGATCGACGGACCCTCGTTGGCGGACACGTAGGACAGCAGCGAGGCACGAAGGTCGTTGGGGCGCAACTCGTCGAGTCCGATCGACTGGAACAGCCACAACTGGTCCATGGCCCGGGTGGCCGCCACGTTGACCCGGCGTTGGGACTCCGCGCGGGTCAGCGCGGAGATCGCACCGGCGTCCGAGACGACCATCGACAGGAAGACCACGTGCCGCTCGTCTCCCTGGAAATCCGGGGGTGAGCCGACGCGGATACGACGCGAGCGCCAGGTCTCGATGTCGATCGCGGCGCGTAGCGCCTTCTCGATCGTCTCCACCTGCTTGACGCCCTGCAACGCGATCACACCGAAGTCCAGATCGTCGTATGCCGGGTCGGCCAGACACCCCCGGAGGGCATCGACGATGGCGGCCGCCTCGGCCTCGTTGCTGATGCCGTTGCCGGTCCCGGTGGCCGTTCCGTCGACCGCGACCGTCCGCAATGGTTCGAGCCGGTCGGAACCGTACTGGCGCACCGGGATCAGCGGCGCGGACCCGTAGAATTGGCGCGACGAGAACTCGATGATCTCGGGCATGGACCGGAAGTGTTCCCGCAGTCCCACGACGTTGCCGAAACGGCTGCGCAACAACGAGAACAGGCTGGACCGCGGCGTCAACCCGTCGCGCAGGTATGTCGGGAGGTCGGGCAGCGCGGCATCGAGTTCGGCGAACGCGGAATCGAGGCTGGTGCCGCTGAGACCGACGGGCGCGCACTGCTTGTCGTCACCGACGACGATCACGCGCGGGGCCAGCCAGAGAAGGAACGCGCTGGTGATGTCGGCCTGGGACGCCTCGTCGACGATGACGACGTCGAAGGAGTTGCGGCGCGGTGGGAGGGTCTCGGCCACCTGGCTGATCGACATGATCCAGGCGGGCACGGCGTTGCGCGCCTCGGCCATGGCCTCGCGCGCCGCGCGTCGGAAACGATTGGCGTGCTTGCCCGATCCCTTGCCCAGGTTGATCATGTGGTCGCGGTAGGACTGGACGGCCTGCAACTCGCCGGCCGTGGTGCGCGCCAGCACCTCGCGGACGGCGCGCGCAGAGGCCAGCCGGGTGGTGAGGGCCGCGATGTCGACCTCGACGGCATCGAGGTCGGACTGCAGCCGGTCCTCGGCGAACGGATCGCTGCGTTCCTCCGCCCAGGTGTGGGCGAACCGCCACGCCCACGCCGCGCCCATGTCCCGGGCGCGTTCGGTCCAGATCGGGTCCTGCGCGCTCGACCACATCGTCTTCGCGAGTTCGGGTGCCCGGCTGCGCAATCGGAGCCCGAGAAGCTCCAGGGCATTCTGCTCGTCGGCCTCGGCTGCGGCGGCCGCGAACGCGCGCCGCGCGTCTCGGATCGCGACCGGGTCGGCCGTGGCGAGTGCCGAGAGCAGCGCGTCACCCTCCGGCGACGGCCCCTGTTCGAGTTCGGTCGTCAGGCCGTACACGCGGTCGGCGAGTTCCTGTTCGGCGAGGACCGCGCCGTTGGCGGCCGCCACCGATCGCGCCTGATCAGCCACCTCGGCTGCCTCGGCGACGGTGCGTGGTCTCGGGCCGCCGGGGCTGATCGCCTCGAGTTCACGGACGAGATGCTCCCGGCCGGTGAGCAGCCTCGAGATCCACGCCAGTTGGTTGTCCAGGCGGACGAGGTGGTCGAGCTGCGCCGACCGCGACCCCGACGCGTCCACCGGGACGTGCAGGTCCGCCAGGATGCGATGCACCTGATGTACCGCGTCGATGACGGTGAGGTGATCGGCGACCCGGCGCAACGAGGCCTCGTCGCGAGGAGGCCGACCGTCCACGGTGGCCCGCACCGGCGACTCCTCGACCGCGCGCTGCTCGGGCGAACGCCGCAACCGTCCCCGCCACTGACCGCCGTCTCGCAGGAAGTCGGCGGCGGCGTCGAACAACGCGGCGTCGCCGGGCCGCGCCCCGTCGACGACGACCGCATGCGCGCCCAGGTCACGGTCCCGACGAGCGGCCTCGGCGATGACCGGTGACAGCGTCGTCACCCGCGACCAGAGGTGCGCGGCGCGTCCGGCGAGCAGCCGGTCCGCCATGTCGACGATCGGCTCCGGGTACGACGCCACCTCGCCGGAGGCGACGGCGAGTTCGTCGCAGATGTCCTTGATCCGGACCAATCGGTCACTGTCGACCCCGTCGAGCACCGACAGCAGCGTCCCGGCGCCGGCCATCGGCTCGCGGGGCCGCGCGGCGATCCGGGTGCAGATGGAGTCCATCTCCGCCGGCTCGGGCAGGTGGTGGTCGAGGTCGACGAACCGTTGCGCGAGACGCGATCCGGAGCCACCGGTGCTCGCGAGCAGGTCTGCCAGCCGGACGAACTCGGCCGAGTCCAGCGGGGGCACCGCGCCGTGGACCGGCCCGGGCAGCCAGTCGAACGCGGCGGCGTCTGCCCGCACCCGGCGGACGATCTCCGCCGGGGATCCCCGATAGTCCCCCGCGACCCATTCGTGGACCTCGGTCTCTTCCGCACGGAGGTCCCAGAGTTCGCGGAGCAGCTGATCCCGTTGTCGCAGAGCGTGATCGCGGCGCGCGGCCAGGTCGGCGATCTCCGCGTCGGCGACCCCGGGCGTGAACGACGCCTTGCGTTCGGCGAGCTCGGTCACCGCATCGACGATGCCCTCGGAACTGTCCTGGGACACGTCGGCGATCGACACCGTGAGCGCCCGCAGAGCGGGCGGCAGCATGTCCCGGAGCACGTGGAGCGCATGGGCTTTCTCGCTGACGACCAGGACGCGCTGTCCTTTCGCCAGCAAGGCCGAGGTCACGTTGGCGATGGTGTGGGTCTTGCCGGTTCCGGGCGGACCCTCGACCACCACACCGGTGTCGGACCCGAGCCGGGCGAGCACATCGCGCTGTTCGGCATTGGACGGCAGCGGGAACAGCGCATCGGCGACCAGGTCCGCTGGATCGAGGACGCCGGGGGCGCGGAGGGCGGCGAGTCGGTCGGGCGCCTCGATCGGGCGGACGAGCTGGGTCAGTGCGACCGGTACCTCCGACTCCTCGTCCCGCAGGTCGTCGATGATGGCGTCGTAGAACGCGGGGGAACTCCCCACCCCGCGACGGCGGAGGACCACCGCGGGCCGGCTCTCGACCGTCAACGACACACGCTCGGCGTCGACTTCGATCGCCTCGCGCCACTCGGCCATCAGCTCGGAGGTCTTCGGCGACAGCACCGAGGTCTGCGCCGACAGCTTGCCGCGGATCCCGACCGCGCCCGCGAGATCGAGACCGTCGAGAGCAGCGAGCAGATGGGTATCGCGAACTGCGGGAGACGAGCCCGCCCCGAGCGAGAACCGGATCGTGTCGTCCGCGTCGCGGTCGGCGACCAGAACCTGACTGAGGAGATGTTCGCGGACCAATGGGTCGGCGTCAGCGTCTGTCGCGTCCCGCACCGTGACCAGTGCGGACGCGATGACGAGTTCGAGTTCTTCGGGCTCCGCGCCGAGCGCGTCGACCAACGCGGCGAATTCGGCATGGACCGCGCAGGCCCGAGCGGCGTCGGGGTCGTCCGGACCGACCTCGACCACCACCTGGCCCGGCACCGCGTTCGACCGGACGGCGACGGCGGTGGACGGACCGACCCAGACATGGCCGGGGTGGTCGGAGATGTCGTGGACGTCTCCGGAGCGAGACCGGACGAGATCGGCCAGAAACGTCATCAGCCGGGTGACCTGATCGCGCAACGTCTCGCGCGTGTCATCCTGCATACCGATGTGTTCCTCTCGTCGCCGGCGACTCCTACGCTACAAGACGCTGGTCAGAGGAACTCCGTGCCTCCGCGCGGGTCGGCCGGATTCCCGACACCGAGCCGGTCAGCCGACGGAGCTCGAACGCAGCGCGCGGTATCCGCCGTCGACATAGCGCACGTTGGTGTATCCGCACTCGGCGATCTGTTCGGCGATCCGCGGGGCCTCTGAACGGACCGACACCACGGCGATCTCGGTGTCGCGGTCGCGGATCACCGGGAAGGTGCCCGACGGAGTCGGGGTGAACCGCTTCGGCACCTCGGTCGGGTCGACCACGAGGGCACCGGGCAGACTCCCCTGATGCCGAACCACCTGGGGACGCGCGTCGACGACGACCGCGTTCCCCTCGCGGCTGTGATTCATTGCCTCGACTGCCGAAATCGAATTCACCACTGACACCGGTGACTCACCAATCCTGTTGCTCGAATTTGTCCGTGTTCATGCGTTCGCGACGGCCATCGGGTGACGGCCGTGGCGTAATGACCCCCGTCGACCAGGTTACGGAACGATCTCGAATTGACAAGTTTTCTCACACAGCTCTCAGAAGGGCGCAGTCATGCGCTCCTTCTGGTAGGCGATCCGCAGCGGAACCGTCGGGGTCAGGAATGGCGGCCGCGCCCCGCGACACGCGGGGACGGACGCTTACCCCAGTTGTCGCCACGACGACCGTCCCGACCGCCGCCGTGCCCGCCCGCCCCGCGCTTTGCGCCCCCGCGCGTGCGCGGTGCGCCCATGTCCTTGCGGATGTCGATCGGGTTCTTCCCGATCTTCGTGTGCCGCAGCGACGAGAGGGTCTCGTTGTCGAGATCATCGGGAAGCTCGACGAGGCTGAAGTCGTCGCGGATGCTGATGTTGCCGAAGTCGGCACGGGTCAGGCCGCCCTCGTTGGCGATGGCACCGACGATCGCACCGGGCGACACCTTGTGCTTGCGGCCGACGGCGATGCGGTACGTCGCGAAGCTCGCGCCCGGGCGCCGCGGAGCACGCTCACGCTCGGAGCGCTTCTCCGACTGCGGCGGGTCCGGGGTCATCAGGAAACCGCCGTCACGTGTCTCGAGCGCCAGCGCGGCCGCGATGTCGGCCATCGCGACGTCGTTGTCCCGCGCATAGTTCTCGATCAGCCCGCGGAACAGATCCAGGTTGTCCGACGACAGGTTCTGGGTGATCGAGTCGGCGAACTTCGCGACCCGCTGTGCGTTGACATCGTCCACGCTGGGCAGGCCGATCTCGGTCAGCGTCTGCCGCGTGGCGCGCTCGATCGCACGCAGCAGGTGGCGTTCGCGCGGCGAGACGAACAGCAGCGCGTTTCCCGAGCGGCCGGCGCGCCCGGTACGGCCGATGCGGTGCACGTAGGACTCGGTGTCGTGCGGGATGTCGTAGTTCACGACATGCGAGATGCGGTCGACGTCGAGCCCGCGGGCCGCGACATCGGTCGCGACGAGGATGTCGATCGAGCCGTTCTTCAGCTGGTTGATGGTCCGTTCCCGCTGCGCCTGCGCGAGGTCGCCGTTGATGGCGACCGCGGAGAACCCGCGAGAGCGCAGCTTCTCGGCGAGTTCTTCGGTCGCCTGCTTGGTGCGGACGAACACGATCATCGCGTCGAAGGTCTCGACCTCGAGGAAGCGTGTCAGCGCGTCCAGCTTGCGCTGGTGGGAAACCTGGAGATAGCGCTGCGTGATGTTCTGCGCGGTCGCGGTCTTGGACTTGACCGTGATCTCCTGCGGCGAGTTCAGGTACTTCTGCGCGAGGCGCCGGATGGCACTGGGCATGGTCGCCGAGAACAGCGCGACCTGCTTGGTGTCCGGGGTCTCGGCGAGGATGCGCTCGACGTCCTCGGCGAAGCCCATCGTCAGCATCTCGTCGGCTTCGTCGAGGACCAGGAACTCCAGACCGGAGATGTCGAGGGTCTTGCGATCGAGGTGGTCGATGACCCGACCGGGTGTGCCGACGATGACCTGCGCGCCGCGACGCAGACCCGCGAGTTGGACGCCGTAGGACTGCCCGCCGTAGATCGGCAGCACCTTCACCTCGGGCATGTGCGCCGAATACTTGCCGAAGGCCTCGGAGACCTGCAGTGCCAGCTCTCGCGTCGGCGCGAGGATCAGCGCCTGCGGGGTACGCGCGGAGGTGTCGAGGCGGGACAGGATCGGGATGGCGAACGCGGCGGTCTTGCCGGTACCGGTCTGCGCGAGGCCGACGACATCGCGTCCGTCCATGAGCGGCGGGATGGTCGCCGCCTGGATGGGCGACGGGGTTTCATAGCCGACGTCGGTGATGGCCGCGCGTACCCGCGGGTCGATCTCGAGGTCGTCGAACGAGCCGACCTGCGGGTCGGCGGGGGCGTCGTGCTCGCCGTGATTCGAGGTACTCATGCGGCGGAAGTCTCATTCATCGCCCTCAACTGTAATGGCCGTCCACCAGAAAGTCGGCATCACGCCCGGGCGGGGTCGCACCAGCCCCCTGAGCAGGGCACGAGCCACGTTCGGTCACCGGTGTGATGCATCTAACGAATACTGGTACTGTCAGTGCCACTCATCCGGCCATCGGTCCCGGTCACACGCACACCGGTGTCCGGAATGTCCATTTGTTCTCCCGTCTCAGGAGTGCCATGCAGCAGCAGTACGCCACCCCGTCCGATCTGACGATCGACGACAAGGCGACGACCGTCGACACGATCCTGCGCTACCGCGCGGAGCGCCCCACGATGCCGCTCTTCCGCAAGCGCTCGCACAACCAGTGGGTCAACGTCACCGCCAAGCACTTCACCGACGAGGTGGACGCGGTCGCGAAGGGTCTGATCGCCTCGGGTGTGCAGGCCGGTGACCGCGTCGCGATCCTGTCGTCGACGCGCTACGAGTGGACCGTGCTGGACTACGCGATCTGGCGCGCCGGGGCGTGCACCGTCGCGATCTACGAGACGTCCGCCCCCGACCAGGTCCAGTGGATTCTCGAGGACTCCGGCGCCAAGCTGCTGTTCGTCGAGAACCATGAGCACTACACCCGCCATCTCCGGGTCATCGACGAGACGCCCACCCTCAAGGAGACCCTGGTCATCGACGACCACGCGCTCCCCACGGTCACCAAGCGCGGCGCGAAGACCGCCGACGCGGACCTCGACCAGCGTCAGGCGAATGCGTTGTCGTCGGATGCCGCCACGCTGATCTACACCTCGGGCACCACCGGACGGCCGAAGGGCGTCGTCCTGACGCACGCGAATTTCCTCGCCGAGACGGCCGCGACCCGCGACGCGGTCGGCGCCGGTATGCGGGAGGGCAAGTCGACGCTGCTCTTCCTGCCGCTGGCGCACATCTTCGCCCGCGTCGTCGCCGTCGGCTGCGTCGAGAACGGCGTGATCCTCGGCCACACCAACGACCTGACGAACCTCGTCGCGGACCTGGGCGTGTTCAAGCCGAACTACGTGCTGTCGGTGCCGCGCGTGTTCGAGAAGGTGTACAACTCGGCCAAGCAGAAGGCCTACGACGGCGGCAAGGGGTCGATCTTCGACAAGGCCACCGACACGGCGATCGAATACAGCAAGGCGACGGAAGCCGGCAAGGTCGGCCTCGGCCTGAAGCTCCGGCACGCCGTCTTCGACAAGCTCGTGTACGGAAAGCTGCGCGACGCCCTCGGCGGCCAGTGCGAGGGAGCGATCTCCGGTGGCGCTCCGCTCGGTGCGCGCCTCGGCCACTTCTTCCGCGGCGTCGGCATCCCGGTGTACGAGGGCTACGGATTGTCGGAGACCACGGCCGCGGTGACGGCCAACAACGAGGAGAACCAGAAGGTCGGTTCGGTCGGACGCCCGATCCCCGGCGTCACCGTCGCCATCGCCGACGACGGCGAGGTCCTGCTCAAGGGGCCGGTCGTGTTCGGTGGGTACTGGAAGAACCAGTCCGCCACCGACGACGCGATCCGCGACGGGTGGTTCCACACCGGTGACATCGGCACCCTCGACGACGGCTACCTCTTCATCACCGGCCGCAAAAAGGAACTGATCGTCACCGCGGGCGGCAAGAACGTCTCCCCGGCGCAGCTCGAGGACACCATCCGGGCGCACCCGATGGTGAGCCAATGCCTCGTCGTCGGCGACAACAAGCCGTTCATCGCCGCGCTGATCACGATCGACCCCGAGGCCGTGCCCGGTTGGTTGGACCGTCATGGCCTGCCCGCCGACACCCCGATCTCGGACCTGGTCGAGAACGCCGATCTCAAGGCCGAGATCGACGCCGCGGTCAAGGAGGCGAACACCAAGGTCTCCAACGCCGAGGCGATCAAGAAGTTCTCGATCCTGGACACCGATTTCACCATCGACACCGGTGAGCTCACCCCGACCATGAAGCTCAAGCGCAATGTCATCCACGACGCGCACAAGGAAGCGATCGCCGACCTCTACACCTGAGCGGATCTCTCACGACTCGCCGCGGCCCGGGATGCCCCCGGGCCGCGGCGCTGTCTATCGTGCAAGTCAATGAAACGAGACCTGGCCATCGATGCCACCCGCGGGGTGGCCATCTGGAGCATGATCACCGCGCACTTCGCGCATGAGTCCGTGCTGGCCACCCCGACCCACGCCTTCCCGTACGTCGACGGCATGTCCGCGTTCGTGATGCTCTCGGGCGTCGTGCTGGGTCTGGTCTATCAACGATGGGTCGCTCGCCATGGGCTGGCTTTCGCATACAAGCGTCTTGCCAAGCGGATCGTCGTCCTCTATCTGTGCCAGCTGGCGATCGCCCTCGTCGCGGTCGCGGCCGCCCTGGCCGGTCACCGATGGCTGACACTCCTGCTGCCGGTCGACGGGTGGGGTGACGGCCTGCGCCTGGCGCTGACCATGGATTACCTGCCCAGCGGGGGCAACATCCTGCTGCTGTACATGGTCTTGCTCATCTCCGCCTTCGGGCTGTTCCCCCTCCTGCGTCAGGGCTGGTGGCGCTGGGTGCTCGCCGGTTCGATCGCCCTGTACCTGATCTCGCTGGTCCACTCCCCCGACTGGTTCTATCTGAGCGCCTACCAGGCGGCACCGCACATCCAGAACGTCGCCGGCTGGCAGATCATGTTCGTCCCGGCACTGGTGATCGGCTGGAACTGGTCGCAGTGGCGTGTGACGGAGTTCGTCGACCGCTGGATCATCGCGATCGTCGCCGTCGCGCTCGCGGTGGCACTGTTCTTTCACTTCGGCATCGACTACGGGCCGTGGGCCCATCTCGAACCGGCGGTCGCCGACAAACTCGACTTCCGCCCGGCCCGCGCGATCGGCGCCTATCTGGCCATTCCGGCCGTCTACGGGATCTTCCGACTGTTGCTCAGGTGGTGGCATCACAACTGGCTGCGCCCACTCGTCATGACCGGTACCCGCAGTCTCGACTCCTACGTCATCCAGGCGATCGCCCTCGTCGTGGTGCCGATCCACATCGCACACCGCCCCTGGAACACCGTCACGATGGACGCCGTCGCGCTCCTGGTGTTCGCCGCCTGCTGGGGGTGGGCCGAGTTCCGGTACTTCGCTCACGTCGACAAACTGCACAAACTACCGCTGCGGATGGTCCGGCTCGTGCGTCCGCATCGACCCGACATCGTCCCCGGCCCCGAGCCCGGCGTCCCCACCCCGGAGAGCTCGGACGTCACCCGGGAACCCCGACCGGTCGTCGACGACCTGCCCGGCGTCGACCGGACCGGGACAGCCGAAGACGGGCCAGAACGAGACGGGCCAGTCCGGGCCGGAACAGCGCCGGCCGGGACACGTGCGACCGAGCCGATGGGAGTTCATCCGTGACGGGTGAGATGACACGCAGCGTGCACGCCGGAAACGATTCGTCGGGCCCGTCGGTGCGGACGCCCATCACGATGGCGAACTCGTATCACCTCCCGCCCGAACCCGAGGCGATGAGCTGGTCGGGCACCGAGCAACTGTTCTACACACGCAACACCGGCGCCAATCAGGTTGCGCTGCAGGACAAGCTGGCCGCACTGGAAGAGGCCGACGACGCCGTCGTCCTGGCCTCGGGCGTGGCCGCGCTGCACGCGGTGTTCTTCACGTTCCTGTCCGCCGGGGACCACGTGGTGGTGTCCGACACCACCTACGAGGCCACCTGGAAGCTCTGGTCGGAACTGCTGCCGACCAAGTACGGGATCGAGGCGACCTTCGTCGATGTCGGCGATCTCGACGCCACCCGGGCCGCCCTGCGCCCCAGCACCCGCATGCTGATCGCCGAGACGATCGCCAATCCGACGACGAAGGTCGCCGACATCGGCGCGCTGGCGCAGATCGCCGCCGACGCCGACGCCCTGCTGCTCGTCGACGCCACCTTCACGCCGCCCACTCTGTACCGTCCGCTCGCCGACGGCGCGGACCTCGTCGTCCATTCGCTGACCAAGTACATCAACGGGCACGGCGACGCCATGGGCGGTGCCGTGCTCGGCCGGTCGGAGCTCATGTCGCAGATCCGGGAACAGGCGATGGTCGACGTCGGCGGCGTCATCTCGCCGTTCAACGCATGGCTGATCGCCCGCGGCGCGATCACCCTGCCGCTCCGGTTCGCCCAGCATCAACGCAATGCCGAGCGGGTCGCGGCCTTCCTCGACGACGACCCGCGCATCACCTACGTGCGGTACCCGGGTCTGGCGTCGCATCCCGAACACGACCTCGCGGCACGACAGTTCGGCGGCCGCGGCTTCGGGGCCATGATCGCGTTCGCGGTGCGCGGCGATCCGGCCACCCAGAACCGATTCGTCGCGGCGCTGACGACGATCACCTCGGCGGTGTCGTTGGGACACGACGAGTCACTCATCGTCCATGTCGGCACCGACGGCCCACGGGTCGCGGCCTACCCCGAACCGTTCCGCGAGTGGGGACATCTGCGGTTCTCCGTCGGGCTGGAAGACGCCGACGATCTCATCGCGGATCTCGCCGCGGCGCTCGACGCGACCTTCCCGGCCACCCCCGCTGGTTGAGCCGGCACCGAGCGAAGCCGAGAGCCCACCCCCGCTGGTTGAGCCGGCACCGAGCGAAGCCGAGAGCCCACCCCCGCTGGTTGAGCCGGCACCGAGCGAAGCCGAGAGCCCACCCCCGCTGGTTGAGCCGGCACCGAGCGAAGCCGAGAGCCCACCCCCGCTGGTTGAGCCGGCACCGAGCGAAGCCGAGAGCCCACCCCCGCTGGTTGAGCCGGCACCGAGCGAAGCGAGGAGCCCACCCCCGCTGGTTGAGCCGGCACCCAGCGAAGCGAGGAGCCCACCCCCGCTGGTTGAGCCGGCACCGAGCGAAGCGAGGAGCCGTGTCGAAACCACCTCCGCCACAACCCCTCTCAGATCGCCTCGTAGAGAATCCCCCGGCCGATCGCTTCGCGGACGACGGGCAACGCGGCTTCCGCGAGGGCCTCGGCGTCGACGCCGTGGAAGCCGGCGAGCAGTTCGAGCAGTACGCCCAGCGGGACCTGCCCCCGACTGCCGGCAAGCAGTGCGCGCGAGACCTCGTCGACGCCGAGTACGGCGCCCGGACCACCGGGCCTGCGCACAGTTGCCGACACCTGTTGCCAGCCCTCGTCACCCGGGAGCGAGTGCTCCTCGAGCATGACCGGCGCCACCGAGAGGCGACGGGTCAGTAGCTGCTCGTCCGAGGTCTCCCGCAGGTAGCGTCGTCGCGCCAAGAACGCCTGCGCCTCGTATCCGGTGACTTCTTCACCCGCTCCGGTGATCTCCTCGATCACGACGTCGGCCTCGCGACGCTCGCCCGGCAGTGGGGCGTGGGCGGTGATCGAGCCCATCCCGATGGCGACGATGCCGTTGGCCTCGAACCATTCGAGCCACTCCGCACCTCGCCGCGCGGCGGTCGCCTCGTCCTCACCGGCATCGGACAACCACAGCGACACATAGCTGATGGGGTCGGCGACCTCCCGCTGGACGACCCAGGCGTCGAGTCCGGTGCCGGCGAGCCAGGAGCGGACCCGTTCCGGCCAGTCCTCGCCCTCGCGGATGACCCAGTTGGCCAGGATCTGGGCGGTGCCACCAGGATTCAGATGGGCAGGCAACTCGCGGACGAGTTGCTCGCACAACCCGTCTCCGACGACGCCCGAGTCGCGGTAGATGTAGTCCTGCCCGCCCGCGCCGATGACGAACGGAGGGTTGGACACGATCAGGTCGAACCGCTCCCCCGCGACGGGTTCGAACATGCTCCCCGCCCGCAGATCCCACGACATCCCGTTGAGGCGGGCCGTCGCCGCAGCCAGCGCCAGCGCCCGGTCGTTCGTGTCGGTGGCCACGATCTGCTCGCAGTGCGCATCGAGATGCAGCGCCTGGATGCCACATCCGGTTCCGATGTCGAGAGCTCGGCGGACGGGTTCGCGGATGACGGCCCGGGCCAGCGAGATCGACGCGCCGCCGATCCCCAGGACGTGGTCGCGGGCAACGGGTCCGGGCCGCATCGCGGCGTCCTGGTCGGCGACGACGAGGTAATCGCGGGTGTCGTCTGCGTGCGGCCGGATGTCCAGGCAGGCGCGTACCCGTGAGTCGTCGACGCGTGTCAGTACGCCCTGTGCGACGAGCGAATCGGTGCTGCACGTCGGAAAAGCCTCGGCGATCGCATTTTCCGGTTCGTCCGAACCCAGCAGGAACAGCCGGATCAGGGTCGCCAGCCGCGCGTCTTCGCCGGTGACCTCTCGGGTCACTGCGAGGGCGGGCCACCAGACTCCGCGGACGAGGGCATCGTGGGCGTCGGCGCCGAGCAGTTCGGTCACGCCGTCGTTGTTGTACCCCGCCGACCGTAGATCAGCGCCGAGCGCCGCGACGGTTGCGGCATCAGCGAGTGGTCGGGGTCGTCCCTGGTCCGAGGTCACGGTCTCCACGCTACCGACGACGTGCGCGCCCGCGGCTCGACGGGTTCAGCACGACGCGAGGACCCGACTCATCGCGTCGCGTTCGGCAGGCGTCACCCACAGCCCGTAGATCTTCTTGACCTCGATCTGCCGGCTCACGTAGGTGCACCGGTAGGACTTGTTCGGGGGAAGCCAGGTCGCCGCGTCGCCGTCGCTCTTCTGTTGGTTCACGGCTCCCGACACGGCCTGGAGGTTTCGCGGGTCGTTCGCGAACTCGATGCGCTTGACCGCGGTCCACCCGGCCGCGCCCTTCTGCCAGGCGTCCGACAATGCGACGACGTGGTCGATCTGGACCAGCGCCGAGGTGTCCTCGCCTCGGGTGAACGGCATCGTTGTACCGGTGTACGGGTCGGCCAGTGTGCCGGCGAGCACCCGGCACCCGTCGGCGTGGAAGGTGATGCCGGTGAGGTCTCGCCGCAGGATGTCCTCCCGGGTCCGGCAACCGTTGCGGCCGTACTGCACGTCGACCGCGTCGTCCCATGCCCTACCGAATCGCGACCGTTCATATCCGGTCTTGGGCGCGCGACCCTTCACCTGCAGCGACGCGAGATCGGCCTGTTCACGGCCGGCCGCCGGTGGTGGCATATCGGGTGACACACCAGCCGGCGGTGACGATGGCCCCGTCGTCGAGGGCATGGACTGGGTGCGCTCGGATGAGGGGCGCTCGAGGCCCGGGGCGGGTTCGACGTCGACGCACGACACGAGCGCCACGGCGACCGGCACCGCGGCGAGTACTCCCGACAACCATGCCGCTCGACGCCTCACCCCGGAATCGTTGCACGGCGCGCCGACATCCCCGTTCGCCGACCCGGTGCGCGGGTTCTCGCCGCGCACCTTAAGCTTCGTTCGACTAACTTTCCCTTCGCGGACTGCTGTGGTCACGCACGACGCCGCCGCGGCGCACGATCGCCGGCGGTGTCGCCGGGTCATCGGACGACTATTCGGGTAGTGGGTGCATGAGTTCAGGTCGGGGCAATGCGGCGCGGGGTGTACCGCCATGGGTTCTGCGGATGATCGCCGTGTTCACACTGGCGATGTCGTTGCCCACACTTGCCGGCGGGTCGGGCACCGCCGCGGTGCTCGGCAGCCCGGCACCCTTCTCCGCGTCACCCCTGCGTGCGACGCCGGTCCACGAACTGACTCCGACCGTCGACCCGGAGACCGAGACCTACCCTGAACGACTCGAGCGCATCGAGACCCTGACGCGCCCGCTGCTGCCGACGCCGAAATCATTCGAAGGCGTCGAGACACGCTGCGCGAGCGGTGATTTCACGACCCTTGCAGTGGTGTACGACTCGATCTTCGATGCGGTGTACGACATCCTGCCGCCATCTATGCACGCGTCGGCCCGGGCAAGTCGGATAGCGGCGCACCGCGACATGCGGCGCCTGCACATCTCGACCCTCGCCGTCACCGAACATCCGCTGACCCTCGGGGCGGACGACGACGATCCCGCACTCGACTACCGCGACCCGATCTCCCAACTGCTCGTCTCGAACCTCCTCAAGATCCGCGACGGCCGCCACACCGAGGCGATTCCGCTCGGGAACATCACCGTCATCCAGGCAGTGGAGACGGTGTGGCTCTACATGTTCACCACCGTCCTGGTCCCGGCACGGCTCCTCATCGGCTCGGCACCCGACCTCGGGAGCCCGTTCGCCGGGACCGAGGCCGACGGCCTCGCCCAGTTCGTCACCTACAACTGGCTCATCACGGCCTTCGTCTTCTCGTCGGAATTCGCGGTGAAGGCCCTGTTGCGGGCCACCGCGAGAACGGTCCTCGAGCAGTGCCTCGCACGCGTCACCGATGAACAGCGCGCCCTCGCCGGACGCGCGAGCGACACCGTGCATTTCGACATCCCCATCCCGCCGATGGTGGCCGAGATCGCCGAACACCTCGCACTGGCGGATGTCGAGACGTGTACGCCGATCGGGTCGCTCACACTCGGCCGGTTGGTGCGGTATGTGTCTGCGCAGGCGCAGGAGAACAACCCCGCCGACGCACCCCGCATCCGGGCCGAGACCACCAGAATTCTCGGTGCCATGCGCGGAATTCGCATTCACCACAACCTCATTCCGCTCGACCCGGCGGAGGACCGCTCCGTCGGCGAGTTGGCGGCGTCGTTGTTCGGTTCGCTGATCCCGATCTTCGGCGGGGCGCCGCTCGACATCCTTCTCGGCATCGGGCACAACATCGGCCACGGGGCGGACCCATGGGAGACCGTGTCGCTCGACGAGCTCACGGTCAGCAAACCGATCACCGCGGCGCATTATGCGTACAAGCTGGCGCTGCATTTGATCCGGGAAGTAGGCAATGTCATCGAGCCGTCGATCGTCGGTGACAGCCCGCTACGACCCACCAGACTGCTCGTCACGGTCCTGGGCCTGCCGATGACCTACGGACTGGTGACCGCGCACCACGTAATCCGGTCGATGTGCCTACGCGTCGACGACACGACGGGCAGCGGACTCGGCGCGGAGGCCAATCGGCGGACGACAACCGACTCGACTCCCCGCATCAAGCCGACGCGAAAGCCGGAAGCCTCCCGGTCATCGGCGTCGAGAACATCGGAACCGTCACGTCCGGAAGAATCCATTCGCCATCCCGAACCGCCCCGATTCGCCATTCCCGGCCGCGATTGACTCCGTGTTGCGCATTCGGTAATCGCGATGTCGGACGATTCGCCCGAGAATCCCGACACCGGGAAAGCGCAGGTCCATGCTTCCCGCGCGTCTATCGACTACCGTTGGGGGCGTGTCGAAAATTCAGACGGTGACCTTTGTCGACGACCTGGACGGTCGCGAACTCGATCCCCAAGACGCACAGACCGTTTCGTGGTCGTGGCTCGGTGTCGACTACGAACTCGACGTGTCCGCTGCCAATCTCGACAAGATCGAGCAGGGCAAGGTGACAGTCGCGAAACTACTCAAGGCATCGACCCGGGTCGGTGGCCGACGACGGTCGCCATCCGCACGGACGAAGACCAATTCCGCCGGGAGTGGTGCGTCGGTGAATGCCTCGATTCGAGACTGGGCAGCCGAGAACGGATATGAGGTGTCCGCACGCGGCCGCATTCCGAACGACATCGTCGAGGCATACAACTCCGCACACTGATGTAGCCCACCGTGTTGTCACATTGATCGCCAGAGCCCGATTCTTCGGACTCTGGCGATTGTTCTTCCGCGGGGCTGATTGTCGATCCCCCGCCGATTACGTTCTGCCCTAAGGAGTTCCGCCGGCAGGGCGGAAAAACCCTGCGGCGGCGTCGAATCGAGATGCCGCGCAGATTCCGCCACCGATCAGCACCTTCCCCGTCTTCATCCTGTCAATGGACATCTTTGATAAACTGATGTCCACGCATGGTGTGCCACCGACGTGCAATGCAGTCACCGTCGGAGGCCACCCGAGGGGGACAGGACAACCGGATGAGCACAACGGAGAACGAGTCGGTCGACGCCGACCACGCTGACGGCGAGGCCCCAGGGGAGGTCACCGTGGCGGCCCGGGTCAGGGTCACGCTCGACGACGGTTCGACAAGGGAGGGCGAGGTCGTCGACGACTTCGCGGACCTGGCCGGCGACACCACCGTCGAGACCCGTATCGATGACGAGCACACCGCCCGACTGCGCCGCTGGGCGATCTCGACCGACGATCATCAGATCGTCTTCGCCGACGACGACGCGGTCGAGGTCATCTCGGGCGAGCTGTGACTCAGAGCGGCGCGAGCCCGATCATCCGACGGTCGGACGAGAAGATCCAGCCGTCGCCGTAGGGTTCGAGTGCACTGCCGGTTGCGAACGCCTCCGGGTCGGAATCGATCGCGAGGAACGGCGCCGTCCACGCGACCTCGCCGGTGGTGACGTCGACAGCGGTCAGGGCGGTGCCATCACTACCGGCCAACAGACCATCACGGTAAGCATCTGGACTCACCGTGGCGTTCGCATACTCATCCCACACGTTGTGCCACAGGCGTTTCCCGGTGTGGAGGTCGATGCCACTCTCGCTGCGGACCCTGCTGTTGGTGTCGAGCAGGTACACAACGCCGTCGACGACCGCTGTGACGGTTCCTGTTGCGTTGGAGTCGCGCGAAATGAGGTCGCCGTTGGTCCACAGCCGGTCGCCGGTGGCGCGGTCGTAGGCCGAGTCGCCGAGCAGGACGGGGTCGGCGTCGGTCGTGGACTCGTACCCCGGTCGTTGCACGGTGGGGGCAGAACTCGACGCGATCACCTTCCCGTCCGGATCCCGGAGTAGTTGCTCGGTCGCGTGACCGGCCGACCGGCAACCGGTGTCGGCGTGGACGAGGAACCCGCCCGGCAGCAGTGACGACGTTCCGACGCATTGTGAGCCGTTGGTCCACAATTCTGCGCCCGACGTTGCATCGAATTGCGCGACGTCGCCGCCGGTGCGCACCAGGCCCACACCATCGATCACGGCGAGAGCCTCGCTGCTGTACACCTCCTCATAGGAGGCGCCCATGTCGAGTCGGCGGGTCCAGTGGGCGGACACGTCGTCGAAGGTGCCCGAGTGGACTCGCACGTCGTCCTCCTCGACGTTGCCCTCAGCGACGTACAGGGCGTCCGACGTGGTCGTGATGGCGAAGATGTTCTCGGAGACCCTGCGTCGTACGGATTCACCCGAGTCGATGTCGTAGCTGACGAGTTCGTGGTTCTTGCGCAGGGCGTGGCAGTAGATCATGCCATGGAGGGGAACGTCACTGCAGCTGACGAGGTCATGTGCCGGAGCCTGCCAGCGAACCTGTCCGTTTGTCGCGTCGATGCCGATCATCACGGGGTCACCGAGGGTCATTCCCTCGTTCGGGGTACCGACGACGGTGAGAAGCGTGTCGCCGGACCGGATCATTCCGGGTTCGCCGACCCCGTACGCAGTGCCCGCGCGCGGGTCGGCGAAAGCCGCGAAGGGGCGACCCAGCCGGTCGGCAGGGTCGAGCGACCACGCCAAACCCGGTGTCGCCGCTGTCGTTCCGGTGATCTTCTGCACTGTGGCCGGAACCCGGTCCACCCACACCACGGTTGCCGCGGAGACCGTCACGACCGCGGCCACCGCGGCGACAATCAGTGTCCACGTGCTTCGGGCCGGCACCGGTCAGAGCTCCAATCCTGGTGTCAGGGCGATCTGTTCCAGCTCTTGTATCAACAGCGGCTCGGTCGGTGAGGCCGCCGTCGAACTCACCGAGACGCGCGTGCCAGTCGGGCGGGTCACCACCGCCGAATGGGTCGTCTCCCTGATCTGTTGCCGTGGGTCGGTCGTCGAAAGCCTCGACTGCCGCACGACGTCGGTCTGGACCACGGTGCCGTCGAGTAGGGTGCGTTGCGTCTTCTGGCTGCCCCGACCCGGAACCGGGCGTTCCACAGACGGCCTCGGTTGACCGCCGACGATCGTGATCTCGAGTGCCACACCATCTCCGAGGTTCGCGACACCGGTGCACAGCATGCCCTCCGCGTTCGAACCGACCGGCACCATCGGCGGCAACCGGGCGCCGCCCAGATCGACCGCTGCGAGAACGGAATCGAGAGCGCGAGCCTTCCCACGCGTCACCGACGGGCCCTTGTACGACTCGAACGGGTTGGCGCAATCCTCCATCGGCGCCGGTGTATCCGGGGCGACCGGAGTGCTGACGCGGAGCCCCGGATCACGGACGATCCGGACCAGCTCGTCGACAGTCAGCGGGATCGACCCACTGTGGTCCTGCCTGCTGCCGCCGATCGCGTCATCGGCTCGCGCGATGATCCACGATCCGTCGGGCACGTAGGCACGTGCCGTCCTGCTCAGCGCGCGCACCCCGTCCACTTCCTGCCAGGTGTCGTGGACGTCGACCACCACGCCGTCGGGCAGCGTACGACGCTCGTCGAGTTGCCCTGCCACACATGACGGAACAGTCGCTGACGCGCGCCGGACATCGACCGAAACAGCGCCTCTGCCCTCACCATTGATCAATACGCCTCGGGCCGAAGTGAATCCGCGAGGCTCCGGATCCGGCTCGCCGAAGGCGATGATCGGCTGGAAGACAAATGACTGCTCCGGACTCGCGAATTCGATCTCGGCTTCGACCGGCAGCGCGTTCACCAGCGCTGTCGACATCGCGGTCGCCTTCGGCCCGTTGAACCACGGGAACTGAGGGTTGTCGTATGTCGGTTGCCCCATCCCCGTGTACGCGGTGTAGCCCGACTGGTCGGGAGCCTCGACGACGGTGCATCCAGGGATCGGGGCGTTCGGGTCGACCGGCTCGCTGACGACAACCGGTGTCTTCACGGCAGCGGAATCGGAATGTTCGGTCGCCGAGGACGCCGGGGACGGCGTCGTCAGCTCGGGATCGGTTGGCGGCAGCACCAGCCCGACCACCACGAAGGCGAGAGCGACAACCGATACCAGTGCCAATGCGTAGGTCCACGCCCGCTTTGATGCCGACGAGCCCGTGTCGTCGACCATCGATGCCGCTCCGCTTCACCTACAGACGCCGTCAGGCCGGCCGGCGCCGAACAAGCACAGAGTGCGCGAGGGGGGACTTGAACCCCCACGTCCTGAGACACTGGAACCTAAATCCAGCGCGTCTGCCAATTCCGCCACTCGCGCGTGGGCGCGACTCGCCGGAGTGTGAGTCACGCAGTGTAACGGCGACCACCCTACCGCCCGCGTTCTGATCATCGCAGGCCAGGTACCGTCGTAGCCATGTCCCCCACCCGCCGCCGCACCCACCGGCCCGCGCTCACGGTGCTCGCCGTATCCGCCGCGGTGGTGTGCCTGGTGCTCGCGTGGTGGCAGTGGTCACGCTATGAGTCCGCATCCGGTTCCGGACTCAATCTCGGCTACGCCCTGCAGTGGCCGGCGTTCGCCGCGGCCGTGATCTATGCCTATCGACGTTTCGTCATCCTGGAGAGCGATCCCGAGGAAGCCCGCAAGGTCGCGGCGAAGAACTCCGTCGCCGAGATCCCGGAGGGCATCCTGCCCGAGCGCCCCACCACGCCCAGCGCGTCGTCGTTGGCATCGCCGGACCCCGCCAACGATGTCGCGCTGGTCGAGTACAACCGCTATCTCGCCGAGCTCCGCGACGCCGACGCGCACACCACCGACGCCCGACCCACCCCCTCATCGAAAGGCCCGCAGTGACCGAGACCGACCCCACCGCCCCCGCCCTCGCCGCCCCGGTGGAGAAGGTCCGCGGCGCGCTGTTGCGGTATCGCGTCCTCGCCTGGATCACCGGCGTGTGGCTGCTGCTTCTCGTCGTCGAACTCGTCCTGACCTACGGCTACGACAACCACGCTCTGGACTTCGTACCGTTCGTGCACGGCTGGGTGTACTTCGTCTACCTGATCATGGCCATCGACCTCGCTATCAAGGTCCGCTGGAGCGTCGGGAAGACCATCATCACCGCGATCGCGGGCACCATCCCCTTCCTGTCCTTCTGGTTCGAGCACAAGCGCACCAAGGAAGTGAAGGCGCAGTTCAACCTCTGATCTCCTCGTGCTGGGCGGCTGTTCACCCGGGTCCGGCTGACTGGACCCCGTGCGGATCGTCCAGCTAGCGAACTTCTACGGCGGCCGCTCCGGCGGTCTCCGCACCGCGGTGGACCGCTGGGGCGCCGGTTATGTCGGGGCTGGTCACGACGTCGTCCTGATCGTCCCCGGCGCTGATCCCGGTGAGGAGACGCTGAACTCTGGGGTCACGCGCATCACCGTGGCCGCACCGCGGATTCCCGCCTCGGGCGGCTACCGCCTGGCGTCGGCCCGCCGCGTCGCCGACGTCCTCGCCCATCTCCGTCCCGACGCCCTCGAGGTGTCCGACCGCCTCACCCTGCGCGGCTTCGGCCGGTGGGCTCGCAGGCGAGACATCCATTCGACGATGGTGTCCCATGAACGCCTCGACCGTCTGCTCGGCCAGGTCATGCCCGGCCGCTCCGCACGTGCTCTGGCCGACCGCGCGAACGCGGCCACCGCCCGTGACTACGACACCGTCGTGTGCACCACCGACTTCGCCGCCGCGGAGTTCGATCGCGTGAGGGCGACCAACGTCGTCCGCGCCCCGCTCGGCGTCGACCTCGATGTCTTCGACCCCCGGCACCTCGACCCGAACCTGGGCGCACGGTGGTCCGACGGCACCGGAGCGCTCATCGCACACTGCGGACGCCTCTCGGTGGAGAAGCGCGCCGACCGCAGCATCGCCGCGCTCGGCAGACTCCATCGGTCGGGAACGACGGCGCACCTGGTGATCGCGGGCGACGGACCGATGCGAGCCCCGCTGCAGCATCTGGCCCGCGGGTTACCCGTGACCTTCCTGGGCCATCTCTCCGAGCGGAGTCAGGTCGCCGCGCTCCTCGCCAGCGCCGACATCTCCCTTTCCCCCGGTCCGCACGAGACCTTCTGCCTCTCCGCGCTGGAATCACTGGCCGCCGGCACACCGGTCATCGGGTCGCAGTCGTCGGCAGTCGCGACCCTGGTCGACGACACATGCGGCGCAGCTGCCGAGGACTCTGGCCCGGGCTTCGCGAGCGCGATCCGGCAAGTCCTCAGCCTCCCCCGCGTCGACCGCGAACGGGCGGCGCGTCATCGAGCGACCCAGTACCCCTGGCCCGACTCGGTCGCGCGGATGTTAGGAGTCCACGCGGGCTGCTGAGCGCCCCTCTGCTTCGCCCCGTCCACAGGCGATGCATTTCGACGCCCGGTCGACGGGATCGAGCGCACAATCAACCGGCCATTGAAACTGTACCGTCTGGACGGTATAGTTATATGTGATCCGGGAAGTCCTCGGGACATCGAGCACGGAGGGTCCGATGGCACGCACGTCCGGGCGGAGTGCCGCCGACACCCGACGGTTGATCCTCGACGCCGCGGCCCGGCTAATTTCGCGACACGGTGCCGCCGTGTCCGTCTCCGAGATCGCCGCCGCGGCCGGGGTGTCGAAGGGCGGACTGCTCTACCACTTCCCCGCCAAGGACGGCCTGCTCGAAGAACTCGCGGCGGACCTGATGGCCCAGTTCCGGTCGAACGTCGAACGGACCGCCGACGAGGAGGACGACGCGCCGGGACGGCTGACCAGGGCCTACATTCGGGTGAGTTTCGCCGACGCGCGAGACTCCGCCGGCCTGCGCGACCAGATCGCGCTGGCCGCCAGCCTGATGTACGAACCGGGCCCGGCCGCGCTCGCCCAGCAGGACGCTGATCACTGGCGCGCCGCGCTGTCCGACGACGGTCTCGACCCGGCGGTCACGCGACTGATCATCGCGGCCGCCGACGGCTCGAACACCGCTCCCCTGTGGGGAGCCGTCCTCGACGACACCGAACGGGCCGCCCTCGAAGCAGACCTCATCGCTCTCACCCACACACACGCAAAGAAGGGATCATGACCGACATCACCTACCGCCCCTACCGTTCCACCGACGCCGAAGACGTCAAGAAGATCATCGACGAGGCGTTCTACATCCACCGCTACGTCCACGGACAACACGTCCTGGACGCGGCACTCGAGGTCTACCTCCGCGAGCAACTCGTCGCGAGTACCTGGAGTCGCGTCGCGGTGAAGGACGGCCGCGTGGTGGGAATCATCCTGGGACGGATCGACGGCGAGCCACATCTCGGCGAGCGGACGAAGAATCGCGCGCTGCTCTGGGCGCATACCGCCAGAGCTGCGATTCTCGGACTGCCCCAGTGGAAGTCGCTGCGGGCCCTGTTCGCTTTCGAGTCGGTGGCCCACCGGCTCGGCGCCGCGACGGGCACGTCGCTCGACGACGAACTGACCCTGTTCGCAGTCGCCTCGACGACGCGCGGACACGGCGTCGGAGCGGCGCTGTACGGCGCGTTCCTCGACCATCTCCGAAGCCGCGGCCGCTCCGACTTCCACCTGTACACAGACTCGCTGTGCACCTTCGGATTCTACGAGCGGCAGGGCATGTCACGTGCCGGCGCCGACGATATGGACATCCTGCTCGACGGCGAACCGCACACGCTGGGGGTCTACATCTACACCGGCGCCGCGAGCTGATCGGAGTCCGGACGCCGACGCAAGGGGGGTCAGCCCGCGAGCGCCCGCAGCGCCGGAACCAACTGCGCCAACGCTTTTCCGCGGTGACTGAGCCCGTCCTTCTCCGCCGGCGACAGCTCCGCCGCGGACCGGCCGTCGGCGATCTCGTCGTCGGGGGCGAACAGCGGGTCGTACCCGAACCCGTTCGGCCCGCGCTCCTCTCGCAGGACTCGTCCGCGCCACTCGCCGCGCACCACCGTCTCCGTCCCGCCCGGCAGCACGAGCGCGCAGGCCGAGACGAACGCGGCGCCGCGTCGTTCGTCCGGGGTGTCCGACAGCTGGGCGAGCAGCAGCGCGTTGTTGGCCGGGTCGTCCCCGTGCCGGCCCGACCAACGCGCCGACAGCACGCCCGGCATGCCGTTCAGGGCATCCACCGCGATACCGGAATCATCCGCGAGACATGGGATTCCGATGGCCTTCGCACCCGCGCGGGCCTTGATCAGCGCATTGTCCTCGAAGGTGGCACCGGTCTCGGGTTCCTCCGGGTACTCGGCCACGGCGTCGAGACCGATGACCTCCACCCCGGTGATTCCCGCGGCGTCGACGACGCGCTGCAATTCGGCGAGCTTCTTGCGATTACGGCTGGCCAGCAGCACCGAGGACATCAGGCCCGTCCGGGGAGTTCGCCGGGGTACGGCTCGGCGAGTACGGCTCGCTGCGCCTCGAACAGCTTCTCGGTTCCGATCGCGGCCACGTCGAGCAGCGCATCGAGCGTCGAGCGCGGGAACGTCGCACCCTCGCCGGTGCCCTGCACCTCGACGAGCGTGCCGGCGTCGGTCGCCACGACGTTCATGTCCACCTCGGCGCGCGAGTCCTCTTCGTAGGGAAGGTCGAGCCGGACGCGGCCGTCGACAACCCCCACGCTGACCGCGGCGATCGCGCACGAAAGCGGTTGCGGGTCGGACAGTTTGCCCGCGGCACGCAGGTAGGTGATCGCGTCCGCCAGCGCGACATAGGCACCGGTGATGGCTGCGGTGCGGGTACCGCCGTCGGCCTGCAGGACGTCGCAGTCCAGGGCGATGGTGTTCTCGCCCAGGGCACCGAGATCGACGCACGCACGCAGCGACCGGCCGATGAGTCGACTGATCTCGTGGGTGCGACCACCCACCCGGCCCTTGACCGATTCACGTGACGACCGGTCGTGGGTGGCGGCGGGCAACATCGCGTACTCCGCGGTCAGCCAGCCCAAGCCTGAACCACGACGCCACGGCGGGACACCCTCGGTGACACTCGCGGTGCACATCACCCGCGTCTTGCCGAATTCCACCAGGACCGAACCCGCCGGATGGCTGGTGAAACCGCGGGTGAACGTGATGGGACGGAGTTCGTCGTCGGCTCTGCCGTCAGCTCGTGTGGTCACGGGTCTCACTGTAACGACCGGCGCGGACACGACAGCTAGGTGAGGTCGAAGACCTGTCCCTGGCTGACGAGCTCCGTCGGACCGGAGAACGTGCTGCGGGCCTCGGCGAGGATCTCCGCCGAATCGGACCACGGGGCGACGTGGGTGATCGCGAGTGTTCGGACGTTCGCCTTGGTCGCGGCCTCCCCCGCCTCGATGCCCGACATGTGCAGATCCGGTGGGCGCTCCGAGGGCGCATGGGTCCACGACGCCTCGCACAGGAACAGGTCGGCGTCGGCCGCGAGGTCGATGAGTTCGTCGCACGGCGCGGTGTCTCCGCTGTAGGCGATCACCTGTCCGTCGGGACCGGTGATCCGCAGACCGAAGGTGTCGGGCGGATGATTGACGTTCATCGCCCGGATTCGCATCCCGCCCAGGGTGATCTCCTGGTCGTCGCTCCACTCGTGGACGTCGAAGGTGTCGGTGATGTCGTCGAGCTGTCCGGGGAATTCCGACGACCCGTAGCCGATCCGGAGGGCGGTGCCGGGTGGGCCGTAGAGCGGCGCCCGCCGCCGTGCCGGCTGTGGTGCGTACCGACGCCAGACGAGCATCGCGGGCAGATCGAGGCAGTGATCGGCGTGGAGATGACTGAGGACGACGGCGACATTGTTGGGGTCGGTGACGCGCTGCAGTTCGCCGAAGACACCCGGGCCGCAGTCCACGAGGACCGGTTGTTCACCGGGTACGGAGAGCAGGTAGCCGGAGCACGCGGCTCCCGGTCCGCCCACACTGCCCGAGCACCCGAGGACCGTGAGACGCATAGGCCCCACTGTGCCACGATTCCGCGCGCGGGCGGCGGCATACGGGTCACAAGTGCGCGGCGATGCGCAGTTGACCCCTCACACGTGCTGCACGGCTCCGATCACCGGCCCCAAAAATCGGTTCGACAGTTTCGCGAAGAGCTCCGGGTCACCGGTCGCCTGGAAGACGCGGGTGGCGTCGCGGCCGGTGTGCGGGTGCAGCAGGTCGGCCTCGGTGAGGACCCGGAAGAGGTCCTTCGCCGTCTCCTCCGCGCTCGACACCAGGGTGACCTCGTCGCCCATCGCCAGCTGGATGACCCCGGACAGCAGCGGGTAATGGGTGCAGCCGAGGACCACGGTGTCCACGCCGGCCTGCTGCAGTGGTTCGAGGTAACCCTGCGCGAGTCCGAGGATCTGCCGGCCGCTGGTGATACCGCGTTCGACGAAGTCGACGAACCGCGGACAGGGCACCGAGGTGATCACCGCGTCGCGTGCTGCCGCGAACGAATCCTGATATGCCCGTGAGGAAATCGTCGCCTCGGTACCCAGCACGCCGATCCGGCCCGTCTTGGTGGCGACCACCGCGCGGCGCACCGCCGGCAGCACGACTTCGATGACCGGGATGGGGGCGTATCGCTCGCGCGCGTCGCGGAGGCAGGCGGCCGAGGCGGTGTTGCAGGCGATGACGATGGCCTTGACCCCGCGCTCGGCGAGGTCGTCGCCGATAGCGAGGGCGTGGCGTCGGATCTCCGGGATCGTGAGGGGACCGTACGGCCCGTTGGCCGTGTCGCCGATGTAGACGATGTCCTCGTCCGGCAGTAGATCGATGATGGCGCGCGCGACCGTCAGTCCCCCGACACCCGAGTCGAAGATCCCGATGGGTGCGTCCTGGCCGCCCGCCGCGATTATGGCGCGACCCCCGGTGCGGTGACCGCCGGCTTCCGTCGATCCCGGGCCGCGAGTGCCCACGCCGCGAACACGCCGGCCATCGCGCCGAACAGGTGGGCCTGCCAGGAGACCAGGGGCTCCGAGGGCAGGACGCCCCAGAGAATCGAGCCGTAGACCAGGAAGAGCACGAGGCCACCGAGGATCTGCCACAGATCACGATTGAACAGGCCGCGGACGATGAGGAAGGTGAGCCAGCCGAACACGATGCCCGACGCCCCGACGGTGATCGAGTACGGCGCTGCGAACAGCCACACACCGACCCCCGACACCACCCAGATGATGCCGGTGACGATGAGGAACCGCCGCGTCATCAGCACGAGGAAGCACAGCACCGCGCCGGGCATCAGATTCGCGAGCAGATGCTGCCAGTCGCCGTGCAGCAGCGGCGCCCACAGGATGCCGTCCAGCCCGTCCACCTGACGTGCCACGATGCCGTTCTGGTCGAGGTCGTAGTAAGTCGCCACATCGATGGCCTCGATGACGAACAGCACCGCGACGATGCACGCGGTGATGATCGCCGAACGCAGCCACAGCGGACGCGCGCGTCGCGCGGGCTGTTGCCCGACCGGCGGGGTGTACGAGCTCATGGCGGGGAAGTCCTCGGTAGCGGGGTCAGGCCCAGAGCTGGCCTTCGAGTGCCTGCTCCGCGTCGTCGAGACTACCTTCGTACGCCCCGGTCGACAGATACTTCCATCCCGCGTCGGGCACGACGAAGCCGATGTCGGCGCGGGTCCCGGCCTTCAGTGCCCGCCGGCCGATACCGCGCGCGGCCTGCAGGATCGCGCCGGTGGAGATGCCCGCGAAGATGCCTTCGAGGTCGATCAGCTCCCGCACTCGCGCGACCGCGTCCACGCCGGTCACCGAGAAGCGGCGGGTCAGCACCGAGTCGTCGTACAGCTCGGGGATGAAACCCTCGTCGATGTTGCGCAGGCCGTAGACCTCGTCGCCGTACCGCGGTTCGGCGGCGACGATCTCGATCTCGGGATTGCGTTCGCGCAGGAATCGCCCGACGCCCATCAGCGTTCCGGTCGTGCCGAGCCCGGCGACGAAGTGGGTGATCTCGGGCAGGTCGGCGTACAACTCGGGGCCGGTGCCCTCGTAGTGCGCCGCGACGTTCGCCGCGTTGCCGTACTGGTAGAGCATCACCCAGTCGGGATTGTCCGCGGCGAGGCCCTTGGCCACCGCGACCGCGGTGTTGGAGCCGCCCGCCGCGGGTGAGGAGATGACCTGCGCGCCGAACATGCGCAACAGCGAGCGCCGTTCCTCCGAGGTGTTCTCGGGCATCACGCAGATCAGTTGATAGCCCTTGAGTTTCGCCGCCATCGCGAGCGAGATGCCGGTGTTGCCGCTCGTGGGTTCGAGGATCGTCGAGCCCGGCCGCAGCAACCCGTCGCGTTCGGCCTGCTCGATCATCCGCAGCGCGGGGCGGTCCTTGATGGATCCGGTCGGGTTCCGGTCCTCGAGCTTGGCCCACAGGCGGACGTGCGGGCCCTCGTCGGAGTCGTCCCAGCGCGGCGAGAGCCGTTGCAGACCGATGAGCGGTGTGTTGCCGACCGAGTCGATCAGGGAGTCGTAGCGGGCCACGCTCAGCCGCCGGCGACCGCGGGCAGGATGGTCACCTCGTCACCGTCGTCGATCGGGGTGTCGAGGCCGCCGGAGAACCGCACGTCCTCGTCGTTGACGTAGATGTTGACGAACCGGTGCAGTTTGGCGGTGCCGTTCTCGTCGGGCGCGACGAGTCGTTCCTTCAGCCCGGCGTTGCCCGTCTCGAGGTCGTCGATCAGGGCGGCCAGCGTCGAACCCGACCCCTCGACGCGCTTCTCCCCGCCGGTGTGGGTGCGCAGGATCGTCGGGATGGATACGGTGACAGACATTCTCAGCTCCTGATCTCGATCTCTTCTTCGGTGACCGCACCGTCGACGATGCGATAGCTACGGATCTCGGCGGTCTCGGGGTCGCGCGTGGACACCAGCACGTAATGTGCGCCGGGCTCGCCGGCGTAGGAGATGTCGGTGCGGCTCGGGTACGCCTCGGTGGCGGTGTGCGAGTGGTAGATCACGACGGGTTCCTCGTCACGGCGGTCCATCTCCCGCCAGACCGCGAGCTGCTCGGCCGAGTCGAAACGATAGAAGGTCGGCGACCGCTCGGCGTTGATCATCGCGATGAAACGCTTCGGATCGTCGGAACCCTCCGGCCCGGCGATCACCCCGCAGGCCTCGTCGGGATGGTCGGCGCGCGCGTGCGCGACCATGGCATCGACCAGCTCCTGCCCGATCTTCAGCATCGGTGTCGCATTCTCCTGTCCAGACGTGTCCACACCCGGGGACCCCGGGGTTCCCCGAGGCGCAACATCGTCGCCTCGGCACCTATTCCGTTCGCCGTTCGCGACGACCCCGGTCAGCGGAAAGCCGACGGCGCCTTTTGTGCGTAGGTGGGGATCGATGCGACCGGTTCCGCCGCGAGGACCGCGTTCACGATGGCCTGCTGGACGACGTCGGCCGCGGCCCGGCACACCTCGGCGACCACGGCGACGTCGGCATGCATACCCGCCGGCGCCGGCACCGGTGTCGACGGCCGGACCGCGCCCGTGGCGACGCCGAAGATCGTGTCCCCGTCGAGCGGCGAGTGCGCGGGCCTGATCGCCCGCCCGAGACCGTCGTGTCCAGCCATCGCCAGCCGCTTGGTCATCGGAGCGTCGAGCACGGCATCGGTGGCCACGACACCGATCGTCGTGTTGAGCACGGTGTGCTTCGCCGCGAGGTCGGCGAGCCGGTCGATGTCGCCGGCCGATGGCCGGCGCAACCCCAGGCGGCCCAGTTCGGTCTCGCCGAGGTCCCACGGCAGCCCGGTCTGTGGGTCGATGACCGCCCCGACCGGGTTGGCGACCATCACTGCACCGACGGTGATGCCGGCCGCGGGACCGGCGTCGAACGTCATCGACGCCGTCCCGACCCCGCCCTTGAGCGCGCCGGCCCGGGCGCCGACACCCGCACCCACGCACCCGACGGCGAATTCCGTGTCCGCCGCGCGGACCGCGTCCACTCCGAAGTCCGCGTCGGGTCGGTGGTCCCAGGCGCCGACGGGGAGGTCGAAGATCACCGCGGCGGGGACGATCGGCACCACGTGCCCGCGGTCGTCGAGCGGGAGTCCGATCCCGTCGGCCTCGAGCGCGCGCATGACCCCGTCGGCGGTGGCCAGTCCGTAGGCACTACCTCCGCTGAGCACGATGGCGTGCGCGGTCTGGACCGTGTTCGACGGGTCGAGGAGATCGGTTTCGCGGGTACCCGGACCGCCACCGCGGACGTCGACGGCGGCGATGGCGCCCGGCGCCGACACCCGTACGACGGTGGTCCCGGTGGCCCACCCGTGACCGTCGGGGGCCTCCGGTGCACCGGCGACCCGGGCGTCGGGGTCGACGCGGTGCGCGTGCCCGACGGCGAGGCCGGCGATGTCGGTGATGCGATTGCCGGCCGGGGCCGGTCGGCCGAGTGTGCTCACGAGACCCCTGACGTCGAAGCGGACGAAGTTCCCGAACGGAACCCTAGTGGTGTGTCTCGGAAATAGGTGGCCGGTATCCGGTGGAGCGATCGGCGGTCTGGCAAGGCGGAGGAGGGAGGGATAGCGGAGCTATCTCGACCGACGACAACGCAGCCAGGCGCCGATCGAGCGCCGGAGACCAGTCGCTTATTTCCGAGACACACCACTAGTCACATCAGGGCTTCGACGAGGAGGTCCTGCATCACCGTGAGCCAGTGGTAGACGTCGAGATGCGCCGCATGCGGGTGGTCGGGCGGCAACTGCTCGGGCGTGTCCTCGGAGATCCCGAGCATCGCGCCGAGTGCCAGTCGCACGTCGTTGAGCGAGGTGAGCCACGCCGCGGCCTCGTCGGGAGTCAGGGCGAAGTCCCCGCCCCCGGCCGGCAGGGTGTCGAGCAACACCCGGGCGGCGCCCAGCTTGGCGTCGATGATCTGTGGTTCGTGAACGCTTCGCAGCGCCGAGTTCAGTTCGCCGTTGACGACCTCGGCGGAGAGTTCGTCGTCCTGGTCGGGCCGGTGGAAATCCGGGAGGAGACGGCCCAGGGTCACATCGTCGGGTGCCTGCGAGTGCCCGACGTCGATACCGGTCAGCCTCGCGAGGTCGTCGCGGGGCGCGGAATCGGCTCGTTCGGTGAGCAATTCGCACATCGACGTGACCATCGACGCGAGCAGCTCTGCTTCGTGCGCGTCGAGTTGCGATGCGATGCGCATCGTCTCGCCGCGCCCCTTGCGTTTCCAGGTGCGCACGCGTCTCAGTGTGCCTGCCGCGCCGCGAAAGCCGATCGACCGGTTGGGAGTCGTCCGCGGCCGGTCCGGGTCACGAATCCCGCTGCATCGTCGCCCACAGCCCCGCGGCGTGCAGCTTCGCGACGTCGGCCTCGACCTTTTCCCGGTCCCCGGAGGACACCACTGCCCTGCCCTCGGTGTGGACCTGCATCATCAGTTCGTTGGCGCGGGACTCGGAGTAGCCGAAAATCTTCTGGAAGACGAAGGTGACGTACCGCATCAGATTGACCGGGTCGTCCCACACGATCGTCATCCAGGGCTTGTCGAGTCCCGCCGCGCCGTCGGCGACCTCTGGTTCGGCAACCGCCGTACCGCCGGGGGTAGCCTCGTGCGCACGAGTTTCGTCAGGCGCCATGAGGACAGGGTAGGCGATTGTGAGCAACGACAACACCGCGCTGCTGACCGATCAGTACGAACTGACGATGGTCGCAGCGGCACTTCGCCACCCGGTTGCGCACCGCCAGTGCGCATTCGAGGTCTTCGCGCGCCGCCTCCCCGACGGCCGGCGCTATGGCGTGGTGGCCGGAACCGGCCGCGTTCTGGACGAACTCGCGGCGTTCCGGTTCGGCGACGAGGAGATCGCCGTGGTCGAGCGATTCCTGGACGCGGACACGGTCGCCTGGCTGCGGGACTATCGGTTCTCCGGTGACATCGACGGCTACCGGGAAGGCGAACTCTACTTCCCCGGTTCGCCGATCCTCACCGTCCGCGCGCCCTTCGCGGAGGGAGTCCTGCTCGAGACCCTGATCCTCTCGATCCTCAACCACGACAGCGCGATCGCGTCGGCCGCGGCTCGAATGGTCAGCGCGGCGGGGTCGCGCCCGATCATCGAGATGGGCTCGCGGCGCACCCATGAGCGCGCCGCCGTCGCCAGTGCGCGCGCCGCCTACATCGCCGGCGTCGCCGCCACCTCGAACCTCGAGGCGGCCCGGAGCTTCGGCGTGCCCAGCGCCGGCACCGCCGCCCACGCCTTCACCCTCGGTTTCACCGGACCGGACGGGCCCGACGAGAAGGCCGCGTTCGCCGCGCAGATCGAGGCCCTCGGGATCGGTACCACGCTGCTGGTCGACACCTACGACATCACCCAGGGCGTGCGCAACGCCATCGAGGTCGCCGGCCCCGGACTCGGTGCCGTGCGCATCGACTCCGGCGACCTCGGTGTGCTGGCGCGCCAGGTCCGCGCGCAGCTCGACGACCTGGGCGCGACGGAGACGAAGATCGTCGTGTCCGGTGATCTCGACGAGTACGCGATCGCCTCGCTGCGCGCCGAGCCGGTCGACACCTACGGGGTCGGGACATCCCTGGTCACCGGGAGCGGGGCGCCGACGGCGGGGATGGTGTACAAACTCGTCGAGGTCGACGGCCTGCCGGTGGCCAAACGGGCGAGTCACAAGGAGTCGCGCGGCGGCGCCAAGTCGGCCGTGCGGGCGGCCCGGTCGAGCGGCACGATCGTCGAGGAGATCGTGTATCGCGCCGACGGCACCCGCCCCGCGCCGGACGGGCTCGGCATCCGGGACCTGCAGATCCCGCTCGTCCGCGGTGGGACGCCCGTGGCGTCGCTGCCCACTCTCACCGATGCCCGCGCGCACCTCGCGGCCGGCCTGGTGAGCTTGCCCTGGGAGGGTCTCGGCCTGTCCCATGGAGATCCCGCGGTGCCGACCCGCTACGAGCTCGGCTGACCGCACCCCGACGCCCGGAACCGATGTCCCCCGACGACAGGAGAATTGGATGAGCGCCGAACGCAGCGACGGCACCCGTCCCGCCGACGCGCTGATCGTCGTCGACGTGCAGAACGACTTCTGCGAGGGCGGCGCCCTCGGGGTGAACGGCGGCGCCGCGGTCGCGCGGGCGGTCACGTCGATCCTCGACGAATACCGGACCGTCGTCGCGACCCGCGATTATCACATCGACCCCGGTGCGCACTTCTCCGACGACCCCGATTACGTCGACACCTGGCCACCGCACTGCCGCGTCGGCACCGACGGCGTCGCGTTCCACCGGGAATTCGACGCCGCGGCGGCGCACGAGGTGTTCTCCAAGGGCGAGTACAGCGCCGCGTACTCCGGCTTCGAGGGCGCGGCCGCCGACGGCTCCACCCTCGCCGTGTGGTTGCGGGAACGGAAGGTGAAGTCGGTCGACATCGTCGGCATCGCCACCGACCACTGCGTGCGGGCGACCGCGCTCGACGCCGTGGAGGCCGGTTTCAGCACCCGCGTCCTCCTGAACTTCACCGCCGGTGTCGCGCCCGAGACGACGTCGAAGGCTCTCTCGGCACTGCGGCAGGCGGGTGTCGAACTCGTGGGCGACCTGCTCTACGACGGGTCGAGTCGGACCGGGTAGCAGCGCCGCGGTCCCGACCACGATCCCGATCTCGACAGCGGGAACCGACCGGGCCCGCGATACGTCTGAAAGAACACCGTTCCCGCGCACGGCGAACCCAGCAAGGACAACCGGAACACACCTCATGCCCAACACACCCCCGGTGACCGACCTGCTCGACGCGGCGGTCACCGCACTCGGCGGTCGCCGCCGCGACGGTCAGGTCGCGATGGCCTCCGCGGTCGCGCACGCCATCGACACCGGTGAACATCTCGCGGTCCAGGCCGGCACCGGCACCGGCAAGTCGCTGGCCTACCTCGTGCCGGCCATCCGGCACGCCGTCGAGAGCGGCCGCACCGTCGTGGTGTCCACCGCGACGATCGCGTTGCAGCGCCAGCTCATCGAGCGCGATCTCCCCCGCCTGGCCAAGGCGCTGAAGAAGCCGATCGGCCGCGAGCCCACCTTCGCGATTCTCAAAGGGCGCGGAAACTATCTGTGCCTGAACAAGATCCACTCCGGTACCGCCGACGAGCCGGACACCGAGCTGTTCGACCCGTTCGAGCTGTCGCGCACCGGCCGGGAGGTCACGCGCCTGCGGGAGTGGAGCAGCGAGACCGAGACCGGCGACCGGGACGACCTCGTCCCCGGCGTCTCCGACCGGTCCTGGCGACAGGTCAGCGTCACCGCCCGCGAGTGCCTGGGCGCGGCCAACTGCTCCTACGGCGAGGACTGCTTCGCCGAGCAGTCCCGCCGCCGGTCCGGGAAGGTCGACGTGGTGGTGACCAACCACGCGCTGCTGGCCATCAACGCCACGAGCCCGGCCAACGTCCTGCCCGAGCACGACGTCGTCGTCATCGACGAGGCCCACGAGCTCGTCGACCGGATGACGTCGGTGGCCACCGACGAACTGTCGGCGGCCTCGGTGGCGCTCGTCGCACGCCGGTGCGGGAAGCTCGTCGACGAGGAGACCGCCGACGCCCTCCTGGGCGCCGGTGAACAGCTGGGCGAATTGCTCGACAACGCGCCGATGCGCCAGTGGACCGGCCTGCCGTCCGACGCCACCGCTGTCCTCGTGATGCTGCGGGACCGGCTGTGGCAGGCGCGCACCGCGATCGGACCGGTACGGATGGCCGGCGCCGACGACGGCGCGGCGGCCGCCCGCTCGGCGGCCCTGACCTCACTCGAGGACATGCACGACACCGTCGTCCGCGTACTCGGTGCGTTCGACGAACCCGACGAGGCGAAGCGGCGCGACGTCGTGTGGGCGTCACTGGACACCTCACGCCGCGGGGCCGAGCCCCGGCCCATCCTGCACATCGCACCCCTGTCGGTCGGCGGCCTGCTCCGGGCCTCCCTGTTCGCCGACGCCACGGTCATCCTGACCTCGGCGACCCTCACGATCGGCGGCTCCTTCGACGCCCTCGCCGCGACCTGGGGACTCCCGGCGTCGGGGCGCGGGACCGACCGTCCGGTGACGGACGAGACGAGCCCGGCAGCGGGGTCGAGCACAGCCGACGTCACCGCCAGCGGGAAGGCGGTCCCGTCCGATTCGGGTTCGGCACGCTGGACCGGCCTCGATGCCGGCTCGCCCTTCGACTATCCGCGGTCGGCGATTCTCTACGTCGCACGTCACCTCCCCCGACCCGACCGCTCGGGCATCTCGTCGCGGACGATGGACGAGATCGCCGAGCTCGTGAACTCCGCCGGCGGACGCACGCTCGGTCTGTTCTCCTCGATGCGCGCGGCGCGCGAAGCCGCCGACGCGATCCGCGACCGCACCGACCACCCGGTGCTGTGCCAGGGTGACGACACGACGTCCACCCTGGTCCGGCGGTTCGCCGACGACCCGGCGACCTGCCTGTTCGGCACCTTGTCCCTGTGGCAGGGGGTCGACGTGCCGGGCCCGTCGTTGAGCCTCGTGCTCATCGACCGCATCCCCTTCCCTCGTCCCGACGATCCGCTGCTGACCGCCCGGCAGCGTGCGGTCGATGCGCGCGGCGGCAACGGATTCCTGTCGGTGGCGGCCAACCACGCCGCGCTGCTGCTCGCCCAGGGCGCCGGCCGCCTGCTGCGTTCGGTCGACGACCGCGGGGTCGTCGCGGTCCTCGACTCCCGACTGGCCACGGCGGGGTACGGCGGTTATCTGCTCGCGTCGCTGCCCCCGATGTGGCGTACCACCGACCCCGCGGTCGTCCGTTCGGCACTGACCCGATTGACCGATCCCGCCCGTTCGGTGGGCTGACCTCGACCGACCCCGCTGCGCCCGGCCCGCCCGACACGGCGGGCGATCCATGACAAGACAATCCCGTCCGCGGGGCACTAGGTTGGGTACCGGTGATACCAACGAAGGCGAGACCGACAGCGCACCCCGGCCACTCACGGGAGCTGACGACAGGAGGCTCCACGTGATCGGGCGCATGGGTATCGACGACATCGCACCCCTTGTGTCAGCGGGCCAGCAACCTGCCAAAGCCGTTGTGGGAGAATACTTCCCGGTCAGTACCACGGCCTGGCGCGAAGGACACGACGCGCTCGGCGTCACACTGCACGTCGAGGCTCCGCGACGCGGGCCGTTCGATGTCCGGATGGTTCCCGCGCCGGAACCGGACACCTTCAACGCAGCCTTCGTCCCCGACGCCGTCGGATTCTGGTCGTACCGGATCGAGGCCTGGAGCGACCCCTACGCCACGTGGCGTTCGGCCGTTCTGAAGAAGCTCGACGCCGGGCAGGGCGCCGCCGACCTCGCCAACGACATCGAGACCGGCGCGCGGGTACTGGACACCGCAGCCGACCTGGTCGCCGGTGATGACCGAGAACTCCTGCTCGACGCCGCGCGCCAACTCCGGGCACGTCGTCGCCGTGTCGAGAACCGGGTGGGTCTGGCGGTCTCCGACGAGGTCGTCGAACTGCTGACCGCCCATCCCGTCCGCGAGCTCGTCACCAAGAGCCGTACCTACCGGGTGTGGGTCGATCGCAAGCGCGCACTGTTCGGCTCGTGGTACGAACTGTTCCCGCGCTCGACCGGCGGCTGGGACGGTGAGGGCAATCCCGTCCACGGCACGTTCCTCACCGCCGCCCAGGATCTGCCGCGCATCGCGGACATGGGCTTCGACGTCGTCTACCTGCCACCGATCCACCCGATCGGTGAGATCAACCGCAAGGGCCCCAACAACACCCTCGTCGCGGGACCCGAGGATGTCGGTTCGCCGTGGGCCATCGGATCTTCCGACGGCGGGCACGACGCCATCCATCCCCTCCTCGGCACCGAGGAGGACTTCGAGTACTTCGTCGGCCGGGCTCGCGAACTCGGCCTCGAGGTCGCGCTCGATCTGGCCCTGCAGTGCGCACCGGATCATCCGTGGGCGCTCGAGCATCCGGAGTGGTTCACCACCCAGCCCGACGGCACCATCGCCTTCGCGGAGAACCCGCCGAAGAAGTACCAGGACATCTACCCGCTGAACTTCGACAACGACCGCAACGGCATCTACCGAGCGGTCCTCAAGGTCGTCCTGCACTGGGTCGGGCTCGGAGTCGACATCTTCCGCGTCGACAATCCGCACACCAAGCCGCCGAACTTCTGGGAGTGGCTGATCAGTGAGGTGAAGAAGCGCCACCCCGACGTGCTCTTCCTCTCCGAGTCCTTCACCCGGCCGGCGCGGCTCTACGGCCTCGCCCGGCTCGGCTTCAGCCAGAGCTACACCTACTTCACCTGGAAGACGCTGAAGTGGGAGCTCGAGCAGTTCGGCCGGGAGATCGCCGACCACGCCGACGAGGCCCGCCCCAACCTCTTCGTCAACACCCCCGACATCCTGCACGAGAGTCTTCAGCACGGCGGTCCGGGCATGTTCGCACTGCGCGCCGCGCTCGCCGCGACCCTGGCCCCGACATGGGGTGTCTACAGCGGATACGAGCTGTACGAGCACGTCGCCGTGACCGAGGGCAGCGAGGAGTACCTCAACTCGGAGAAGTACGAGCTGCGGCCCCGTGACTACAAGGCGGCGGCGAGCCGCGGCGAGTCGCTCGAGCCGTGGATCACCTCGCTGAACGAGATCCGGCGCCGGCACCCCGCACTGCAGCAGCTGCGCAACATCCATTTCCACCATGTCGACAACCCGTCGCTGATCGCCTACTCGAAGATCGACCCGGTGTCGGGCGACCGGGTCATCGTCGTGATCAACCTGAACCCGTTCGGTCCCGAGGACTCCACGGTCTGGCTCGACCTGCCGACGCTCGGCTTCGAGTGGTACGACCGCTTCCCCGTCCGCGACGAGGTCTCCGGCGAGGAGTACTGGTGGGGCCAGGACAACTACGTCCGGCTCGAGCCATGGCGGGCGGTGGCGCACATCCTCGCCTTGCCGCCCCTCGAACCTGTTGCCGCACAACAGCTCGCCTATCGGATCCAGTGAGGTATCAGTGACCGATCGCACCGATCCGCCAGACCTGCCCGACCCCTACGCGACCGACCACGACCTGCGTCGGCTCGCGGCGCAGACCCATCCCGATCCACACGCCTTCCTCGGCGCCCACGACGCGCCCGGCGGCGCGACGATCCTGCGCACCCTGCGCCCGAACGCGATCTCGGTGTCGGCGGTCATCGGCGGAGTCGATCATCCGATGACCCGTCAGACCGACGACCTGTGGGTGGTCACCGTGCCGATGGCCGACCTGATGGACTACCGGTACCGCGTCGTCTACCCCGATTCCACCGGGGGCACGTCGGAATTCGTCGTGGCCGACGGTTACCGGTTCCTGCCGAGCCTCGGCGACGTCGACATCCATCTGTTCAGCGAGGGCCGCCACGAGGAACTGTGGAACGCCCTCGGTGCGCGGGTGACGTCGTACACGACCACCGACGGCGACGTGCACGGCACCGCCTTCTCCGTGTGGGCGCCGAATGCCCACGGTGTCACCGTGATCGGCGACTTCGACGACTGGACCGGGCGGGTTGCACCGATGCGCAAGGTCGGGGTCAGCGGGGTGTGGGAGGTCTTCATCCCCGACGTCGGCGACGGGACCCACTACAAGTTCCGCGTCCATGGCGCCGACGGCGTCATCCGCGACAAGGCCGACCCCATGGCCTTCCGCACCAGCACGCCCCCGGCAACCGCGTCCCGGGTCACCGTGTCCGAACATGTCTGGACCGACGACGCGTGGATCGCGCGCCGGGAACGGTCCGCGCCCGAGCGTGAGCCGATGAGCGTCTACGAGGTCCACCTCGCGTCCTGGCGTCAGGGCCTTGGCTACCGCGAACTCGCGCACGAGCTGGCCGATTACGCCGTCGAGAAGGGCTTCACCCACGTCGAGTTCCTGCCCGTCGCCGAGCACCCGTTCGGCGGTTCCTGGGGTTACCAGGTCACGTCGTACTACGCGCCGACGGCGCGCTTCGGAACGCCCGACGACTTCCGCTACCTCGTCGATCACCTCCACTCCCGTGACATCGCCGTGATCGTCGACTGGGTGCCGGCCCACTTCCCCAAAGACGACTGGGCGCTCGCCCGATTCGACGGCACCCCGCTGTACGAGCACGCCGATCCGATGCGCGGCGAGCAGCTCGACTGGGGCACCTACGTCTTCGACTTCGGCCGGCACGAGGTCCGCAACTTCCTCGTGGCGAACGCCCTGTTCTGGTTCAGCGAGTTCCACATCGACGGTCTCCGCGTCGACGCGGTGGCCTCGATGCTCTACCTGGACTACTCACGACCGGCCGGGCAATGGCGCCCCAATGTGCACGGCGGTCGCGAGAACCTGGAGGCGGTGCAGTTCCTCCAGGAGACCAACGCGACTGTGCACAAACATTTCCCGGGCGTGATCACGGTGGCCGAGGAGTCGACCGCATGGCCGGGCGTGACCCGCATGACCGATCTCGGCGGGCTGGGGTTCAGCTTCAAGTGGAACATGGGCTGGATGCACGACACCCTCGACTACCTGTCCCGCGATCAGATCCACCGCAGCTTCCACCACCACGAGATCACCTTCTCGCTGGTGTACGCGTGGAGCGAGAATTTCGTGCTGCCGCTCTCCCACGACGAGGTCGTGCACGGCAAGGGCACCCTGTGGACGCGCATGCCGGGCGATTCGTTCGCCAAGGCCGCGGGCGTGCGGGTCTACCTCGCCTACATGTGGTCCCACCCCGGCAAGCAACTGCTGTTCATGGGACAGGAGTTCGGGCAGACCGGCGAATGGGCCGACAACCGGAGTCTGGACTGGCATCAGCTGGAGGGCTGGGAGGGCGAACTGCACTCCGGCATCTCGGCCCTCGTCACCGACCTGAACCGGATCTACCGGTCCCGACCGGCGCTGTACACCCAGGACATCGATTCACTGGGTTACGAGTGGATCGACGCCAACGACACCGCCAACAACGTGATCAGTTTCCTCCGGTACGGCACCGACGGATCGGTCGTCGCGTGCCTGTTCAACCTGAGCGGCTCCGACCGCGCCGACTATCAGGTCGGGTTGCCCTCGGCCGGGGTCTGGGACGAGATCCTCAACACCGATGCCGACGCCTACAGCGGTGCCGGGCGCGGCAACATGGGTTCGATCACGGCGGACGGGCCGTCCTATCACGGACGTCCCGTGTCGGCTCGGGTCATGCTGCCCGCCAACTCGGCGATCTGGCTGGTGCCGCGGGAGTGAAGGCCCCGCGGCACGCGGCGCTCAGTAGAGCGCGCTGGCGAGCTTGCGCCGGGCGCTCACGACGAACTGCTCGGCGGGATCGAAGAGTTCGAACAGCTCGAGCAGCCGGGTGCGCGCCCGGGTGCGCTCCTCCCCCGCGGTCACGCGCACGACGTCGATGATGCGGTCGAACGCGGCTTCGGGCTGTTGGTTGAGCAGCAGGACGTCCGCGGCCGCGAGCTGCGCGTCGACGTCACGGGGGGACGCCGACTCCACGATGGCGGGATCGTGCGCCTGCGCCCGCAGGATGAACTCGAGGTTCCGCGCGGCGGACACCGCTTCGAGGTTCTCCGGCTCGGCCTCGGCGATCGCCCGGTAGTCGGCGAGTGCGCCGTCGAAGTCGCCGTCGTTCAGCTTCGTCTCGGCGGCGACCAGCCTCGGGTCCTCGGGCTCCGGCTCGGGTGCGGGCCCGTCGGGAACGCCCGGGAGGATGTCGCCGATCTGGGCGAAGATGTCGTCGATCCACTGGGTGATCTCGGCCTCGGAGCGCACCCCGTTGAAGGCGGTCACCGGCTGTCCCTGCACGATCGCGACGACCATCGGGATCGACTGCACCCGGAACGCCTGTGCGATACGGGGATTGGCGTCGACGTCGACCTTCGCCAGCACCCAGCGCCCGCCCGACTGCGCGGCGAGGCGTTCGAGGACCGGCGACAACTGCTTACACGGCCCGCACCATTCCGCCCACAGGTCGATGACCACGAGCTGCTGCATCGACCGGTTGAGCACCTCGGCCTCGAACGTCTCCTCGGTGACGTCGAGGACCGCGGCCGCCGCGGTTCCCGCACCGGCGGCCGGCGATTGCCCGCCCTCGGCGGGCGGCTCACCGGGCGCGGCAGGTCGTGCTGCGGCCTGCGACTGGGCCCGTTGCGCTTGTGCGCGTTCGGCTTCGGCCCGCTCCTTGAGTACGCCGAGATCCACCGCGCCGGACATGGCCATGGCTGCTGCCGCCTGCTGTCGGGCCGCGGCGGCGGCCTGCTGACGATTGGTTGGTCGCGTCACCCCTCCAGTGTGTCACGACCGCCCACGCGGAATCAGACGACGTCGGGCGAACGCGTTCCGTCCGGCGCGGCGGTGCGCGTGCGGTCCGGGCGAACGACCGGCGCGAGCACGACGGCGAGGACGAGCGCCGCCACGGCCGCGAGCAACCCGGTGTTCAGCGAGGTCCGGCTGCTGATGAAGCCGACGACCGCGGGACCGGCGAGCATGCCGAGATAGCCGCATCCGACGACGGCGGAGATCGTCCGGCCGCTCGACTCCCCCGACAGATTGCCCGCCGCGGTGAAGATCTGCGGGATCAGCCCCGCCAGGCCCAGTCCGAACACACCCCATCCCACGATGGCGAGCGCGGGTACGGGCGAGAGCACCGCGATCAGGATCCCGGCGGTGCCGAGCAGGCCGCCGTAGCGGACGACCGCCACCGGTCCCACCGACCCGACGACCGGATCGATGACGAATCGCGCAACGGTCATCGTCGCGCTGAATGCGCCGAACGCGATGGCGCCGACGGCTTCGGCGGAACCGAAGGTCTCGACCACGTGCAGTGCACTCCAGTCGTAGGCGGTGCCCTCGGCGAGCATGAGTGCGAACGCGACCACCGCCAGCAGGACCAGGCGGCGCCGGTCCACGGTGTGCCACCACTTCCCGGACGCGGGGCCGTCGGCGTCTGCACCGCGTGCACTCGCATCGTCGGTCCCCACCTCGCGACCAGCCAGACCGCGCGCGTTCCACGCCACGACGCCGATGCCGGCCGCCGCGGCGCAGGCCACGGTGAGGACGACACCGACGTCGGCCCACAGGGTTGCCGCGACCACTCCCGAACCCACGAGACTGCCCGCCGAGAAGAACCCGTGGAACGACGACATGATCGGTCGGCCGTAGGCCCGTTCGACCACGACCGCCTGCGCGTTCATCGACACATCCAGGCAACCGTTGGCGAATCCGAAGGCGACGAGCGCGGCGGCGAGCGTCAGGGCGTCGGCGGCGAGCACCGGGGCGACGATGACCGCCGACAGCAGCAGCGCGGCACCGATCGTCACCGGCCGGGACCCCCGACGGTCGATCAGACGGCCGCAGACCTGCATGCCGACGAACGCCGACGCGCCGAGCAACAGCAACAGTCCGCCGAGTTGGTCGTGATCGACTCCGGTGCGCGCACTGATGACCGGGATGTGGGCCACCCACATCGCGGCGAGAAACCCGTTGAGCGCGAAGATCGCCCCGACGCTGCGGCGGGAGCGCCGGAGCGTCGGGGCGATCGAAGGCGGGATCGGGGCGGTCAGGCCGTGGCCTGCCTGGGCGCGCGGTCGGCGGACAGTTCGGCGAGATGGCCGTTACGGCGCGCCCACCACTCGAACACGATCGTGCCGAACGGCGGGAGGCTCGAGACCAGCGCCAGCAGGGTGACGATCGGGATTCCGATCCGCCGCGAACCCACCGGCAGCTCCCACTTCACCGCGTTCCACTTGAGCTGGATCGCCGTGATCAGGGCGACGACCACGAAGATCACGAAGACGATCCCGTGGATCATGCCCGGCTTGGCGATGGCCTCGTCGTCGTCGTTGACCCGCTTGACGACCATGGCGACCAGCAGGACCGCCCAGGTGATCGCCTCGGCGACGGCGACGAACCGGAAGCGCTTGGCGGGAGTGGTCAGGTCGAAGAATGACAGCATGGCCCTCATTGTGCCGAATCGGACAGCAAACTACTACAAGATGTCGTAGACATCTCGTTCGTTCAGGACTTCGGAACCCGGATGATCAGCGCGTCACCCTGGCCGCCGGCTCCACAGAGCGCGGCTGCACCGACGCCACCGCCCCGTCGCTTCAGCTCGAGCGCGACATGCAGCGCGACGCGCGCCCCGGAGGTCCCGATCGGATGTCCGACGGCGATCGCACCACCGTTGACATTGACGATCTCGGGATCGACGCCGAGCTGCTTGGTCGAGGACAGCCCGACCGCCGCGAAGGCCTCGTTGATCTCGATGAGGTCCAGGTCCGCGGGTGCGATGCCCTCGCGGTCACAGGCCTTGACGATCGCATTGGCCGGCTGCGCCTGCAGGCTGGAGTCCGGGCCGGCGACGACGCCGTGGGCGCCGATCTCGGCCAGCCACGTGACGCCCAGTTCCTCGGCCTTGGCCTTGCTCATCACCACGACGGCCGCCGCGCCGTCGGAGATCTGCGACGAGTTGCCCGCGGTGATCGTGCCGTCCTTGCGGAAGGCCGGCCGCAGCCCGGACAGCGACTCCACGGTGGTGTTGGCGCGAATCCCCTCGTCCTCGGCGAACTCGATCGGGTCGCCCTTACGCTGCGGGATGGCCACCGGCACGACCTCGTCGTCGAAGACGCCGTTCTTCCACGCGGCTGCGGCGAGCCGGTGGCTTCGTGCCGCGAACTCGTCCTGTTGCTCACGGGTGAACCCGTCGGCGTCGTTGCCCTGCTCGGTCAGCGCCCCCATCGGCTGATCGGTGAAGGCGTCGAAGAGCCCGTCGAACGCCATGTGGTCGACGAGTTCGGTGTTGCCGTACTTGAAGCCGCCGCGGCTGTTGGGCAGGAGATGGGGCGCCTGGGTCATCGACTCCTGGCCGCCGGCGACGACGACGTCGAACTCGCCGGCCCGGATGAGCTGATCGGCCAGCGCGATCGCGTCGATCCCCGACAGACACATCTTGTTGATGGTCAGGGTCGGGACGTCCCAGCCGATGCCGGCCTTGATCGCGGCCTGGCGGGCGGGCATCTGACCGGCCCCCGCGGTCAGCACCTGGCCCATGATCACGTACTCGACCTCGGATGCCGGAACGCCGGCCCGCTCGAGTGCGCCCTTGATGGCGACCGCGCCGAGATCGACCCCGCTGAAGTCCTTCAGGGAGCCCAGCAGGCGGCCGAAGGGGGTGCGTGCGCCGGCGACGATGACCGTGGTCTTGTCGGCAGTCGAAGTCATGAGGGAACCTCCGGGAAGTGTCTAGATAGGGGGCCAACCGAGCGCCCGCTCTGTGCGCTCAACACCTCAACGCTACCGTTGTCCCATGTCTTCCTCAGCAACGGACCCCAGCGCCACCGCACTCATCTCCGACCTGATCGTCGCCATCGATCACGTCGGCATCGCCGTCCCCGATCTCGACGCCGCCAAGGAGTGGTACGCCACCCACCTCGGGTTCGAGACGCTGCATCAGGAGACGAACGCCGAGCAGGGCGTCGAGGAGGCCATGGTCGGCCCGGCCGGCGGCACCGGTGCGGTCATCCAGTTGCTCGCCCCGCTCGACGAGTCGTCGACGATCGCCAAGTTCATCGACCGCAACGGTCCTGGGCTCCAGCAGCTCGCCGTGCGGGTGACCGACGTCGACGCGGTCACGGCACGACTCACCGAAGCCGGCGTCCGGGTCCTCTATCCTGCCGCGAAGCGGGGCACCGCGGGCTCCCGCATCAACTTCGTCCACCCCAAGGACGCGGGCGGCGTGCTGCTCGAACTCGTGGAACCCGCCGCCACCGCACACTGATCCGCCGCAACGGCCGAAAACCGTTGCGCCGCTAGCTGACTCGACATGCCGAGCCGGCCGCTCCCATCCGTGGACCGGCCGGCTCGGCACCTCCACGCACGGCGTCGCCGACGTCGAGGAGATCCCGCACTCTCTCCGATACACTGGCCGCCATGCCAGGTCCCGCACGGCAATTGCCCTTCGCGATCGTGATGCGCGGTTATGACCGTGAGCAGGTCGCCGATCACCTCCAGCGCCTCGACGCCGATCTGCGCGTCCTCGCCGCCGATCGCGACGCCGCCACCGCCAACGCACACGAACTCGCCGCGCATCTCGAGGACGCGCGCGACGAGATAGCCGAACTGCGCCGGGAGGTCGACAAGCTCTCGGTCCCGCCGACCACCGCGCAAGGGATGAGCGAGCGACTGTCGCGGATGCTGCAGCTGGCGTCCGACGAAGCGTCGGAGATGCGCGCCGAAGCGGCCGCCGAAGCCGCCGAGACGCTGTCCATCGCGCGCCAGGAGGCCGCCGACATGCGGTCGTCGGCCGCGACCGACGCCGAGCGCGTCCGGGGCGAGGCACGCACGGCCGCGAAGAAGCTGGTCGACGAGGCCGCCGCCCGGGCACGGCAGGTCAAGGAGACCGCGGCCGCCAACGAGTCGGAGTCCGCCCGCCTCATCGCCGAGCGCACCGCCGCGATGGAGGCCGAACACACCAAGACCATGCAGGCCGCCAAGGACGAGGCCCGCCGAGTGGTGGAGAAGGCGAAAGCCGAGGTCGCCGAACTCGAGGCGGTCAGCGCCGCCGAACGCCGGGCCGAGCGGGAACGCCATGATGCCGAACTCGCCGATCAGCGCGAACGCGCACTCGACGAGGCGGCACACATCCGTCAGACCGCGCTCGACATCGCGACCGAACGACTCGATCGATCACGCGAACTCGCGCAGGCGGCTGATCGCACGCGTCAGGACATCGCCGCCAACCTCGGGCGGCTACGCGAGGAGCTGGCCGAGTTGCCGGAACTGCTCGCCCAGCCCGACGACTCCGAGTACTCCGTGCTGTCCGACGCCGACGATCTCGACCTCCTCAACCGCAAGCTCTCGCCCGAGGCGCGGTCGCCGGAGGTCCGCTCCGCCTGATCCGAAAGAACCACACAACCTCAGGTCCCAGCCCCTGCTCCCTGAGCCTGGATCCGTGGATGGGTTCGGGGTGTCGGTAACGTGAAAATGCCCTCTGAGCTGGAATGATTGGTGGTGTTGAGACACAAAACATTCCAGCTCAGAAGGCACTTTC